>JBFWQW010000009.1:0-51736 GCA_050249235.1 Acidimicrobiia bacterium | reverse complement strand
CGAGACGGAGAACTACGGAGCGTGGACTCATCGTTCTCGAAGACGACGGAGCGTGGGCTCCGTCCGGGCCGCCCGTGAGCCCGGCCGCGTGGCGGCGAGTGGCCCGGGCCATCGAGGGTCCGTCCGAGGCGCTCGACCGCCTGTGCCTGTGGGCCTGGCGGGGCTGTCACCGGGCCGAGCAGCGCCAGGCCGCCCGGGCGCACCGGGCCCGCCGGCAGGGCGTGACGTCGGCCCGCCCTGGACGAGCCGCCGCCGAGGTTGCCGGTCCGGACGGCGGGGTGCCCGCCGCCCGCTGAGCCCGCCGCGGCCGGATCGACCGGGTCCTCGCCTCCCGCGCCAGGCGACCGGGCCGTCGTTCAGCGCTCGGGCCAGCGCGCCGCGGTCGCCGTGCGCCGGCGGCGGCCGCGGCGGTCGCCCAGCGCCCAGGCCCGGCGCCACGACGCCACCGCCGGACCCGTGAGCGGCGGGGTGGTCCCGGCCGCGGCCCGCTGCCGGGCGCCCCACCAGTCGGTCGCGGCCTCGTCGGCCAGGGCGGCGACGGCCGCTTCGATGCGGGCCGCCAGGCGGAGGGTGTTCTCGCCCTCGACCGGCCGGATCGGGCTCCCGAAGGTGACGGTGGTGCGGCCCGGGCGGGGCCGGGTGTCGCCCTTGGCGAAGATCCGGTCGGTGCCCCGGATGTGGACGGGGACGACCGGGACCCCGACACGGGACGCCAGGTAGGCGGCGCCGCCCCGATGGCCCTGGCCCCACCCGTCGGGGCTGCGCCCGCCCTCCGGAAAGATGACCAGGCTCCAGCCCTCGGCGATCAGGTCGGCCAACTGGTCGGCGGAGCGCCGGTTCACCCGCGTCCGCTCGATGGGCACCGCGCCGAGGGCGACGGCGGAGGCGGCCGCAGTGACGCGGTTGCCGAAGAAGTAGTCGGCCGCGGCGCCGACGACGAGGTGGTGGCGCCAGGGCTCCGGGATCGACGTGAGCAGGAGCGGCGCGTCGAGGTGGCTGTGGTGGTTGCCGGCGAAGATGGCCGGCCCGGCCAGCCCGTCGAGCCGGTCGATGCCGACCCGGTCGGGCCCGGCCAGGCCGGCCACGGCCAGGCGGAGCGGGCCCTCCACGAACAGGACCCGGGCCAGGCGGGCCGGGTGGCGGCGGGCGTAGGCGGTATCGTAGTGGACGCCGTAGGCGGGCTCGGTCGGCAGCCGCTCGACCCCGCCGGGCACGGTGGGCGCGGTGAAGGGGAAGGACCGGAACCGGGGGCCGAGGCGCGGGACCCGCACCGTCACGACACCTCGGCGACCAGCAGGGGCGGTGCGTGCAGGTGGGTGATCGACGGGTCGCGACCCACCACGTCCTCGGCCATCTCGAAGGCGTCCCGCAGGGTCGACGCCGACTTGAAGCCGAGGCGGCGCACCGCCCGGGTGTCGCCGCCGACGATGATGACCCCGCCGAGGTGCTCGAGGGCGTGGGCGCCCCAGTACCACATGTAGAAGGGGTGCACGCCGTGGTAGGCGTAGCCGGTGCGGTAGAGGTGGCGGTACCACTCGTCCTCGGCGAAGGACTTCTCGAACCGCTTCTCCATCTCGACCGGGTCGGTGGTCTCGGTGAGCACCTGCTCGAAGAAGTCGATGTAGCTGGGGTGGTGGACGGGATGGAAGGCCCACGGCGTGGGGTGGCTGAGGATCAGCACGCCCCCCTCCCGCACCAGCGGCTTGTTGCGGTAGAGGTTGAAGAAGTAGCCGAGCCCGAGGCACATCACGAGGATCGGGTTCATGATCGAGTTCACGTTGTAAGGGCAGATGTAGGGCAGGCCCATCGTGAGGATGTCGGTCTGGCCCTCGACGTGGACGAGCTGCTGCTCGAACACCTTGGCGGTGGTGACGGCGTGGACCGCCTCGATGTCTCCCGCCTGCACGCTCGTCATGTCGTGGGGGGCGAGGATCGAGTTGAAGATCGAGCGCTTGAGCCGGGCCGGCGTGCGCTCGAGCGCCTTCGAGGAGGCGAGGAAGGTGGCGCGGTCACGGGCCGTCCACTCCCACTCCCGCTTCTGGAGGAAGTCGAACGGCTTCGGGAAGGTGTCGTTGTTGAGCGTCGTCTCGATCTGGAAGACCTTCACGCCGGCCTTGCGGATCACCTCGCCCATGCGCCAGTTCGACGAGTGCAGCTCGGACCGGTGCTGATCCATGAACGAGCGGCTGTGGCGCATGGTGGCCACGTTGTGGTGGTGCCGGAGGCTTCGGTACGACGCCAGCCCCGTGGCCGTGGACTTGTGGCCGCCGTCCATGGCCACCAGGTTGATGTTCACGTAGACGAGGAGGTCGGACTCGGCCGCCCGCCGGTTGATCTCGACCTCTTCGCCCTTGGCGGTCTCGCCCAGGAAGGCCATGCCCTCGGGGTCCTCCGCGTCGTGGTTGTAGAGCTGGCCCCGGGGGTGGAAGGCGTCGTAGATCCGGTCGCCGAGCGCGTGGCGGAGCTCGGCCTCCGTCATCCGCCGGTGCAGGGCCAGGGCGGCGATGATGTGCACGTCGTCGACGCCCGCCTCGGCGGCCAGGTCGAGCACCGCCTCGATCACCCGCTGGCGCACGTCGGGGCGGCGCATCGGGGGGAGCGGCAGCGAGACGTCGTCGAAGGCGATCGTGAGCTTCATGCCCGGGAAGAGCCGGGCCGGGAGCGGATCGCTCTCGACCGGGTTGAGCAGGGCGTGGCGGATGGCGGCGTCGGGGTCGCCGAGGACGGGGAGGGCTTCGGCGGGGTAGACGACGCGGCTGCCCGTGGGCAGGCGCTCGAGCCGGAAGCCCTCGCCGTGCATGAACAGCGTGGGCGGGGTCGAGCGGTCGACCTCCAGGACGAAGCCGGGTCGGGTCATCGATTCAGTCCCTTTCCTGGCGGAGGTCGAAGGCGATCTTGACGGCGCCCCGGCGGCCGGCCTCGGCCGCGTGCGCGAGCGCCTCGGCGAAGCGGTGCAGAGGGTAGGTGGCGCTGACGAGCCGGCCGAGCCCGGCGTCGCGCACGAGCTCGACGGCGAGGTCGAAGGTGCGCCGGTCGCTGGCGGCCTCGTGGCCGTAGGCGTAGGCGCCGGTCAGCTCGATCTCGCGCTGCCAGAGGGGCGTGAGGTCGACGCTGGAGTGCCCTGGCATGCCGGCGAGCACCACCCGCCCCCCCGGCCGGGTCATCGAGAGGGCGGTGGCGATGGTCTCCGCCGAGCCGACGCAGTCGATGGTGGCGTCGACCCCGCCGGTGAGGCGCTCGATGGAGCCGTCACCGACGGCGGAGGTCCCGACGAACCGACGGGCGACGCGGACGATCTCCTCGTCGCCGACCACGACCTCGGCGCCGAGCTCGCGGGCCAGGCGCCGCTGGTGGGGGTGGCGGGCGGCGGCGATCACCGCGACGTCGGTGAAGGTCTGGCGCAGGGCGGCGATCGTGCACAACCCGATCGTCCCGGCGCCGATGACCGCCACCCGCCCCGGGTCGGACGACATCTCGACACCGGTGAGGCGGTGGACGGCGTGCACGGCGCAGGCGGTCGGCTCGACCATGACCGCGTCCTCGTCGCTCAGGGCGTCCGGGACGACGTGGAGCTGGCTGGTGTGGGCCACGAGGGCGGTCGACCAGCCCCCGCCGGTGTCGGTGCAGTAGCCGGTCTGGAGGCCGGGCTTCAGGTGGCCGCCGCCGATGCGCTCGCAGCGTCCCACCTGGCCAACCTCGCAGGCGGCGCAGCGGGGGCTGGCGCCGCGTGCGTCGCAGCCGAGGACGGCTTCGAGCACCACCCGGCGCCCGTCCCCGGTGTCGCCGACCACCTCGTGGCCGGGCACGAAGGGAAACGACACGATCGGCTCGAACCAGCGCGACGACCGGGCCTGGATGGTCGCCAGGTCGGAGCCGCAGATGCCGCTCAGGCGGGGCCGCACCGCCACCCACCCGTCGCCCGGCAGTTCGGGCCCGTCGGCATCGACGAGGTGCAGCGGCCCGACCCGCGCCGCACGGCCGGTCGACACCATGGCGGCCACGCGGGCGGCCGCGAAGCGGGGGAGCGAGCGCTCGAACCGGAGGGCCTTCACCGGCCGGTACCCGGGGCTGACGGCGGCCCGGTGACGACCCTCGACCTCTTCTCGAGGGTGAGCTTCTGGGTGTTGACGGGGCGATAAAGCCTCGACCTCGACCTCGACCTCGACCTGAGGTCGAGGGCAACTCCCGGCGTCACCGGCCGACCTTCAGCTCGGGTCCGATGGGCAGCAGCGGGCGGGGGCCGCCCGGGGCCTTGGTCCACTGCTCGACGAGCCAGCCCCGCTTGCGGGCGATGGCGGCGAGGCGGGTCTCGGGGTTGACCGCCACAGGGAACCCCACGGCTTCGAGCAGCGGCAGGTCGGAGGCCGAGTCGGCGTAGACGACCGACTCCTCCAGCCGCAGGCCCTCGGCCCCGGCGTACTCGTCGAGCAGCATGGCGCGGGCCTCGCCCGTGGGCGGGGCGGAGTCGAGCTCACCGGACCAGGTGCCGTCAGGGTTGCGGGCCATCCGGGCGCAGATGATCTCGTCGAACAGCGGCCGGAGGTTCTCCTCGACGACGAGGTCGAGCGCGCCGGTGATCAGCACGGTGCGATGGCCGAGGGCGCGGTGCTGTCGGACCCGGCGCCAGCCGGCGGGGAACCCCTGCGTGAGCAGGATCCCGGAGAGCAGCTCCCGGCTGTCGGTGGCGAGCTGCTCGATCGGGGCGCCTTCGTAGCGCCGGTAGAAGTGGCGCAGGAAGTCACCGCGGTCCCGACGGTCGAGGGCGAGGAGTCCGGGCGCCTCGGCGAGGGTCCTCGCCACGAACCGGGCCCGCTCGTCGATCGGGAGCCGGCGGGTGGCGAGCCACGCGTAGGAGCCGACCACGTTCGACGCGATCAACGTGTTCTCGAGGTCGAAGGCGGCGAGGTGCCGGTCGGGCGACAGGACCTGGCGGCGGAGCCGGGTGTGGCGCTGCTCCCGGCCCGTGCCGGTGGCGCTGGTGCGGACCCGGGCGTGCTCGACGATCGAGGGCAGGTGGACGTCGTGGACGTAGGCGTCCCAGTCGACGACCCGGGGGTCGAAGGCGAAGGCGAGGCGGTCGGCGTCGTCGAGGTCGTCCCAGCGTTGGAGCAGGCGGTCGACGCCGAACACGGCCTCCGACTCGGCGTAGGCGCCGTAGAGCTCGACGTAGCCGAGGGCCCGCTCGGCGTCGGCCCGTCGCTCCTCGAGCCGGGCCGACCAGCGGGCCTGCTCCCCACGGAGCGGCAGCTTGGCCAGCGCGCTCTCGGCCCGGTCGATCACCTTCACGGCCCGCTGGAGCTGGCCCTGCACCCGTCCCCGGCCGGGGAACGACCAGTCGGGCACGACGATGGGCTGGCCCTTGGCGTCGTACAGCGGGTGCTCGCCGAACCAGCGCTGCACGAGGTCGACCAGCCGCCGGTACTTGAGCGGGTTCACGGAGCCGGAGGCGACCTGGACGATCACGGGGGACGGCTCGGGCCCGCGAGCAGCAGCGTCGATCACCGCCCCGACGACGAGGTCGACGGGGATGACGTCGATCACGCCCTCGGGGATGCCGGGGAACTCCTTCAGGAGGCCGCGGGCGTAGGAGATGATGACCGGCTCGGCCATGCGGAAGCCCCGGATCCAGCCCGGCCGGGGCTCGGCGAGGGCGCTCTCGATGATCGACGGTCGCACGATCGAGACCGGGACGTCGCCGTGCACCTCGAGGAGCGCCTTCTCGCCGAGCGCCTTGGTGTAGGCGTAGGCGTCCGGCCAGCCGAGCGACGAGGCCCGGGCCCGCCCGGCCTCGACGAGCCGCTCGGCCACCCAGTCGGCCCGCAGCCGCTCGGCCTTCGTCGAGAGCAACGGCGTGCCCGCCGCACCGAGCTCGCGCCGGGCGCCCTTGTGGAAGCCGGCGAGACGGGCCGGGGTGCGGCTCTCGGCCTCGACGTCGGCGCGGGTGCGCCGGGCGGCGTCGACCTCGACCCGCCAGTCGACCTCGGGCGTGAAGGGCTGGTCGAAGAGCGGAAGCTCCGGGGCCCGGCCTCGCCGGTTGCCGGCGACGTAGCAGGTGGAGACGGCGACCAGGTGGGCGGTCGACCCGACCGACTGGAGGGCCCGGGCGATGCGGACCGGCCCGAGCAGGTTGACCTCGACGGCGCTGTCGAGCGGCGAGTCGAAGGCCACCGCGGCAGCCGAGTGGATCACCGTGTGGACCGACGCCAGGAGGGCACGACCGTCGTCGTCGAGGCCGAGGCCGTCGGTGCTCACGTCGCCGGCGACGACGGTGAGGCGCCGGGCGCAGACCTCGTCGAAGTCGTCGCCGAGCTCGGCCCGGAGGCGGTCGAACGCGTCGTTGCGGAGCACCTCGCGCTGCACCCGCTGGAGGGCCGTCGAACGGCGGCCGGGGCGGACGAGCAGCACCAGGTCGCAACCGGGGACCGACCGCAGCAGCCGCTCGACGAGGGCGGTCCCGAGGAAGCCCGTCGACCCCGTGACCAGGACACGCCGACCGGTCAGGGCCTCGGCGATCACCGGCTCTGTCTACCAGTCGGGCGGCGGCCGGGATCCCGTCCCGCGAATGGTGGGTCAAGTTCCGGTGGCGAATGGACGACGAAGAGTGGCGACCACCCGGAACAACCGGGAAGAAACCGGACAAACTGGTACTACGGGCAGGTCGGCCGACGGAAGCGGCCCTGGATGAGGGGAACGGCCATGAAGAGTCGAGTCGTGCGGCTCTCGGAGCTCTCGGCCCGGGAGCTGGCCACCTGGCGCCAGCTGGTCGAGACGATCCCGATGTTCCGCAGCCCGTTCCTGTCGCCAGCCTTCGCCTTCGCCGTCGACGCGACCCGACGCTCGGTCCGGGTGCTCGTCGTCGAGTCCGACGACGGTGCGCTCGCCTTCCTCCCGATCGATCGCCCGGGTCCGTTCGTGGCTCGGGCCGTCGGCTGGCCGGTGAACGCCCTCCAGGCCGTGGTCGGCCGGCTGCCCGAGCGGGCCGAGCCGCTCTACTCCCGGCTGGCACGCTCGGGCCTCGCCCTCGTGACCTTCGACCACCTGATGGACGGCCAGCAGAGCTCGTTGAGCGACGTCACCGGGACCGACCTCATGCCGGTGATGGACCTCGCGGGGGGCTACCCGGCCTACGTCGAGAGGGTCGAGGCCCGCTCGAAGTCCCTCCTCGCGACGGCCGAGCGAAAGGCCAGGAAGCTGGCGCGGGAGGTCGGCGACGTGCGGTTCGTGCTCCACGAGCAGGACCACGACCTCCTCGAGCTGCTCATGAGCTGGAAGGTCCGCCAGTTCCAGGAGACGGGCGCCCGGGACGTCGTCAACTGGCGCGGCAACCGGGCGATGCTGCACCAGCTCCTCGACGAGAAGGACCCGACCTGCGCCGGCACCCTCAGCGTCGTCTACGCCGGCGACCGGCCGGCCGCCATCCACTTCGGCTTGCGGTCGAAGCGGGAGATGGCCTACTGGTTCCCGGGCTACGACCCGGCGCTCGGGGCCTACTCGCCGGGGAACCTCCTGCTGCTGCGGATGGCCGAGGCACTGGGGCACGAGGGCGTCGAGCGGATCCACCTCGGCAAGGCGAGCGAGTCCTACAAGGAGCGCTTCAAGACCTCCGACGACCTCGTCCACAGCGGCCGGGTGGTCCACCCCCGCCTGGTGTCGGTCGCGGCCGCCGCCCTGCGGGCCCGGGCCGCGGTGAAGGAGCGGCTCCTGCCCGTCGGGCGGCCCGCCGGCTAGATCCGTCGCGGCCGGCGCCGTCACCTCCGGGCTGGCGCCTCACGCACTGACCGGCGGCGGCGGGCCCGACGTGGTGCCGGGCTGGTGCCCGGGAGGTCGGGCCTAGCCTCGGCGACGATGGCCCGCACGCTGTACGACGTCCTCGGCGTCACCGTGACGGCCACCCCCGACGAGCTCCGCCAGGCCTACCGCGACCGGGCCCGCCAGCTGCACCCGGACCGGGTGCGAGCCCGCGGCGGCCGGGACACCGACGCCATCGGCGCCGCCATGCGCGAGGTCAACGAGGCGTGGCGGGTCCTGCGCGACCCGGCGGCCCGCCTGGCCTACGACCGCACGCTCCTCCCGTCGCCCGGGCCCGACGACGAGCTGGACGAGCTCGACCGGCCCTTCCGGGGTCGGCCGGCCGAGCCGGGCGATGTGGTGGTGACGCTCGTGCGTGCCCTGCCCTGGGTCCTCGTGCTGCTCGTCCTCGGCGGCATCTTCGTCTTCACCGCCTTCGCCGGGGGCGGGGGCAGCCCGTCCGACCGCCAGGTGGTGGGTGACTGCGTCAGGGCGTCGGCGACGCTCCTCGAGGTGGTCCCCTGCACTGGGCCGGAGGTCGACCAGGTCGTCGCCGTCACCCGCACCCCGGCCGAGTGCCCCACCTCGACCGAGGCCACGCCCTCGGGGCGCGACCGGGTGCTCTGCCTCCGACCGTTCGCGGAGGCGTCGCCGTAGGATCGGCTCCGGTGACTGCACCGGTCGCACCGTGGGCCCTCTCGGGCGAGGCGATCGTGGCCTTCGTCCGGCGGGGGCGTTCCAGCGCCGTCCTCCCGGACGGCCTGGCGCCGCTTCCCGGCCCCGTCGCCGTGCTGGCGGCGTGCTACGACGGGTCGCCCGTCGGCCCGTACCTGGAGCTCGCGGTCGCCCGCCCGGCCCGCCTCGGCCCCCGGCCCGGCTGGTGCGTCACGACCATGGCGGTCGACGTGCCCGAGGCCCGCACCGGCGGCCGGCTCAACTGGGGCTACCCCAAGGAGCTGGCCGAGCTGGAGTGGTCGAGCGTCGACGGGGTCTCGACCCTGCGCTGGCCCGAGCGGGGGATCGTCGTGGCCGGCACCCCCACCCGCCTGGTCGTGCCCGTGCTGGCCCCGCTCCGCTCCATCCAGCGCCGCGACGACGGCCCGGTGGTCGTGCCCGGCGGGCTCCGGGCGATGGTCCGCACCGCCCGGCTGTCGCTCACGATCCCCGACGACGACCCGCTGGCGCCGCTGGCCCGGGACCGAGTCTTCGGGCTGCACCTCGGGAGCCTCCGCCTCGACGTCCGCCCGGCCCGCCACCCCCGGGGCTGGGCCTCGTCGTTCCGGGCCCCGCTCCGGGCGCCGAGCCCGGCCCTCACCCTGGCGTCGCAGCCCGACTAGCACCGGCAGCGCGAGCCCCGGTCGCCGGCCCACCCCGCGCTAACTTGGCGGCCCCCGGGCGATTAGCTCAGCGGTAGAGCGCTGCCTTCACACGGCAGAGGCCACTGGTTCGAGACCAGTATCGCCCACCGGGTTTGCGCAGGTCAGGGTGACGTTGCAGGGCCTCTGGCCAGCGGGTCGGGCCTCGCTGGATCGTCGTGACACGCGGGGGCGCAGGTCGTCGGGCTACCTGCTGCGGCCCGCGCCTCGGTGGTGGGTGTTGCGATGCGGTTCAGGCGTCCAGGCCGGCCAGTGGGCCTTGCCCGCGATGGACCCGCGTTCGAAGGTGGCGACGACGCGAAACGCAGTGGCGGCGCGGCTGTTGTCGTACACCGTTGCGGTGTCGACCTCGCCGATCGCGGCCGCCACGAGGGGCCACAACCGCACGGCGCGCTCCCGGACCTTGTGCTCCGGGACGGCGTGACCTCCGACCTGTATGGGATGGGGTGACCGGGTCAGGAGACGTTCTTCAGAACGCGACGGGCGCCGTCGAGGTACCGGAGGCCGGCACCTCCTGCCCCGCCGGTGATGCCGGCACCGGCTCCGCCGACGTTCAAGAGGGCGGCGATGCCGATCCCGAGGGCGGCGGCCGCGGCCACGGCCGCCGTGAACCAAGCGACCTCCTGGGCCAGCTTCAGCCATTGGACCTGCCCGTCCATCGTGTGCCGCTGTTGCTCCTGGACAGCGACGTACTCGCCCAGCGTCATGCCGCCGTATCCGGGGTTCTTTCGCAGCACGTCGGCCCAGAAGCCACCCCGGCGGGCCAGGTCCACGAGGAGGACGCCGGCGGCGGCCCCGGAGAGGGCGAGGGCGACAGGTAGGTCGCCTGACTTGGAGGGTCGGTTGGAGGCGGTCAGGCTCACGACCCCGAGTCGAGCCAGTCGCTGCTTGTACGCGAGGTAGGCCTCGTTGTCGTCCTCGTCGTCGAGGTCCCAGACGACGACCTTCACCGGCTCGGAGCGGGAAGGGCCCTGCTCGAAGTGCGCCGAGTAGGTGCCTGCCTTCAGGAACCTTCGCGTGACCCGCAAGCCGGGGAACACCGCCAGGCGCCCCTCACCGCTGCGGCAGACGTGGAACGACTCCATGCCCAGGGGCACCTCGTGCCGTACGCCGTCGCTGAACACGAGGACGGCCGGGTAGCTGCTCCAGCCGCCGGGGGGAACCGTGGCCGAGGTCGAGTACCGGCCGACCGTGAAGGTGAACGGCTCCCGGACGAGGCCAGCCTCGGGGTCCGCCTGCACCAGCACTTCCCTCGCGCTGGCGGGGAAGGGACCTTCGTCGCAGTCGACCGTGTCGACGGACAGGAGCGAGCCCAGCTCGACGTCGTCACCGGGGATCGGACCGGTCGAGCCCGGGGACCGCGTCGTGATCGTCGTGCTGGTCGTGGTCGGTCGTGGGGTGGTCGAGGCCGGGGGGGCCGTGGTCGTCGACGAGGGGGGCGGGCCCGGCTGGTCGTTCGAGTTCCCTGTGAAGGTGACCTTGGTCTCGAACGCGATGTCCTCCCACCCAGAGCTGCTCTTGCCCGTGCGGTTGCACCGGCCGACACCCGTCACGACCGTCGTCCACGGCAGGTCCTTCATGAGGCCCCGCATGGTCAGTGCGTTGGACTCCCATGGGTACGACACATGGCTGATCTGCCCGCCGGGTCCGACCTTCCTCGGTTGATGATCGATCACGTAGTCCCACATGACGCAGCCTTCGGGAGGCTCGAGCGGGAACTTCGTGACGAAGGTGGCGAGGCCTCCCTCCATCCGGGGTTCGCCGACGTCGATGGACGAGCCCGAAGGAGGGACGTCACTGCTGGTGTCTCGTGGCGCGGTCTGTGCCCAGGCGTCGATCGGCCACCACACCGCGGTCATCGCCACCGCGCCCAACACGGTGCCTCGCACCCACCGCATGCCAACCTCCCCGGGAACTGCCCCCGCCCGGCTGGACGCGGCGGAGCCAAGTGAAGCTCACCAAGAACGATTGGGAAAAGGGCCTCCCCGCCTGGCCGCTCCGTTCGCCATCCTGTCCGAGGGGCGCAGCCGGCGTCGAGTCGCGGTCGGAGCGGACCGTGCTCCGGCCCGCCGATCGGAGCCGCGTCGAACGCCGGAGTGGCGTCGGCGCCGATGGCCTGACGGTCCGTCAGGCCGAGACGGGGGGTACCTCGGGGTGCGCCCCCGTCGCCGGGCTGCCGGCGGTGACCCGCAGCCCCAGGACGGTGCCACGGGCCGCCAGGTGGACGAGGAGCTGGCGGGCGAGGAGGAGGATGCCGAGCACCTCGAAGTCCTCCTCGAGCGAGGAGATGACGAAGAAGACCCGGTCGTCGCCGTGGGACTCGAGCCAGGAGCCGGCCAGCCACTCGAACCCGATGGCGCCGGTGACGAAGGTCGTGCCGCTCAGGAGGAAGGCGACCCGGAGCTGGCGGGGCAGGCCGAGCACCCAGGGCAGGAGGCGGGCGGCGACGAGCCCGACGAGGACCAGGCCGGCGCCGATCCAGGTGCGGGACCCGATGTCCGGCGTGCCGGGAATGAAGCCCAGGTGCTCGTGGATGGTGGCGACCTCGTCGATCGACAGCAGGAGCAGCACCGCGGCGACGAGGTTCCAGGTGCCCGACCGCTCGACCCGGCCGACGAGCCACGCCAGCCCGGCCGTCATGGCGAACAGGGCGGACTCGAACCAGGTGAATGGGTTCCGCTCCACCGCCATCATCAGCCAGTGGCCGCGGTCGATCAGGACGATGTTGATCGCGTTGAGCACGTTGAGCACGACGAGCGCGCCGACGATGGTCCGGACCACGTGGTGCCGGTTGAGCTCGAGGTCGGCGGCGACGTGCTCGTGCACGGCCGGCGAGCTTACGTAGCCGCAGGGTGTCGAGAAGGTTGCGATCGTTCCAACCTGACGCCGATGTTGCCTCGAACCCGGTGCGCTGGTCGCCGCTCGGCGGCGAGATCCGCACCCGGATCGGGGGGTCGGGTTCCGCCTCAGGAGGCGCCGAGCCGGCCGAGCCAGTAGCCGAAGGCGGCCCCGGCGAGACCGAGCGCCGTCGAGGCGGCGACGTAGGCGGCGGCCGCGGCGGGCCGGTCGGCGCGGACGAGGGCGACGGTCTCGTACCCGAAGGTCGAGAACGTGGTGAAGGCACCGAGGAAGCCGACGGTGGCGGCCAGCGTCGCCGGCGCCGACGGGCGGTCGGCCATCGGTCCGGCCAGCAGGAAGGCGAGCGCGAAGGAGCCGGAGACGTTGACGCTGAGCGTCGCCCACGGGAAGGAGCGCACGCCGATGGTGATGCCGAGCCCGTAGGGGGCGACCGCCCCCACGGCGCCGGCCACGGCGACGGCGAGCCAGTTCACGGCCACGATCCTCGCAGCCCGGCCCGCGACCGTGGGTGGCCGACGCCGGTCCCGCCTCGAACCCGGCTCCCTCGTCACCGATCGGCGGTGCGGTCCGCACCCGGGTTCCGGGGGGAGGCACGGGGTGAGGGCAGGTCCGTCGCGGTGGCGACCATGGTCCGGCCACGGTCGTCGACCGATCGCTCGACCCGATGGCGCAGTTGCACCCCCCTCGACGAGCGGCCACGGCCGCGTTGGGCCGGGAAGGACCGGAACCTCGATTTCGTCGTGCGCTACGAGCGCCGCCGGGCGTCAGCCCGCGCCGGTTTCGTCGTCGAGCTCGAAGGGCTGGTGGCGGCGGGCCCGGCGCTCGGTCTCGGGCGTGAGGTCCGGCGAGGCGAGCAGCTCGGGGAGGAGGTCGGGCCGGGTGGTGAGGGCCCGGAAGGCGAGGCCGATGGTGACGTCGTGGGCCGACGCGGGGGGCTCGACGACGATCGGGTCGCCTGCGGCGACGGTGCCGCCCTGCAGCACCCGGAGGTAGGCCCCCGGCTGGGCCCGGCCCGTGAACTCCCGGACCCAGCCCTGGCGCTGGAGGAAGGTGGCGAAGGTGCGGCAGGGGATGCGGGGTGCGGTGACCTGGAGCTCGACCTCGGCGCCGATGCGCCACCGCTCGCCGATGCGGGCGCCGGAGACGTCGAGGCCTGCGGTGGTGAGGTTCTCGCCGAACGAGCCCGGCGGCAGGGGCCGCCCGACGACCGCCTCCCAGGAGTCGAGGTCCTCCCGGGCGTAGGCGTAGACGGCCTGGAGCTCGCCGCCGTGGTGCCTGGGATCACCGATGAGGTCGCCGGCGATGCCGCTCTCCCGGCCGGTCGGCGAGCGGACGGCAACCCGCCCCTCGGCCGGACGCTTGTCGATGCCGGTCACACCCGCCCGAGCCGGTGTGGGGCGGGGGTGGGCCACGTTCACCGTCACGACGTAGGCAACGGGCACGACGGAGGCGACGGGCACCACGGAGGCCACGGCGACGACGGTAGACGGGCCCACCCACCGGCCCGACGTGGGCCCGACCCATGATGGGCGGATGGACGTGCGGGTGGCGGTCGTGACCGGACCGATCGAGGGGTCGCGCCCGCCGTTCGGGGCCCCGCCGGACGACGTGCTCGACGCGAACGGCTACGTGGCGGAGGAGTTCCGGATCGAGGGCGAGACCGTGGGCTATGGCACCGCGGGTGGCACCAGACTCGGCGACGACGGCCACTGGGAGGTCGCCGAGACGGGGGTGGCGCCGTACCGCACCCGCATCCTGGTCGTTCGCCCGGCCGAGGCGGCCGGGTTCAACGGCACGGTCCTCCTCAACTGGCAGAACGTCTCGGCCGGCCGGGAGATGGGCGGGCCGACCGGCGACGAGGTCTACCGGGGCTTCGCCTGGGTGGGGGTGAGCGCCCAGGAGGTCGGCCTCTACGGGTTCCCCTTCGGGATGGACCGCGGCGGTGGCGGGTCCGGTGGCGGCCGACCCCTCGTCGAGCACGACCCCGAGCGCTACGGCGAGCTGCACCACCCCGGCGACCCCGGCGCATACGAGCTGTTCTCCCAGGCCGCCCGGGCGGTGGGTCCCGGCCGGACGACCGGCGCCCCCGGAGGCGTCGCTCCCGACCCGATGGGCGGCCTGCCCGTCCGCCGGGTGATCGCCACCGGCGCCTCGCAGTCGGCGATGCGGCTCGCCTGCTACGCCAATGCCGTCCACCGCCGCGACCGGGTGGTCGACGGGTTCCTCCTCGCGGTGTGGGAGGGGCGGGCGCCCCGCCCCGAGGAGGGGCCGGTGGCCATGGGCGTGCGCACGAGGGTCCGCGACGACCTCGGGGTGCCCGTCGTCGTGGTGAACAGCGAGTTCGAGGTGCCCCACCTCGCCACCGTCGGCGAGGTGGACGGCCCCCTGCAGCGGATCTGGGAGGTGGCCGGCACCGCCCACGCCCACCTGCCCCCGGGCCGCCCCGACGGGCGGGGGTGGGAGCCGAACTCGCTGCACTACGGCCGGGTCCACGAGTCGGCCCTGCGCTGGATCCACGGGTGGGTGGCGGGCGGGCCGCCCGCGCCGGCCCAGCCCCGGGTCGAGGTCGATCCCGGTCCCGCGCCGCGCGTCCGCCGGGACGAGCTCGGCAACGCAGTCGGCGGCATCCGCCTCCCCGAGCTCGAGGCGCCGGTCCGCGAGTACCGCGGCATGGCCATCGGCACGGGCCGGCCACCGCTCTTCGGGGCGTCCCGGCCCCTGGCGGACGACGTGATCCGCCGGCTCTACCCGACCCGCCGCGACTACCTCGAGCGCTGGGGCGCGGCGGTCGACCGGTTGGCGGCGTCGGGGGCGATCCGGCCCGAGGACGTCGAGGTCCTCCGGGCCCGGGGCGAGTCGGTGGTCCTGCCCGCCGATCTCGCCCCGTAGCGCGGCAGGGCAGGCCGGTGGTGGTCGCCATCGTCGCCGTCACCGGCGATCATGGGCGCCGTGACCGACACCATGACCACGCCGAGGACGGGAGATCCTGCCCTTGAGCAGGACGAGCCGATCTTCACCCACATCGTGGTGGTGGGTGAGGGCGAGTCGGCCGAGGCGGTCGTGCTCGAGGCCAGGGTGAACGGCACCCCGGTGACGGCCCTGTGCGGCTACGTGTGGGTGCCCTCGCGCGACCCGCAGCGCCATCCGATCTGCCAGCGCTGCCTCGACCTCTTCAAGGAGTCGGGGATGCCCGCCTGAGACGGGCCACGGGTGCGCGGCCTGCGAGGTGCCCGCCGCGGTCGGCCATGGCCGGGTTGCCTAGGGTGACCGTCCGGTCGGCACCCGACCGGACGTGGAGCGGGGACGAGAGGGGCGAGTGGTCATGACGGCATATGTGGTGGCGGTCGACGGGTCGGAGGGCTCGGCCGAGGCCCTGCGGTGGGCGGCCGACATGGCCGAGGTCCACGGTGCCCAGCTCACCGCGGTCATGGCCTGGTCGTGGCTCGACCAGCCGGACGAGCAGTTCAGCCCCTCGTACACCGAGGACCACGCCCGCGCCGACCTCGCCGCGCTGGTGGAGCGGGTCGGCCCGACCCATCCGGTCGCCCAGGAGGTGATCTGCGACCTGCCCGTGCCCGCCATCGAGCGGGCCAGCCAGGGTGCCGACCTGCTGATCGTGGGGGCCCGGGGCCACGGTGGCTTCACCGGCCTGCGGCTTGGCTCGGTCAGCGAGCGGCTGCTCGAGGTGGCCCCCTGTCCCGTCGCCGTCGTGCACGAAGGGGCCAGGGCGGCGGTCCGCAACGGCACCGTGGTGGTGGGGGTCGACGGCTCGGACCACGGTGGCCGGGCGCTGGCGTGGGCCGCGGCCGAGGCCCGGGCGCGCGACGCCGACCTCGAGGTCGTCCAGGCCTGGTCGCTGCCGGTGGCCATGTCGACGCCGTTCGACGGGATGCCCGACATCGAGCAGTTCGAGGCGGGGGAGCGGTCGCTGCTGGCCGAGACGATGGAAGACCCGGCCCTGTCCGGCGTCCGCGCCACCGGGCACCTCGTCGCCGGCGGGGCGGCGCGCGCCCTGCTGGAGAAGGCCGCGGGCGCCGGCCTGGTGGTCGTGGGATCACGCGGCCGCGGCCGGTTGCTCGGCGCCATCCTCGGCTCGACCAGCCGGCAGGTCGTCCACCATGCGCCCTGCCCGGTGGTCGTGCTCCGCGACCGGAAGGACTGATCCGGTCCGGTGGAGGTCTCGGCCGGGCTCGACCTGCCCCACGGCCCCGACGTGGTGTTCCCCTGGGTGGCCGACCTCGGGCGCTACCCGTCCTGGCTCGAGATCGTCCGCCGGGCCGAGCCCGAGCCGGATGGTGACGAAGGCGAGGGCCCGGCCTGGAAGGTCGAGCTGCGGGCCCGGCTGGGTCCGATGGCCCGGTCGAAGCGGCTCCGCATGGTCCGCGCCGCCATGGAGCCCGACCGCTCGGCCCGGTTCGAGCGGGCCGAGCTCGACGGCCGAGAGCACTCGGACTGGGTGCTGGCCGTGGCGCTCGATCCCGCCGCCGGCGGCTGCCACCTCCGGATGACCCTCACCTACGCCGGGAGCGCCCTCGCGCCCCTGGTGCAGCGCATCCTCGCCGACGAGATCGACCGGAGCGGGCGCCGGCTCCTCGGCTGCCTCGACGCCGAGGCCGGGGAGGCCGGGGAAGGTGGGGGATCCGGCGCCGGCCGGCCCTGACGGCGGCTCGCCGGGGCAGACCCGTCAGCGGGCGGCCGGCAGGGCGCGGGCGGTGTGGCGCCCGTCCCGCTCGCTCACCTCGAGCGACAGCCCGTAGGTCTCGGACAGCCGCGCCGAGGTGAGCACCTCGGACACGGGGCCGGCGGCGACGACGTGGCCATCGCGCAGCAGCAGGGCCCGCTCGAAGGCGGGTGGGATCTCCTCGAGGTGGTGGGTCACGAGCACCATCGGCGGGGTGGCCGGATCGACGGCCAGGTCCTGGAGGCCGGCCACGAGCCATTCCCGGCCGCCGAGGTCGAGCCCGGCGTTCGGCTCGTCGAGCAGGACGATGCCCACGTCGTTCACCAGCGTCCGGGCCACCAGCACCCGCTGTCGCTCCCCGCTCGACAGGGTGCCGAAGGGGCGAGCCGCCAACCCGTCCACGCCCAGCCGCGCCAGGCTCTCGGCAGCCCGGTCCCGGTCGTCGTCGTCGTAGGTGTGCCACCACGGCTCGAGCGCGCCCCGCCGTGCCGTGAGCACCACGTCGAAGGCGCTGATCGAGGGACGCAGGCTGTCGGCGAGGGCGGCCGAGGCGTAGCCGATCCGGCGCCGCAGCGACCGCACGTCGGTGCGGCCCAGGCGCTCGCCCAGCACGTCGACGGTCCCGGTCGACGGGTGGAGGTCGAGGGCAGCGATGCGGACCAGGGTGCTCTTGCCCGAGCCGTTGGCCCCCAGCACCACCCAGTGCTCCCCGGCACCGACCGTCCAGTCGAGGGCGGCCAGGATGGGCCGGCCGTCGCGGACCACGCCCACCCCGGCGAGGCGGAGGGCGGCCGGGTCCATCGCCGGAGCCTTGCACGGCACCGGTGGCCTGACGGTGCCGGCTCGTGGCCCGTCGGCGAGCCGATCGTGCGGCTGCGTCGGCGGGCTGTCGGCCACACTCCACCGCCGTCCGGCCGCACTCCACCGCCATCCGGCGGGAGGGCCAGCCGCGTCGACCCGCGTCCTTGCCAGCGCCGAGGGCGCTCGCTGCACCCACACCGCCACCAGGCAGACGGACCACTAGCGTCACCCGTCGATGGCCCGAGGTCGAGCCGCCCTTGCCGGACGGGCGGACGCGAGGGACGAGCCGACGGTCCCGGCCGTCGGCGGGCGAGGCCGCCCATGGCGGCGGTCGCGCCGCTCCCTCCCCTCCGTCGCGAGGGGCTGACTCCGATCGACGTCGCGCTCGGCCTCATGGCCGTCGCCTTCCTGGTGGTCGCCACCGCCGTGTTCGTCGCTGCCGAGTTCGCGCTGGTGGCCGTCGATCGGGATCGCGTCGACGCGCTCGCGGCGCGGGGCGACGGGCGGGCCCGCACCGCGCAGCACCTGCTCCGGAGCCTGTCGACCAGCCTGGCCGGGGCCCAGCTCGGGATCACCGTCACGTCGCTGGTCCTCGGCTTCATCGCCGAGCCGACCGTGGCCCGGGCCATCGAGCCCCTGCTCGACGGGGTGCCGTCGGGGGCCCGGAGCGGCGTCTCCATCGGGCTGGCCCTGACGATCGTCACGGTGGCGACGATGGTGCTCGGCGAGCTGATCCCCAAGGGCATCTCGGTGGCCCGTCCGCTCGGATCGGTGCTCTTCCTGGCCCGGGCGGTCCGAGTGTACGGGGTGGTCTTCGGGCCGCTCATCCGGTCGCTCAGCTCGGCGGCCGACCACACGGTCCGCCGGCTCGGCATCGAGCCGCAGGAGGAGCTGCGGTCGATCCGGACCATCGACGAGCTCGAGCTCCTGATCCGGTCGTCCGGCGAGGAGGGCACGCTCGACCCGGAGGCCTTCCGCCTACTCGCCCGCACGCTTCGCTTCGGGCAACGGACCGCGGGCGAGGTGCTCGTCCCCCGCGTCGACCTGGTCACCGTCGCGGCCAGCGCCTCCGTGGCCGACCTCGTGGCGGTGGCGGTCTCGAGCGGGCACTCCCGGTTCCCCGTGGTGGGGGACGGCCCCGAGGACGTCGTGGGCGTGGTCTACGCCCTCGACGCCCTCGGGGTGCCCGCCGGTCGCCGCCACGAGGTGGAGGTGCGGTCGATCCTCGGCCCGGCCACGTTCATCCCCGAGGGTCGCGACCTCGAGTCGCTGCTCACCGAGATGCGGGCCGGCGGTCTCCGGCTCGCCATCGTCGCCGACGAGTACGGCGGCGTGGCCGGCATCGTGACGCTCGAGGACATGCTCGAGGAGATCGTCGGCGACATCGAGGACGAGCACGACCCCGCCCCGCCGGTCACGGCGCCGCTCCCACCGGGCACGTTCGTGGTCGAGGGCTCGTTGCGCATCGACGAGATCCGGGAGGTCGCCGGGCTCGAGCTGCCCGACGGGCCCTACGAGACCGTGGCCGGCTTCGTGCTCGACCGGCTCGGCCACATCCCCGTGCCCGGCGAGCGGGTGGTCCACGCCGGCTGGCTCGTCGAGGTTTTGGCCATCGAACGACGTCGCATCTCGCGTTTGCGGGTCGTGGAGCCGAGGGCGACGGCGTGACCGGGATGATCGAACGACGTCGCATCTCGCGGTTGCGGGTCGTGGAGCCGAGGGCGACGGCGTGACCGGCGTGCTGGTGGCCGTGATGCTGCTGGTGGCGAACGGGGTGTTCGTCGCGGCCGAGTTCGCCTTCATCGCGGCCCGCCGGAACCGCCTCGACCAGCTCGCCGACGACGGCGATCCCCGCGCCAAGGCGGCGGTGCGCTCCCTCGGCGACCTCTCCCAGGTGCTCTCGGCGGCCCAGCTCGGCATCACGATCGCCTCGCTGCTGCTCGGCTACGTCGCCGAGCCGGCCGTGGCCGGGCTCCTTGAGGAGCCCTTCCACGCCGTGGGGCTGGGCTCGGCGGCGGCCCACACGATCGCCTTCGTCGTGGCTCTCACCATCGTCGCCTTCCTCCACCTGGTGGTCGGCGAGATGGTGCCGAAGAGCATCGCCATCGCCGAGCCCGACCGGACGGCGCTCGTCCTGGCCCGGCCGCTGCGGGCGTTCATCGTCGCCCTCCGCCCCGCGATCGCGGTGCTGAACCTGCTCGCCAACGCCGGGCTGCGCCTCGTCGGCATCGAGCCGAAGGACGAGCTCTCCGAGGCCCGCACCGGCGAGGAGATCGCCGACGTGCTCGCCGTCTCCCGCCGGGAGGGGGTGCTGGAGGAGGTCGAGCACCGCCTCATGACCGGCGCCCTGCGCTTCCCCGCCCGGGAGGTGGCCGATGTCGCCATCCCCCGGGACGCGATCGCCGCCGTGGGTGCCGACGCCAGCCCGGCCGAGCTCGAACGGCGGGCGGTGGCCAGCGGGCACTCCCGCATCGTCGTCTACGGCACCGACCTCGACGAGGTGCTGGGCTTCGTGCACGCCAAGGACCTGCTGGCGCTGGCCCCGGCGGCCAGGGACCTGCCCATGCCCGGTCGGCTGGTGCGGCGGATGCTCGTGCTCGACGGCCAGCGCTCGCTCCAGCAGGCCCTGCTGTCCATGCGCCGGGCCCGCATCCACGCCGGACTGGTCGTCGACGGCGGCGGCCGGACCGCCGGGATGGTGACCCTGGAGGACGTGCTCGGCGCGCTCGTCGGTGACGTCGGCCGCGCCGACGCCTTCGGCGGCCCGGACGGCGGATCCGGGTCGTAGCCGGCCCGCCGGGCTTCGAGTGGGTCGCTGCGTGACGGTTCGGTTACGCTCCGCGCTCCGTGCGGGTCTCTGCCGCCATCGCCGTGGTCGCGGCCGTGCTCGTCTCCGCCCTGCCGGCGGGGGCGTCGCAGGCCGACCTCGACCGCGCCCAGAAGGCGGCGAACCAGGCCGCGGCCGAGTACGCCGCCGCCCAGACGCAGCTGTCCGAGATCGAGGGCGACATCGTCGACCTCGAGGCCGAGCGGTCGGCCACCGTCGCCGAGATCGACTCGCTCGAGGGGGCGCTGAAGTCGGCCGCCATCGACCAGTACGTCCGGGGCCGTGATCCCGGTCCCGACGTCGACCTCGGACTCGACCTCGCCGCGGCACGGCGGCGGGAGACCCTCGCCAGCTTCGTCGCCAGGGACGCCACCGACGCCGTCGACCGCTACCGGGCCCTCACCGACGACCTGGCCACGGCCGAGCGGCAGCTGGCCGATCGCCAGCGGGAGGCGAGGTCGGTCACGGCCGAGATGAAGGCCCGCAACGCCGCCGCCCAGGCCCAGCTGGTGAAGCTCACGAAGCTCGAGGCCGAGCGCAAGAAGCAGGAGGACGCCAGGCGCCGGGCGGCCACCGCGGCGGCATCGTCGGGCGTGCGGGTGACCGGCAGCTGGACCTGCCCGGTGCAGGGGCCCCGAGCCTTCAGCAACGACTGGGGCGATCCCCGGGGCGGTGGACGGCGCCGCCACCAGGGCAACGACATCCTCGCTCCCCGCGGCACGCCCGTGGTGGCCAACGTCGCAGGCACGGTGAAGCGGCACGACAACGCCGCCGGCGGCGTCTCGTACTACCTGAACGGCGACGACGGCAACGAGTACTACGGCGCCCACCTGGCGTCCTACGCCGGCGTCAGCGGGCGGGTCGCCCAGGGCGCCGTGATCGGGTATGTGGGCAACACCGGCAATGCGTCGGGCGGCGCGACCCACCTCCACTTCGAGATCCATCCCGGCGGCGGCGCGGCCGTGAACCCCTACAACACCCTCCGCCAGTACTGCTGAGAGCGCCCTCTCCGCTCAGGCGCCGGTCAGGTGGTAGCCGCCGTCGACGTGGATGATCTCGCCGGTGGTGGCCGGGAGCAGGTCGGAGAGGAGGGCGGCGGTGGTGCGACCGACCGGCGTGGCGTCCCTGATGTCCCAGCCGAGGGGGGCCCGGGCGTCCCACACCTCCTCGAAGGTGGCGAAGCCGGGGATGGCCTTGGCTGCGACGGTGCGGACCGGACCGGCGGCGATGAGGTTGACCCGGATGCCCCGGGGTCCGAGGTCGCGGGCCAGGTAGCGGTTGGCGGACTCGAAGGCCGCCTTGGCCACGCCCATCCAGTCGTAGGCCGGCCAGGCCACGGTGGCGTCGAACGTGTAGCCCACGATCGAGCCGCCCGGGCCCATCAGCGGGAGCACCGCGTCGATGAGCGACCGCAGCGAGAAGGCCGACACCTGGACGGCGGTGGCGACGTCCTCCCACGGCGCCTCGAACATGCCCCGGCCCAGGCAGGAGGGCGGCGCGAAGGCGATCGAGTGCACGGCCCCGTCGACCCGGTTCCAGCCCAGGGCCCGGAGCGAGGGGGCGAGGGCGGTGACGTGGGCCGGGTCGCTCACGTCGAGCTCGAGCACCTCGACCGGCCCGGGGAGCTTGCGGGCCACCCGCTTCGTCAGCGACATGACCCGCCCGAAGCTGGTGAGCACCACCTCGGCGCCTTCCTGCATGGCGACGTCGGCTGCGGCGAACGCCATGGAGTCGTCGGTGCTGATGCCGGTCACGAGGATCCGCTTGCCGTCGAGGAGTCCCATGGCCGGACGGTAACCGGGGGCCGGCAACGGTTGGGTGAGGAGCCGGTACGGTGACCGCCGTGCAGATCGGGATCCTCGGGGGAACGGGCCCGGCCGGGCAGGGCCTGGCCGCCCGGTTGGCGTCGGTGGGGTTGCAGCCGGTGATCGGCTCCCGGTCGGCGGAGCGGGCCGCCGAGGTGCGCGACGAGCTCGTCGCCGCCTGGCCCGGTCGCGGGCTGGAGATCGGGGCGGCCGACAACGAGGGCGCGGCGGCCTGCGACCTGGTCGTGGTGGCCACGCCCTGGGACGGCGTCACCGACACCGTCCGGCCCCTCGCCGGCGCGCTCGACGGCAAGGTCGTCGTCTCCATGGCGAACGCCCTCCAGAAGATGGGCCGCGAGTTCACCGCCCTGCTGCCGGCCCGGGGCTCCATCGCCGCCAACGTCCAGGCCGCCGTCCCCGGGGCGCTGGTGGCCGCGGCGATGCACCACCTGCCGGCCAAGGAGCTCGGCGACATCGACCACCCGATCGAGTCGGACGTGCTGGTCTGCTCCGACCACCCCCGGGCCACCGAGGCGACGATGGACCTCCTCGCCAAGCTCCCGGACCTGCGCCCGCTCGACGCCGGCCCGCTCTCGAGCGCAGCCCCCATCGAGGCATTCACCGCCGTGATGATCCAGCTCAACGTCCGCTACAAGACGCGCGTCGCCGTCAAGCTCACCGGCATCGACTGAGGCTGGTTGCCAATGCGCCTCTTCGACACCTCTCGGCAGGAGATCGTCCCCTTCGAGCCCGGTCCGGTCGTGACGATGTACACGTGCGGGATCACGCCGTACGACTCCACCCACCTCGGGCACGCGTCGACGTTCCTCTTCTACGACCTCATCCACCGCCGCCTCGTCGACCTCGGCCACGAGGTCCGCCTGGTCCGCAACATCACCGACGTCGACGACCCGCTCCTGGCCAAGGCGGCCGAGCTGGGGGTCCACTACCTCGACCTGGCGGCGGCCGAGACGGCCCGCTTCCAGGGGGACATGAGGGCGCTCAACGTCCTGCCCTGCTTCAGCGAGCCCCGGGCCACATCGGCCATCGCCGACATCCGCGGTTTCATCGGCATGGTGCTCGACCGGGGCCACGCCTACGCCGCCGGTGGTGCCGTGTACTTCGACGTCTCGACGTTCCCCGCCTTCGGCCAGGTGAGCCACTACGACGAGGCGACCATGCTGGCCTTCGCGGCCGAGCGGGGCGGCAACCCCGACGATCCGCACAAGCGCAACCCGCTCGACTTCGTGCTGTGGCAGCCGTCGGCCGAGGGCGAGCCGAGCTGGGAGACCCTCTGGGGCCCCGGCCGGCCCGGGTGGCACATCGAGTGCTCGGCGCTGGCCCTCCGCGAGCTGGGCACGACCATCGACCTCCACGGGGGCGGCAGCGACCTGATCTTCCCGCACCACGAGTGCGAGGCGGCCCAGTCGGAGGCGGCCACCGGCGAGCCCTTCGTCCGCCACTGGCTCCACATGCCGATGGTGCGCCTCGACGGCGTGAAGATGTCGAAGTCGCTCGGGAACCTGGTCTTCGTGAGCGACCTGCTCAAGGAGTGGGAGGCGCCGGTGATCCGACTGGCGATCGTGGGCCAGCCCTACCGCGACGACTGGGACTGGCGCACCGACCTCCTCGACAAGGCCGCCACGCGGGTCGAGGCCTGGCGGGCGGCGGGCCCGGGCGACGGCGCCCTCGACGAGGTGCGGGCCGCGCTCGACGCCGACCTCGACACACCGGCGGCCGTGGCCGCCATCGACGCCGCCGCCTCCTCGGGCACCGGGGTGTCGGCCGCCGCCGCCCTCCTCGGCATCGAGCTCTGAGCCTCGCCGGGCCCGCACCGCGTCGTGCAACCCCGGCGACGGCTCAGGTCGTCGCCACACGCCGTCGATCAGGGGGTGCCTGAGGGCCACCGGTACGCTCGCCGGCCATGCCGGCGACGATCACGGTCTGCCTCCCCGACGGCTCCGAGCGCACCGTTCCGGAGGGCTCGACCGCGGCCGACCTGGCCGCCACCATCGGGTCGAGGCTGGCCAAGGCGGCCGTGATCGCCGAGATCGACGGCGTCGAGCGCGACCTCGTCACCCCGCTCGAGGCCGGCCAGACGGTCGCCATCGTCACCGAGGAGACCGAGCGGGGTCTCTACACCATCCGCCACTCGACGGCCCACGTGCTGGCCCAGGCGGTGCTCGACCTCTTCCCCGGGGCCACGTTCGGCATCGGGCCGCCGGTGCAGGACGGCTTCTACTACGACTTCCAGCTAGCCGGCGGGGCCACCTTCACCCCCGACGACCTCGACCGGATCGACGCCCGCATGCGGGCCATCATCGCCGAGCGCCAGCCCTTCGTCCGGGACGAGATCCCCTCCGAGCAGGCCCGGGTGGTGTTCAAGGACCACCCCTTCAAGCTCGAGATCATCGACGGCCAGACCGACGACCCGATGTCGGCCACCGAGGCGGGCATGGTGCGGACCTACGAGAACCCGCCCACCTTCATCGACCTGTGCCGCGGCCCCCACGTGCCGGACACGGGCAGCTTCCTCGGGCACTTCAAGCTCATGCGGGTGGCGGGCGCCTACTGGCGGGGAGACGAGCGCAACCCGATGCTCCAGCGCATCTACGGCACCGCCTGGGCGTCGAAGAAGGACCTCGACGACCACCTCCACCGCCTGGAGGAGGCCGAGAAGCGCGACCACCGCCGCCTCGGCCAGGAGCTCGACCTCTTCTCCTTCCCCGACGAGATCGGGTCGGGCCTGGCCGTGTTCCACCCCAAGGGCGGGCTGGTCCGCCGGCTGCTCGAGGAGTACCTCCGGACGCGCCACGAGGCCGAGTACGAGTTCGTCTACACGCCCCACATCACCAAGGAAGGGCTGTTCCAGACCTCCGGCCACCTCGACTGGTTCGCCGACGGCATGTACCCGCCGATGCAGCTCGACCAGGGCCAGGACTACTACCTGAAGCCGATGAACTGCCCGTTCCACATCCTGATCTACCGGAGCCGGCAGCGGTCGTACCGGGAGCTGCCCCTGCGGCTCTTCGAGTTCGGCAGCGTCTACCGCTACGAGAAGTCGGGCGTGGTGCACGGCCTGTCCCGGGTCCGGGGCATGACCCAGGACGACGCCCACATCTTCACCACCAAGGAGATGATGCGGGACGAGATCCAGTCGCTGCTCCGGTTCGTCACCGGGCTTCTGGCCGACTTCGGCCTCGACGAGTCGTACTACCTCGAGCTGTCCACCAAGCCCGAGGGCAAGGCGGCCGGCACCGACGAGGAGTGGGAGGAAGCCATCGGCGCCCTCCGCGACGCGGCCGAGGGCCTCGGCCACGAGCTCACCCTCGACGAGGGCGGCGGGGCCTTCTACGGCCCCAAGATCTCCGTCCAGGCCCGCGACGCCATCGGGCGGACCTGGCAGATGTCGACCATCCAGCTCGACTTCCAGCTGCCCCAGCGCTTCGAGCTCGAGTACGTCGGCGCCGACAACCAGCGCCACCGGCCGGTCATGATCCACCGCGCCCTCTTCGGGTCGGTCGAGCGCTTCTTCGCCCTGCTGGTGGAGCACTACGGCGGCGCCTTCCCGCTCTGGCTCGCACCCGTCCAGGTGCGGGTGCTGCCGGTGCGCGACGACCACCAGGGCTACGCCGACGAGGTGGTGGCCGCCCTCCGGGCGGCCGGGCTCCGGGCCGACACCGACGAAGCCTCCGACAAGCTCGGCGGTCGCATCCGCAAGGCCAAGCTCGAGAAGCTGCCCTACGTGCTCGTGGTCGGCGACGACGACGTGGCCGCCGGGACGGTGGGCGTGAACGCCCGGGGCGGCGACCAGCCCGAGCGAGGCGTGGCCGTCGCCGAGCTCGTCGCCCGCCTGGGCGACGAGGTGGCGTCGCGCCGATGAGCCTCGAGCGCCTGTGGGCGGGCTGGCGGGGGGAGTACGTGGCCCGGCCGTCGGCGTCGGCCGCCGACGGCCCGGCCTGCGTCTTCTGCCGGATCCTCGCCAGCGGCGAGCCCGACTCGGCGACCTACGTGCTGTGGCGGGGCGAGCGGACCTTCGCCCTGCTCAATGCCTATCCGTACACCAGCGGCCACCTGATGGTGATGCCGCTGCGCCACGTCGCCGATCTCGACGGGCTCGACGACGACGAGTCGGACGAGCTCTTCCGGGGGGTGCGCCGGGCCGTTGCCGCCGTCCGGTCCGCCTACCAGCCTGGCGGCTTCAACGTCGGGGCCAACCTCGGCACCGCCGGCGGCGCCGGCATCCCGGGCCACCTCCACCTGCACGTCCTGCCCCGGTGGGGCGGCGACACCAACTTCATGACGTCGATCGCCGAGACCCGGGTCCTGCCGGAGACGCTCGACCAGGCCTGGCACAAGCTCCGGGCAGCCCTGTGACGGTGGACCAGTGAGCAACCCGACGAGCGACCCGACGAGCGACCCGAGCAACGACCCGGTGAGCGACGGGGAGGTGCGGGACGAGCTGCCCGCCGACCTCGACGTCACTGCCGACCTCGGTCCCTACGAGTTCCCGGACAACGCCCGCCGCCGCATCCCGGGCGTCCTCTACCTCGCCGCCGCCCTGGTCTGCGTCACGGCCCGGCTGGCCGCCGGCGACGACGCCGTGCTCGTGAACGACGGCTACTTCGTCGTCGCCGCCGGCCTGGCCGTGCTCGGCGCCTACTGCTTCCTCGCCGGCTACCCGACGGGGGTGGACGACACCGAGGCGTTGGTGGTGGCGACCCGCTCGGTCGGCTTCCCGGTCGGCCACGCCTCGGCCCAGCTGGCCTGGCGGGGGCTCCGGAGCCGGCCGACCTGGCGGATCCTCCTGTACTCGGCGGAGGACCCGCCGGACCAGCGGGGCCTGGTGCTCGTCGACGCCGTCGACGGGCGGGTGCTCGAGCAGTTCGTGGAGGCGAACCCCGAGGACTGGACGGCCGAGGACTGGGCCGAGATCGCAGGTCCCGACGCCTAGCTCCACGGTGGCGACCGCCGGTTCCCGCCCGGCCGGCCGTCGGTGGATCGAGGTTCGGACGAGCGAGAAGCCGCCGTCGGCGACCACGAATCTGGCCGGTGACCCACCGCCCGGCCGGCGGCGGCGCGGTCGCGGTACCGTCGGGGGGTCCGGCGCCGAGCCGGGAGAGGGGGAGACCCATGCCGAGCCTCACCGTCGTCGAGCCCGCCGCACCTCGCACCGCCGGGACCGCCCAGCCGCTGCCGGACCGCCCGTCCACCATCGACGGCACGGTCGTCGGGTTCCGGGAGTTCTGGCCCAAGTTCGACGTCTTCACGGCCGCCTTCGAGGACCTGCTCCGCCGGTCGCACGACCTGCGCGGCGTCGAGCGGGTCGACGGCACCCATCCCCGCTCCGGCCCGGTGCTCGAACGCTGGCAGACCTTCAACCGGACGGTCGACTGGGCCATCTCCGGGCTCGGCGGCTGCGGCGGGTGCGCGCCGTGGGCGGTCATGGACGCGGCCGAGCTCGAGGCCAACGGCGTGCCGACCGTGACCCTCATCACCCCCGACCTGTTGGGCGTGGCCCGCCGGACGGCGGAGACGCGGGGTTGGCCCGACCTCCGCATCGTGACGCTGCCCCAGTTCCTCGACGACCTGCCCGACGAGGAGGTCCGGGCGCTGGCGGCCGACAAGTACGACGAGATCGTCAAGGCGCTGCTGGCACCCGTCGGCGCGTGGTAGGTCGCCTCCGGACCTCCACGCTCCAGCTCCCGGAGGACGATGCCGGCTCCCGCGACGCCGACGAGGACGCCTGGCAGGCCCTGCTCGACCGGGGCTGGTCCGACGGGCTGCCGGTCGTGGCGCCGACCCCGGAGCGGGTCGAGCGCATGCTCGGCGGGCGGGAGCCCGACCGGGTGCACGTCGTCCTCGGCGGCGACAGCCCCGGCGCCATGTACAAGCTCGGCAACCCCGGCGCCGAGGCCACCTTCGGCCTGATCGCCGCCAACGCCGTCATGGCCGGGTGCCGGCCCGAGTACTTCCCGGCGGTGCTGGCCGCCCTCAGCGGTGTGGTGGCCAACGGGAACGGCGCGGGCTTCCTCGGTCCGGTGGCGCCGATGCTGGTCTTCAGCGGGCCGGTGCGGCGGGAGCTCGGGATCAACTGCTCCCACGACATGCTCAGCATGGTCGACCGGGCCAACGCCACCATCGGGCGGGCCGTGCGCCTCGTGATCCGCAACGTCGCCGGTGCCAAGGGGGATCGGCTCTTCGACGTCCAGCATGGCATGCCCGGCCGGGCCTCGATGGTGTTCGGCGAGCACGAGGAGGAGAGCCCCTGGCCCCCGTTCGTCGAGGGCAGCGCCGTCACCGTGTTCGGCGCCTGGGGCTCCATGCCGGTCAACTACCACCAGGTCCCCCAGCGGGTGGAGGAGCTCAGGCTGATCCTCGCTCGGTGCCTCGACTACGTCCGTGGCAACCGGCTCGGGCCCTGGCCCGACACGAGTGCGGTGGTGGTCCTGTCGCCGAAGCACGCCCGGGCCTTCGCAGCCGAGGGGTGGAGCCGTGCGCAGGTGGAGGACGACCTCACGACCGCCGTCAACGACCACCACCCGATCGAGCTGCCCTCGATCGCCGAGAAGCTGGAGCTGATCAACCGGGGCAGGGGCCCGGACGAGCCGCCCCTGACGATCCCGATGCCCGAGGACCGCGTGCGCGTGCTGGTGGCCGGGGGCGTCGCCGGCTGGCACTCGCTCATGATCCCGGTGCGGGCCAACGCCGCGCCGGTGACGGTGCCGATCGTCTGACCCCCCTGGCGCGCCCGCGGCCCGGCGGGTCGCGGGGCACGCCCCCTACGGCTGCTCCCGCCGGTCGTCGACCGGCGAGAGGTGCGGCACCCCCGGGGGAAGAGAGGGTGCCGCACCCGTCGCGAGCTACTTCTTGATGTAGATCTCGTAGATGTCCGGCGTGGGCGTGCCGGCCGAGGTCTCGACCAGCTCGAGGCCGCCGACCCGGCTCTCGTAGACGCCGTAGGGCTGGGTGCCGAACACCCCGAAGAGCCACAGCGCGTTCCGCAGGCCGTTCTCCGAGATCTTCGACCACAGCTCGATGCCCTCGTCCGACTCCTCCGGCACCGCCCGGAGCTGGGTGACGAGGCTGTTGAGCTCGGGATCGTTCCACTCGCAGACGTTGCCGAACGTGCCCGGCACCAGCGTGCGGGTCACCTTCGGCAGGCCGACCCGGGCCAGCGGGAAGAAGTAGAAGGCGCCCTTGGTCCCGTTCGGGAAGAAGTCCTGCGTGCCCGTGATCGGGACCAGGCTGGTGGTGATCCCCGCCGCTTGGAACTGCTGCTGGAGCACCTCGGAGCCCTTCTGGCCGTCGGTGCCCGGGCTGAAGAGGATGTCGAAGGTCAGGTTGGGCACCCCGGCCTCGGCCAGCAGCGACCTCGCCTTGGCGGGGTCGTGGGTGTAGGTGTCCTCGAGGTCCTCGTCGTAGTAAGGCGTGAAGCTGGCGTTGAAGCCGTGCATCGGCTCGCCCTTGCCCTCGTAGATGACGTCGTTCATGGCGTCCTTGTCGATGGCCCAGTTGAGGGCCTGGCGGACCTTGAGGTTGTCGAACGGGGGCCGGTTCTTGCAGAAGAACCCGACCAGCTGCACCCCGTTGCTCGCCTGGTTGACGATGTCCCAGCCGGCCACCCCTTGCAGGGCTTGGGCATTCGGCGCCGACAGGTTGGCGAAGTCGATGATGTTGGTGCGCACGGCGTTCTGCATGGCCTGGGCGGACACGTTGACGTACTCGATGCCGGCCAGCTTGATGTTGTCGGCGTCCCAGTACGACTCGCTCTTCGCCAGCTTGACGCTCTCGCCGGGGATGTACTCCACGAACGTGAAGGGGCCGGCGCCGATCGGCTTGGCGTTGAAGTCGGCGCCGCTTCGCACCGCCGTCGGTGAGACGGGCGCTGACTCGGCGAGCCGCATGAGGCGGTAGAAGGCGCCGGCGATGGGCGACTTCAGCTTCACCCGCAGCTCGGTCGGCGAGGCGACCGTCAAGGTCTCGAACTGGGCGAACTCGGCCTCCTGGGCGCCGGGCTGGCCCTCACGGACGAGCCGCTCCCAGGAGAACTTCAGCGCCTCGGCGTCGAGGGTCGTGCCGTCCGAGAACTTCAGCCCCGGGCGGAGCTTCACCACGAGGTTCGAGGCGTCGACCACCTCGACCTCCTCGGCCAGCTCGGGGACCACCTCGCCCTCCGAGTTCAGGCGGAGCAGGGTGCCGTAGAGGTAGAGCAGGGTGGGGCTGGCCAACGAGGCCACCACCTTGGTGGGGTCGAAGTTCCCGAAGGCGGGCGCCGACATGTCCGCCGGCAGCTTCAGGATCCCGGTCTCGTCGATGTCGGCGGCGGCGTCCTGCCCCGACGGGTCGTCGTCGTCGCCGCCGCAGGCGGCCGCCACCAGGGACAGCGCAGCCACGACGGCAAGAGCACGGCCAACAGCTCGGTGCAACCTCATGTTCCCCCCTTGCGACCCGCGTCGTGCCATCCCCCCCGGAGGCAGCGCCGAGCCGACTTCGTACACTGTACATACTGTCTCCGACGGAAACCAGGCCCGATCGACGCGGAAACGTACGACCGGCGGGGAGCGCCGGAGGCAGCGGGGGCGGCGAGTCCTAGGGGGTGAGCCGCACGACCAGGCGACGGGTGGCGATGGCGAGACCGCCGGCGCCCATGGCGGCCAGGTACACGACGTGGCCGAGGCCGCCGAGGTCGAGCGTCCCGAAGCAGAGGTCCCGGCACAGGTCGACGCCCTGGTAGAGCGGCGTGGCCCGCACGACCGTGGCCAGCCAGCCGGGATAGCGGTCGAGAGGGAAGAACACGCCCGAGAACAGGAAGCTCGGGATCAGCACGGCGTTGGCGAAGTCGAAGTCGAAGTAGGAGCGCATCCAGGCCGCACCGGCCGCGCCCGCCCCGGCGAAGGCCCAGCACACGAGCACGGCCGCCGGCAGGGCCAGGACGGCCAGGGGCGAGGTGACCAGCCCCAGCGCGGCCATGGTGGCGAGGAAGGCCGCCGCGTAGATGCCGCCCCGGAGGACGGACCAGAGGACCGCGCCGACGACGACGTCGGCCGGCGAGAGCGGGGTGGAGAGCATCGTCTGGAAGATGCCCCAGTACTTGAGCTTGATGAAGAACATGAACGTGGTGTCGAGCGCGGCCCCGTTCATGGCCGAGACGGCGAGGAGCCCGGGAGCGACGAACTCGCGGTAGGGCACGGCCTCGCCGTCCGGGCCGGGGAGGGTGCCGACCAGCCCGCCGACGCCGACGCCGATGGAGAGGAGGAACAGCAGCGGCTCGAGGAGCCCCGAGAGGAAGATCCACCACTGACGCCGGTAGACGAGGGCGTCGCGCTGGAGGACCCGCATGGCCCGGCCCGGCACGAGGTCGGTGGCCCTCACGGCGTGAGCCGCCTGGCGAACGTGCGGCGGCCGAGACCGCAGGCCACCACCGTGGCGGCCACGAGCACGAGGGTGTGGACCACCAGCACCTCCCAGCCGCGGAACTCGCCCGTGGTGGCGGCCCGGCACAGCTCGACCCCGTGGTACAGCGGGGAGACCGGCGCCAGGTGGCGGACGAGGTCGGGTAGCTCGCCGGTCGGGAAGAACGTGCCGGAGAAGAGGAACAGGGGCAGCACGCCCACCCGCATGACGAGTGGGAACGACCGCTCGTCCTCCACCCAGGTCGACCAGGTCGCCACCACCGCGGCGGTGGCGACGACGAGCAGCACGGCCGCCGGGATCGACAGCACGGCCCAGGCCGAGGGGACGGCGCCGAGGGGCACGGCCACGAGGAGGAACGCCACGGTGGCGATCGTGGTCCGCACCGCCTGCCACCCGAGGTGGGCGGCCAGGATGTCGCCCGGACCGATCGGGCTGGCGACCATGGCGTGGTAGCGCCGGTCCCACTTCGTGCCGCCCATCACGGGCCAGAGCGAGTCGCCCACACCGAGCTGGAAGGCGGTGCCGGCCAGCAGGCCGGGGGCGACGAAGTCGAGGTAGTCGAGCCCGCCCAGGGTGGACGGGCCCCGGGCGTCGACGTAGCCGCCGATCCCCACCCCCATGGCCAGGAGGTAGAGCAGGGGCTGCACGAAGGCGGAGAAGGCGATGCCGTGCCAGAGCCGGCGCAGGATGTGGGCTTCCCGCTCGATGAGGCGGAGGGCGGGGGCGATCACGGGGGCGCCCCTCAGTCCTGGAGGGAGCGGCCGGTGAGGGTGAGGAAGACGTCTTCGAGGCTGCTGCGCCGGACGTAGGCCGAGGTGGTGTCGACGCCGCGGCCGGCGAGAGCGGACAGGGTGGCGTTGCTGTCGGCGGTGTAGACGACGATGCGGTCGGTGAGGCTCTCGGCCCGGTCGCCGGCGCCGTCGACGAGGTCGAACGAGCGGTGGTGCTCGTCGGGGTCGAGGTAGCGGAGCTCGACGACCTCCGGGGTGGCGTGGCGGCGGATGAGCTCGCGGGGCGAGCCCTCCGTGACGATCCGGCCGCCGTCCATGATCACGAGCCGGTCGCAGAGCTGCTCGGCCTCGTCCATGTAGTGGGTGGTGAGCACGATCGTCACGCCGTCGCGCTTGAGGCGGAAGAGGCGCTCCCACAGGAGGTGGCGGGCCTGGGGGTCGAGGCCGGTGGTGGGCTCGTCGAGGAGGAACAGCGACGGCTCGTTGACGAGGCCGCGGGCCACGGCCAGGCGGCGCTTCATGCCCCCGGAGAGCGGGTCGACCTTGTCGTCACGCCGCTCGGCGAGCTGGAAGAACTCGAGCAGCTCGGCGGCCCGGGCCCGCAGCACCGCCCTCGGCAGCCCGAAGTAGCGACCGTAGATCATGAGGTTGTCCCACACCGAGAGCTCGGTGTCGAGGTTGTCGTCCTGGGGCACCACGCCGAGGCGGGCCCGGATGCGCGTGCCGTCGGTGGCCGGGTCCATGCCGAGCACCCGCAGGTCGCCACCGGACCGGGGGGACGTGGCCGACACCATCCGCATGGTCGACGACTTCCCGGCCCCGTTCGGCCCGAGGAAGCCGAAGGTCTCGCCCGGGGCGATCCGCAGGTCGATCCCGGCGACGGCGACGAAGTCGCCGAACTGCTTGGTGAGGCCCCGCGCCTCGATCATGGGCTCCTCGCCCCCTCGCACCCCGGCCACGGGCGCCGACCCTACGCAGGCCCGGTGACCGCGGCCGTCCCCTTCCCGTTCTCTGTCGACCTGACCGGAACCATCCCGGCTCAGACATCCCAGTCGACGACGAAGGGGCGGCGCGGTCAGGCGTGGGCCGGCGCCACCTTGGCGGGGACGACGTCGAGGTGGTCGTGGGTGGCGACGAAGCGGCCCCGACCGCCGGTGAGCGACCGCAGGTCGACCGCGTAGCGGGTGAGCTCCGACGTGGGGACCAGGGCGGTGATGCGGCGCCGGCCGGCCTCGTCGGGCTCGGTGCCCTGCACCCGCCCCCGGCGGGCGTTCAGGTCGCCCATGACGTCGCCCTGGAGGTCGTCGGGAACGGTGACCTCGATTCGTGACACCGGCTCGAGCACGACCGGCTGGGCGTTGGCGATGGCCTCCCGGAAGGCCAGGGCGCCGGCCATCTTGAAGCTCATCTCCGACGAGTCGACCGGATGGTGCTTGCCGTCGAGGCAGGTGACCCGGATGTCGACCACGGGGTAGCCGTGCACGCCGCCGGCGGCCATCGCCTCCCGGACGCCCTTCTCCACGGCCGGGATGTACTGGCGGGGGATGGCGCCGCCCACCACCGCATCGACGAACTCGAACCCGCCGCCCCGGGGCAGCGGCTCGACCTGCAGGTCGGCCACGCCGAACTGGCCGTGGCCGCCGCTCTGCTTCTTGTGCTTCCCCTCCGCCCGGGCCGTGCCGGTGATCGTCTCCCGGTACGGCACCCGGACGTCCTCGGTGTCGACGGCCACGCCGAACTTGCGGGCCAGGCGCTCGAGCGTCACCGCGAGGTGGGTCTCGCCCTGCCCTTCGAGGAGGGTCTGGTGGGTCTCCTCGTCGAGCCGCACCCGCAGGGCGGGGTCCTCCTCGACCAGGCGGTGCAGCGCGCCGGCCAGCTTGTCGTCGTCGTTCTGGGTCCGGGCCCTGACGGCGACGGCCAGCACGGGGGGCAGCGCCGCCGGCACCGGCACCACGACGGGGGTGCCCCGCGGGGCGAGCGTGTCGCCGGTGAGCACCGAGCCGAGCTTGGCCACCGCGGCGATGTCGCCGGCGCCCACGGCGGCGACGTCCAGGTGGTCGCGGCCCCGCACGAGGAAGAGGTTGTGGAGCCGCTCGTCGACGCCCGTGCGGGTGTCGACGAGGTGCTGGTCGGTCGTGATGGTCCCCGAGAGCACCTTGAACAGCGAGATCCGACCGACGAACGGGTCGGCCAGGGTCTTGAAGACCTGGGCCAGCGGGGGACCGGCGGGGTCCGTCGCCACCTCGACCGTCTCCGAGCCGGCCGTCACCGTCGCCGGGCGGACCGCCGGCGACGGGCCGATCTCGCAGATGTACTGGACCAGCCGGTCGACGCCGATGCCGAGCGTCGCCGACCCGCAGGTGACCGGGAAGACGAGGCCGGCGGCCACGCCGTCGGCCAGGACGTGCTCGAGCTCCTCGTAGCCGGGCTCGTCGCCGTCCAGGTAGCGCTCGAGCAGGGCGTCGTCGCCGACGACGATGCCCTCGACGAGGGTGTCGTGGACCCGGTGCTCGTCGGCCTCCATCTCGGCCGGGACGTCGGCCTCCCGCACCGCATCGCCCTCGTAGAGGTAGGCCCGGTCGCTGAGGAGGTCTGCGACGCCCCGCAGCGAGCCCTCCTCGCCGATCGGCAGCTCCAGGGGCGCGATGCCCTGGCCGAAGGTGGCCCTGAGCTGGTCGAGCGTGCGCTCGAACGAGGCTCGCTCCCGGTCGAGCTTGTTGACGAAGACCATGCGGGGCACCCCCAGCCGGTCGGCGATCTCCCACGCCGTCTCCGTGCCCACCTCGACGCCCTCGACTGCGCTCACCACGAAGACGGCGAGGTCGGCGACGCGGAGCGCGGCCTCGACGTCGGCGACGAAGTCGGCGTAGCCGGGCGTGTCGACGAGGTTGATCTTGTGATCGCCGTGGACGGGGTCGCGGTGGAGGAACGGCGCCACGCCGAGCGAGAGCGAGATGCCCCGCCGCACCTCCTCGGGCTCGACGTCGCAGACCGTGGTGCCGTCCTCCACACGGCCGATGCGGCTGGTGACGCCGGCCCGGTGCAGGACGGCCTCCGCCAGCGTGGTCTTGCCCGAGCCGCCGTGGCCCACCAGCGCCACGGTCCTGATCCGGGACGGCGGGAACGGGCCTGCCAGCCCGCCGTCACCGGCCGATCGTGTCCCGCCGGCGCCACCTCCGCCGGCTCCGTTCCCACCGGGCATGCGGAAACCCCCTTCCGCGCCGACACCGGTTGTGCCGGCTGGCGACACCGTACCGGTGCGACCCCAGCGGCCGCCCGGCCCGGGTCCGACCCCCTCCGGCGAACCGGGTGCCACGGAGGCCGCCGGGCGGCCCGAGCGGCAGCCGGTTCGGGTCGGGAGGGTGGTCGCGCCCGGCGGTGGGCCGCTCCCGTTAGCGTGGCGGCGTGCTGGACGGACGGTGGCGCACCGAGATCGAGCAGCGACTCGCCCCGGTGGGCGCCAACCTCCGCCGGGCCGGCCTGACGGCGGACGGCATCACCCTGATGGGTCTCGCCATGGCGGTGGCGGCGTCCGTCGCCATCGGCAACGGCGCCCTGCGGGCCGGGGTGCTCCTCCTCGCTCTCACCGGCCTGCCCGACGCCCTCGACGGCGCCGTGGCCAAGGCCTCGGGCACCGCCGGCCCGAGGGGTGCCTTCTTCGACTCCGTCGCCGACCGCGTCAGCGACGCCCTCCTCCTCGGCGGGGTGGCCTGGTACCTCGGCTCGGAGCACGGCGGCCACGCCCCCCTGCTCCCGATGGCCGTGCTCGGCGCCGCCTCGGTCATCTCCTATCAGCGGGCCAAGGCCGAGGCGCTCGGCTTCCAGGCCCGGGGCGGGCTCATGGAGCGGGCCGAGCGCACCATCCTCCTCGGCGTCGGGCTCCTCTTCGACACGCTCCTCGTGCCGGTCCTGTGGCTGATGCTCGTCCTCACGCTGGTCACCGCCGTGCAGCGCTTCGCGAAGGTGTGGAACCAGGCCAGCGCCCCCCGCCCGCAGCCGGTGGTGCTCCCGCGGTGGCGGGGCCGCCGGGTGGCCCGGCCCACCGAGCGGACCTGGCGGCGTCGCACCCGCGATCGTCACCGGTAGCCCCGTGGGCTCCGAGCGGCGCGGCCCGCTCGACGACCTCACCTCGCTGGCCTACCGGACGGGCGCGATGGCGGCCCGGCTGATGCCCCGCATCGCCCTGGAGGGCGTCGGCCTGCTGGCGGCCACGTCGTTCGACCTCCTCGGCGGCGAGCGGCGACGGATGGTCGTCCGCCACCAGCGCCGGGCCGCCGGGCATCCCCTCGACCCCGTCGAGGAGCGGCGCCTGGTCCAGGCCGTCGTCGAGTCCTACGCCCGCTACTGGGCCGAAGCCTTCCGTCTTCCCGACCTGAGCCCGGCCCAGCTCGACGCCGAGTTCGTCGCCGACGGGCTCGAGCGGGTCGACGAGGCTCTCGAACGGGGCCGGGGCGCGGTCCTCGCCCTGCCCCACCTGGGCGGGTGGGAGTGGGCCGGCGCCTGGATGGCCAGCAAGGGCTACCCCCTCACGGTCGTGGTGGAGCCCGTGCAACCGCCGTCGCTGTTCGACTGGTTCGTCGACCTTCGGCAGGGCGTGGGCCTGACGGTCGTGCCCCTGGGCCCCGGCGCCGGGCCGACCGTGCTCGCCGCCCTCCGTCGCAACGAGGTGGTGTGCCTCGTGTGCGACCGCGACATCGGCGGCGGCGGCATCGACGTGACGTTCTTCGAGGAGCGGACCACCCTCCCGGGCGGGCCGGCCACCCTGGCCCTCCGATCCGGCGCCGCCCTGCTCCCGGCGGCCATCTACTTCACCGGGCGGACCGGGCACCACGGCGTCGTCCGACCGCCGCTCGTCACCGAGCGCCGGGGCAGCCTCCGCGAGGACGTCTCCCGCGTCACCCAGGACCTCGCCGACGAGCTCGAGCTGCTCATCCGCCGGGCGCCCGAGCAGTGGCACCTCCTCCAGCCCAACTGGCCGAGCGACCGCGAAGCGGGCCCCTGACCCGCGTCCTTCCGTGGCGCCGGCTCCGGCGCCACCCGCTCGCGGGTTGGCGGAGGAAGGCGCCGGGGTACGAGCGGCCGGTGGGGTCCGACGCGATCGGGGGAGGCGGATGCGCCTGACTCGGCGGGTCGTGACCGCGGGCGAGTCGACCCGGCTGCCGGATCCACGGCCGCCGGATCCACTGCTGCCGGAGCCGTTCCCGCCGGTCGAGCCGCCGTTGCCGCCATCACCTCCGGAGCCGACCGGCCCCGAGCCGCAGCCCTTCGACCCGCCGCGCCGGCCCCAGCCCGAACCCGAACCGGTCTGACCGCCGACCGGCACGACCCAGGAGGCCCGCCATGGCTCGCTGCGAGGTGTGTGGAAACGACGACGACAAGGCCTTCCAGGTGGTGGCGGCCGGCGAGACCCACACCTTCGACAGCTTCGAGTGCGCCATCCAGCGGATGGCGCCGATCTGCGAGCACTGCGGCTGCCGGGTGATCGGGCACGGCACCGAGGTCGACGGACGCTTCTTCTGCTGCGCCCACTGCGCCCGGGAGGCCGCCGGGACCACCGTCCCTCGAGACCGGGTCGAGAGGGACGCCGGCCGTCCCGGCGGGTAGCGCGTGACGGCCAACGGTGCGGTCGCCCGCGGGTCGACCGGCCCGTCATGGCGGGTTGGCCGGCTCCGCTTGCCCTCCGAAGGTCGACGGTATGGGGAGCACCGCTTGCCATCGGAGGTCGGCGGGGAATAGACGCTGGGTGTGTCCCGCTCGAGCAGGCGGCGGCGAAGGCGAAGGCCAAGGAGCTGCGGTGATGGACGGCGATCGCGAGGTCGATCTGACGGAGACGGCGGTGTACCTCGACCTGACGGAGAGACCGAAGCCGCAAGGGCCGATGCTCAGCGCCTATGTGACGGCCGACGGCAGCTTGATCGAACCCGAGGTCGGGCCGGAGTACTTCCTGGGCTGAACGTCCGCTTCAGGAGCTCGGCGCCCGCGCCGTCCTGCCTACCGACGTCTCGACGTCCGAGCCCGGGCCGTCCGCGCCGTCGAGCCAGGCCCGGAAGAACTCGGGTGGACGGAGGTCGAGCAGGCGCACCCGGTCGGCGGCGAGGTCGTCGTAGGTCATGGCTTCGATCGCGGCCGGGGTGAGATCGAGCGGCGGCGGTCGGTGGACCGAGCGCCGCCGCACGAGGCCCAGCCCCTCGTCGCAGTCGAGCACGCAGACGCTCAGGTCGGGACGGGTCGCCCGAAGGGTCACGATCGCCTTCCAGCACTCGCCGTTCCAGCGGAGGGCGACGGGTGCGGGCGCGGCGTCGTCGGCCGACTGCGGGTTGCAGTCGTGGGCGATGACGACCCCGCGCGGTGCCAGGGCGTGGACGGCGTTCTCGATGTCGCGCCTCGTCTGGTCGTGGGTGTGGAGGCCGTCGACCAGCACGACGTCGAGCGGGTGGCGCCGCAGGCGGGCCTGGTGGGAGCGGAAGAAGCGGTCGCTGGTCGTCCGGTAGACGAGCTCGTGCGACCGCCCGGGCCTCCGGGCCCGCTGGGGGGTCGACCGGGCCAGGCCCACCATCGCCCGGTCGGGCATCCGGGGGTCGACGCCCACCTTCCGGCGGGCCCGGACCCGGCGGAAGGTCTCACCGGTGCCGAGGCCGATCTCGAGGTAGCTCGACCCGGGCCCGGCCCGTCGCAGGGCGACGTCGATGGCGGTCCGGCGATCCACGGGCCGGGTTCTTAGCAGCCGCCGGCCCTGCTCCGACCGACGGCATCCGCGCACGATCCGCCTCGACCCGCCTCCTTCCGGCGCCGGACCAGCCGGGCCCGGCGTCGGCGGGGTCCCGGGACGGCGCGGACCGCCACCGGTAGCCTGCCGCGGTGCGCGTCGGCCTGGTGTGCCCGTACAGCCTCTCGCTGCCCGGGGGCGTGCGGGGCCAGGTGCTCGGCCTGGCCCGCTCGTTGCGCGGCCTCGGCCACGACGTGCGGGTGCTCGGCCCGTGCGACGGCCCGCCACCCGATGCGGGCGTCACCCCCCTCGGCAACAGCGTTCCCCTGGCTGCCAACGGGTCGGTGGCGCCGATCGCACCCGACGTCTCGTGCGCCCTCCGCACGATCCGGGCCCTCCGGGACGAGGCCTTCGACGTGGTCCACGTCCACGAGCCCCTCGTTCCCGGCCCGACGATGGTGTCCACGCTCATGAAGACGGCCCCCTTGGTCGGCACCTTCCATGCCGCCGGGGCCAGCGCCGCCTACCGGTGGGCCGGGCCGGCGCTCCGGCTCGTCGCCGGCCGGCTCGACGCGCGGTGCGCCGTGTCGGCCGACGCCCGGGAGCTCGTCCAGGCCTTCCTCGGCGGCGACTACGAGCTGCTCTTCAACGGCATCGAGATCGAGCTGTTCGCCAAGGCCACGCCGTGGCCCACAGTCGCCCCGACGGTGCTGTTCGTCGGCCGGAACGAGGAGCGCAAGGGCCTGGCCGTGCTCCTCGACGCGTTCGCGGCGGTCCCCGGCGATGCCCGGCTCTGGATCGCGAGCGACGGCCCCCAGAACACCCAGCTCCGGGCCCGCACCGAGGGCGACCCCCGGATCGAGTGGCTGGGACCGATCGACGACGACGAGCGCAACCGCCGGCTGCGGGGCGCCGACGTGTTCTGTGCCCCCTCCCTCGGGGGGGAGTCGTTCGGGGTCGTGCTGCTCGAGGCCATGGCGGCCGGCACCCCGATCGTCGCCTCGGACCTCCCCGGCTACGCCGCCGTCGCCCGCCCGGGCGAGGAGGCGATCCTGGTGCCGCCCGGCGACCACGAGTCGCTGGCCCGGGCGCTGCAGCTCGTCCTCGTCGACGCCGGCCTCGCCGCCGAGCTGTCCGAGCGGGGGAGCCGCCGGGCCGAGGCGTTCTCGATGGACAACCTGGCCGTCCGCTACGTCGAGCGCTACGAACGGGTCGCCGGCGGCTGATCCGGACCCGGATCGGGCCGGGATGTCCAGATCCGGGCGGGCGGGGTTCTACGCTCGTCCGGTCCGTCCCGCCCGGCCCCGGCCGGGCCCGACCACCCCGTGGACCCCCTGACCGACGCAGCCAACGCCAACGCCCGCCGCACGACGCTCGTGCTCCTCGCCGTCGCCGCGGTCGCAGGAGCGGTCGTCGCGGGGCTCCTCGCTGCCGTCGGCCAGCCCCTCCCGGGGCTGGCGGCCGGGCTGGTCGTCGGGGGCCTGGCCGCGGCCTGGGCTTGGGCCGGTGCGGAGGCCCGGGTGCTCCGGGTGCTCGGCGCCCGGCCCGTCGGCGCCACCGAGGAGCCCGGGCTCCACAACCTCACCGAGGCTCTCTGCGCCGTGGCCGGGCTCCCGAAGCCGGGCCTGCACGTCGTCGACGACGAGGCCCTGAACGCGCTGGCCGTGGGGCGCGATCCCCGCCGGGCCGCCCTCGTGGTGACGACCGGGCTCCTGGCCTCGCTCGAGCGGATCGAGCTCGAGGGCGTGCTGGCCCACGAGCTGGCCCACGTCAAGGCCCTCGACAGCCGCGTGGGGGCGGTGGCGGCGCTGCTCGCCCCCCTCGGCCGGCGGGTCGTCACCGCCGTCGCCGGCGACGACCACGAGGAGGCGGCCGACGCCGCCGGCGTGGCCATGACCCGCTACCCGCCCGGCCTGCTCCGGGCCCTCGAGAAGCTGGCCGCCGCCCCGACGGCGCTCGCAGCCGGGGCGGGCGCCACCGCCCACCTGTGGCTGGCGCCCGACCGGCCGGCCGCCACCTCGCTCACCCATCGCATCGACGCACTCCGGGAGCTCTGATGAGCCGCTTCAACCTCAGCCGAAAGCGCCTGGTCGTGATCGGCGCCGTCGTGATCGCGGTCGGCCTGCTCGGCGCGGTGGTGGCCGTCGCCGCCGGCGGGGACGGCGGCGACGACACCGCCGGTGGCACCGGCAACACCACCACGACGTCCACGTCGACGACGACCACGACGCTGCCGCCGATCGCCCCGCTCACCGGGCTCTTCGCCGATCCGGCCAAGATCGCCCGGCCGGCGATCATCGTGAAGATCGACAACGCGCCGGCCGCCCTGCGCCTCCAGGAGGGGGTCGACCGGGCCGACATCGTGGTCGTCGAGCAGGTGGAGGGGGCGGCCACCCGAATGGCCGCCGTCTTCCAGTCGCAGGACGCCGAGCCCGGCCCGATCCGCTCGGCCCGCACCAGCGACCTCGCCATCGCGCCGAGCTTCGGCCTGCCCCTGTTCACGAACTCGGGCGGCAACGCCGGCGTCATCGACGAGGTCCGCCGCAGCGACGCCCTGGTCGACGCCGGGATCGGCTCGTCGGGCGCGGCGGCCATCTTCAACAAGTACAAGCGGGGCACCGGGGTGCACCGCTTCTTCGTGCCGATCGAGGAGCTCTACGCCCTCCGCGCCGGCGAAGGGAGGCCGCCGGAGCCCCTGTTCCCGTTCCGTCCGGTCGGCCAGCCGGCGGCCGGCGAGCCGATCGCGGGCGTCGACGTCGTCTACGGGCGGGGTGGCACCAGGGTCCACTACGAGTGGGACGGCCAGGGTTGGGCCCGCTCCCAGGACGGCCGGGTCCACGCCATGGCCAACGGCGGTCCACGCATCGCGCCGGCCAACGTGATCGTCATGTCGACCACCTACGTCGACTCCGGTTATGTCGACGTCGGCGGCAACAAGTCACCCGAAGCCGTCCTCGAGGGTGGGGGGGAGGCGCTGATCTTCACCGGCGGCAAGCTCATCCGGGGCCAGTGGCGGGGGATCGACCAGGGCGGGCGGGTGTCCTTCGTCGACGGCCTCGGCCTCCCGGTGGCCCTCTCACCCGGCCAGACCTTCATCGAGCTCAGCACGCCGGGGGGCGCCGCCCCGTTCTGACGGCTCGGCACACCGCCGACCCTGGGCCGGCCGGCCGGGGGTCGATCCCGGAATCCCGGGTCGGGCCGGCGGGGGCCGGGCCGTAGACTCCGCGCCATGACCGACGCGCCCGGCACACCCCCCTCGACCGGCACCTTCGCCGTCAAGCGAGGCCTGGCCGAGATGCTGAAGGGCGGCGTGATCATGGACGTCGTCAACGCCGAGCAGGCGAAGATCGCCGAGGATGCCGGGGCGGTGGCGGTGATGGCCCTCGAGCGGGTGCCGGCCGACATCCGGCGCGACGGAGGGGTGGCCCGCATGAGCGACCCGCTCCTGATCGAGGGGATCCAGGCCGCCGTCACCATCCCGGTCATGGCCAAGGCCCGCATCGGGCACTTCGCCGAGGCCCAGATCCTCGAGTCCCTCGGCGTCGACTTCATCGACGAGTCGGAGGTCCTCACCCCGGCCGACGAGGCCCACCACATCGACAAGTGGGCGTTCTCGGTGCCGTTCGTGTGCGGCGCCACCGACCTCGGCGAGGCACTGCGGCGGATCTCCGAAGGCGCCGCGATGATCCGCTCGAAGGGCGAAGCCGGCACCGGCAACATCGTCGAGGCCGTCCGCCACCTGCGCTCGATCCTCGGCGACATCCGCAAGCTCGGCGTGGCCGACGAGGCCGAGCGCTTCGCCTGGGCCAAACGGCTCCAGGCCCCGCTGCCGCTGGTGCAGGAGGTGGCCGAGGCCGGCGAGCTCCCGGTCCCGCTGTTCTGCGCGGGCGGCATCGCCACCCCGGCCGATGCCGCCATGGTCATGCAGCTCGGTGCCCAGTCGACCTTCGTCGGCTCCGGCATCTTCAAGAGCGACGACCCCGCCCGCCGGGCCCGGGCCATCGTCGAAGCCACCACCCACTTCCGCGACGCCGCCATCGTCGCGAAGGTCAGCCGTGGCCTCGGCGAGGCGATGAGGGGCCAGGAGCTCGGCGAGCTCGAGGTGAAGCTGGCCGAGCGGGGCTGGTAGCCCCGTGAGGCGACGCGGGCCCGACGGGGTACCACGTGGGCACCCGGGTCGGGGTGCTGGCGCTACAGGGCGCCGTCCGGCCCCACGCTGAGGCGCTGGTCGACATCGGGGCGGTGCCGGTCGAGGTGCGGTGCCCGGGCGACCTGGCCGGACTCGACGCCATGGTGCTTCCCGGTGGCGAGTCGACGACCATGTCGATGCTCATCGAGTCGTCCGGCCTGCGTGAGCCGCTGGCCGACTGGCTGGGCGAGGCGCGACCGGTGCTCGGCACCTGCGCCGGCATGATCCTGCTGGCCGCCGAGGTGCTCGACGGCCGGGACGACCAGCGCAGCTTCGGGGTGATCGACCTGGCCGTGCGCCGCAACGCCTTCGGCCGCCAGCGGGAGTCCTTCGAGGGCGACCTCGACGTGGTCGGCCTCGACGAGCCGTTCCACGCCGTGTTCATCCGGGCTCCGTTCGTGGAGCGGGCCGGCGCTGGCGTCGAGGTGCTGGCGTCCGTCGACGGGCACCCGGTGCTGTGCCGGGCGGGCAACGTGCTGGTGTCCTCGTTCCACCCGGAGTTGGGCCATGATCGCCGGCTCCACCGCATGTTCCTGGAGGGAGGCGCGTGACCGAGCGGGAGCGCAGCAGAGGAAGGACATTGTCGTGAGCGGGCACTCGAAGTGGGCGACGATCAAGCACCAGAAGGGTGCCAAGGACCAGGCCCGGGCCAAGAAGTTCGCCAAGCTGATCCGCCAGATCGAGGTGGCGGCGCGTGAGGGCGGCAGCGACCTCGACAGCAACGCCAACCTCCGCACCATGTACCAGAAGGCCCGCGACGCCTCGGTGCCGGTCGACACCATCGACCGGGCGGTGAAGCGGGGGGCCGGCGAGCTCGACGGCGTCCGCTACGAGCCGGCCTCCTACGAGGGCTATGCGCCGGCCGGCGTGGCCGTCTATGTCGAGTGCCTCACCGACAACCGCAACCGCACCGGCGCCGAGGTGCGGTCGGCGTTCAGCAAGCTCGGCGGTTCGCTGGCCGAGCCCGGCGCGGTGGCGTGGCAGTTCGAGCGGCGGGGGGTGGTGCTGGTGCCCGGGTCGGTCGACGAGGACGAGCTGATGACGGTGGCGCTCGAAGCCGGCGCCAACGACGTGGCGGACGACGGTGGCACCTGGCGGGTGGAATGCGAGCCCACCGACCTCACCGGCGTGCGCAGCGGGCTCGAGGCGGCCGGCGTCCCGTTCGACTCGGCCGAGGTCACCATGGTCGCCACCACCACCGTCGAGATCACCTCCACCGAGGACGCCAAGAAGGTCCTGCGCCTGGTCGACGCCCTCGACGAGCTCGACGACGTGCAGGACGTCTACGCCAACTTCGACGTGTCCGACGAGATCCTGGAGCTGGTGGGGGAGTAGCTTCCGGCCCCGAGAGAGAGGGGCCGCCGATGGGCGTCTTCAACGGGATGTTTCCGATCCAGGCAGGCAGGGAGGAGGACGCCCGGGCCTTCGCCGCCGAGACGGTGGAGGCCAGGCTCGACGGGTTCGTGGCCCACCACGCCCGCGCCGGCACGACCCGGGAGACGTGGGCCCTGCAGGAGACCCCGATGGGCAGCTTCATGCTCGTGTGGTTCGAGGGCGACGTGGAGAAGGCGTTCGGCGACCTCGCGACCGACGACTCCGAGTTCACGACGTGGTTCCGCAGCCGGGTCCTCGATCTCACCGGCGTCGACCTGGGCGCCCCGCCCGACGGTCCGCCGCCCGCGGTCCTGGTGGACTGGCACGCCTGATCACGGCCGCCGCGGCCGGGGAGGCCGGCGCCGAGCCATGCCCGGCCCTCCCCAGGTTCCTCTCGACCGGCCCTAGGCGGAGGGGAGCGCCGCGCTGGGTCGGCCGGCGCTGTGGTGGTGGGCGTGGTGGACCGCCGAGTCCAGGTCGTCGAAGACGTGGTGGCGTCTCTCGAGCCCGTCGAGGACGCCGACGGCCCGGAGGACCTGTCGGTGCGCCGGTCGGATCCCCTTGAGCAGGACGGTCACGTGCCGCCGCTCCAGCTCGTCGACGATCTCGGCGAGCACCTGGGCGCCGGTGGCGTCGAGCACCTGGAGGTCGGGCATGCGGAGGATGACGACCCGCGCGTCGGTCACGTTCGTCAGCTCGGTGAGGAAGCGCTGGGCCGCGCCGAAGAAGAGCGCCCCGTCGAGCCGGTAGGCGATGATGTGCCCGGCGAGCAGGTCGTGCTCCTCCTCGTCGCCGATCTCGACGGGGATCGCCGAGGGTGCTGCCGAGGCGGCGAGGGCGACACTGCGGAGGGCGAGTCCGGCGGCGACGGCGATGCCGATCTCGATGGCCACCACGAGGTCGAACGCGATGGTGGCGGTGGCGGTGAGCCCGAAGACCAGGGCGTCGGATCGCGTGGACCGGACGACGGCGGCGACGTTGTGGCGCTCCACCATCCGGAAAGCGGTGACCATCAGGATGCCGGCGAGCGAGGCCAGGGGGATCCGGGCGACGGCGGTGCTGGCGAACAGCACGACCGCGAGGATGACGACGGCGTGCGAGCCGGCGGCGACGCGGGTGCGGGCGCCGGCTCGGACGTTGACGGCGGTGCGGGCGATCGCTCCGGTGGCGGGCATGCCGCCGAACAGGGGCGAGACGAGGTTGGCGAGGCCCTGCCCGAACAGCTCGCGGTCGGAGTCGTGGCGCCGGACGTCGCTCATGCCGTCGGCCACCTTGGCGGAGAGGAGGCTCTCGATGGCGGCGAGCGAGGCCACCGCCACGGCCGCGCCAAGGAGATCGGAGATCCGGGCGATCGACAGGCCCGGCAGATCCGGGGACGGAAGTGATGCGGGAAGGGCCCCGATCCGGGCGACGTCGAGATCGGCGACCTCGGCGACGACGGTGGCGACGACCACGGCCAGCAACGAGGCCGGAAGGGTCCGGCGGATCCGAGGGGTCACCGTCATGACGGCGATCGTGGCCACGACCAGCCCGACGGTGGCCAGGTGGCCCTGGTCGGGAAGCTGCCAGAGCGATCGCACGGCGACGGCCAGGGTGTTCTCCCCGGCCGGCTTCTGCACGCCGAGCGCGGCGGGCACCTGTTGCAGGAAGATGACCACCGCGATCCCGGCGGTGAAGCCCTCCATCACCGGCCACGGCACGTAGGCCAGGAACCGGCCGGCCCGCAGCAGCGACGCCGCCACCACCAGCGCCCCGGCGACGAGCCCGACGGTGAGGACGGCGTCCTGCCCGTACCGGGCCACGATCGGCACGAGCACGACGGTCATGGCGCCCGTGGGGCCCGAGACCTGGACGTGCGAGCCGCCGAACACCGCGGCCACGATTCCCGCGACGACCGCGGTGACGAGCCCGGCCTGCGCGTCCATCCCCGCCGTGATCCCGAAGGCCAGGGCCAGGGGAAGGGCCACCACGGCCACCGTCAACCCGGCCTGGAGGTCCGCTCGCCAACTTCGACGGAGGCCGGCGTAGTCGTCGCGACCCGGCAGCAGCCCCCTCGGCGGGCGGACGTTCACCGAGCGGCGCGAAGGTCGCTGAGGAGATCGGTCGTCTCCGACAGCGCGTTGATCAGCAGCTGCCTGGCCACCCGGAGGAGCTCCACGGTGAGTGGGTCCCTGATGGCGTAGATCACCGACGACCCCTGCTTCCGGGCGACGACCAGCCCGGCCCGCCGCAGGACGCCGAGCTGCTGCGAGAGGTGTGACAGCTCGATGCCGACGACGGGTTGGAGCTCGCCCACCGAGCGTTCGCCGTCGGCGAGGACCTCCAGCACCCGTATCCGCGCCGGGTGGGCCAACGCCCGGAACAACTCGGCCTTCACCTCGGAGATCGGGCGACTGGTCAGGTCCGAGTCGGCAACGACGGGGGTCGCGGGGCGACTGGGCATGCCGAGACCTTACCGCTTACTCTCTTGATCGATTTGTCAACTGATCACCATCGAAGGTCTCGCGGTGCCCGCCGCGCTCGCAGGAGGTGTCATGACCGAGGCCCAGGAACAGCTGAGGAGCGCGTCCGGCGCTCGGATCACGGTCGTGTCCCCCGACGCGGCAGCCGTCTTCCTCGACCACATCGGCGAACGGAGCCTCGACGACGTCTGGGTCGGGTTCGGCGCCCGCCAGGAGAGCGGCCCGTTGATCGGTGTCGCCGTCCTGGGGGCCAGCACCGCCGACGACGGCCGGGCCCTCGTCGCCGTCGCCCCGGCGTGGCGACGGCTGCACATCGGCCTCGACCTCCTCGACGCGCTCACCGCGGAGGCGTCACGTCGAGGGGTCCGCCAGCTCCGCGCCAGCTACCCGGCCGACGCCCACGTCGCCGATGCCTTCGTGCGGGCCACCGGGCTCCGCGTCGTCACCCGCACGGTGAACGGCCTCGTCTCGGCTGTGCTGTTCGTTCCCTGACGGGTGGCGCCGCCCGCCTACCCGCCGGGCTGGCGCTACGAAGAGGTCGGCGCCAGGCCGAGGGCCGGGCCGCAGAAGCGCATGAGGTAGGCGACGGCGTCCTCGCGGGACGGGCGGACCTCGGGCGGCATCATGGTCAGGCTCCGGACCAGCTGGTAGACGGCGTAGCCGTCCCGCTCGGGGGTGGCGGTGCGGAACACGCCCAGGTCCGCGCCGGTCCGGAGCACCTCGAGGAGCGGCTCGATCACCTGGCGGTCGAGGCGGCGGACCTCGGCGTCGTAGCCCTCGGCGCGCCGGGCGCCCTCCGAGTTGAACACCGCGATGCGGTCGGGGTCGCGGGGCTCGAAGAAGGTGCGGAGGTACTCGTCCATGAAGGCGTGGAGCCCGGAGACGGGATCGGGCGCGTCGTGGATCCGGGACCGGAGCTGGCGGACCACGAAGCCGATGTCACGCCCGCACATGCCGAGCAGGAGCTCGTCCTTCGAGCTGAAGTGCCGGTAGAAGGCCCGGTTGGAGAGCTCGGCCTCCTGGAGGATGTCGGTGATCTTGGCCTCGGCGAAGCCGTTGCGACGCATGACGACCATGGCCGCGTCGAGGATCATGCGGCGCTCGACCTGCGAGTCGTGGCGACGCTTGCGACCCCGCTTGGCCGGGACCACCGTCTCCTCGACGACGCCGGCGACGGGGACCGACGAGGTCGGGGGCACGGCTCCAGTGTGTCGGCCGGCCGACCTCACCGTCCCTGGTCGGCGGCGGGGTCCGTCCAACTGCCCGGCGCCGGCGGCCGCTACATCGAGTGCTTGGGGTCGAGGGTGGTCTCGACCTTGCGGGCCATGCTGTCCTGGCTGAAGGTGGCGACGAGGCCGCCGTCCTCGGTGAAGACCGATCCCCGGCCGTGGACCCGCCCTCGACCGGCGTAGATCGCCTCCTGGTTGATCAGGAGCCAGCTCCCGACGTCGAAGCGCTCGTGGAAGTTGATCGTGTGGCCGATCACGCCGGTGGAGATCGAGACGTGGGCCTGGGAGATGTCGACGGTGTCGCGGTGGGGCTCCATGGCCAGCCCGATCAGGGCCCCGTTCGTGGCCCAGGAAAGGATCGCCTGGCTGGCGGCGACCGAGTCGACGCTGCCCTCGTAGCGGTGCCAGAACTGGCTGCGGGGCACACCGTCGGAGCGGTCGGCCGGCCCGGCGTCGCTGGTCACGGTCCCGTCGAAGGCCATGATCGCGGCCGGGCCCGAGCCGGGCGCCTTGGCCGCCGGCATGGCCGGCCCGTGCCGCATCAGGTCGGGGTCGTCGATGCTCGAGAGCACCAGGCTGCGGCAGAGGAGCCGGTCGTTCTGGACGGCGGTGATGGCATGGCTGGCCCAGGTCCGGCCGGACTGCATCTGGTCGACGACCAGCTCGATGGGCTGGGTGTACGTCCCGGCCCTGGCGAAGATGGCGTGGATGGACTTGACGTCCTTCGCGCCGGCGTTGGCGGCGTCGGCCGCCATGAGCATCTGGGCCAGCAGCTGGCCGCCGAAGACGACGTCCCGGCCCTCGGGCGAGGTGTCGGGCTGGTGGACGCGGTAGCGGCCGGCGTCGACCTCCTCGAGTCGCAGCACGTCGGGGAGCGAGTCGGTCGCCATGGGGGTTGCCTCCAGCTCGGGACCGCCGGGATCGGCGGGCGTCGGTCGTGCGTTCGGGGCCTGGTCGGTGCGACGTCCACGGGTGGTCGAGCGGCGCGTGGCCGGGCCATCGACCAGCAGCTTGCCCGACGGGAGCCGGCCGCTGCGGCCCAGGCCCGTCTGGACGCGTGCCCGGAGGGCGGCTCGGCGCCGCGGCGCCGGGCTCAGATGGCCCGCTGCATCCTGGTCGTGCGGTCGACCCGCTCCTCGAGGGCCTGGGCGAAGCCCGTCCACACGGACGAGCGACGCCGCGCCTCGTCGATGATCTCGTAGACCCGGCTGAGCGGGACCGAGTGGACGAACTCCCGCCAGCCCTGGTCGTCGAGCCCGCTCTCCTCGAACCAGGAGGCGAAGGCGGCCCCGTCGGAGGTGGACTGGCAGGCGGTGTCCTCCTGCCAGCTCCGGGCCGGGGTGGGAACCGGCGGCATCGCCAGGAGGAGGTCGACCTCTGCCGGCGGGGCGGTGCGGGAGAGCGGCCGGGGAGCGGCGTCGGGCTCGGCCTGCGAGAGCTGGAGCCGGACGCTGCGGACGGTCTCGGGGGAGGCGCCGACCCGCCGGGCGATCGTCCGCAGGGAGGCGTCGGGATCCTCCTGGATGGCGGCCGCGATCCGCTGGCGCAGCGCGCCGCCGTCGACCGGGCGGGAGCGTCCGTCGCGCCCGAGGCGCATCGGGGTGTGGTCGGCGCTCGCCATCTGGGCCCGGGCCCGCAGCGAGGCCACGGTGGCGGGGGAGAGGCCGCACTGGCGGCCCACGGCCCGGTCGGACAGGTCCGGCTGGCGCTCGAGGAGCTCGGCGGCGAGCGCCTTGCGGCTGGTGAGCGACAGGCTCGTCGCCGCGCTCGGCGGGTCGTCGAAGCGACGGCGCGGCGCCGTCGCCCGGTCGGTCTCGGACGGGCCTCCGTAGGGTCCCGTCAGCAGGTCGTCGTCCGAAGCGGTCGCCAGGGCCGCGTTCGCGTCGTCCAGATCCATCGCTCTCCCCCTTCCGATTCCGCCCGGTCGCCCGGTGCGGATGCGTCCTGCTCGCTTGCCGTGCCGCCAGCGGTGGCGGTGCCGGTGGTGCTGCGCCGTGGGTGCTGCTGCGTGGTTCGTGTGGTGGTTCGTGTCGGGCGGTTCGTGTTGCCCTGCCGTCACCGTTCGTGATCGCAGGTGCGATCCCTGCGATGACGCCGGTGGCGACCGGTGGTGTCTGGTGGTGACTCTTGGTGGCTGTCGGTGACTGGTTGGCGCCGCCGGCTCAATCGGGTATCAGGTTCTCAATTTATGCAGGCCGATCCCGGCCGTGCAAGCACCGTCGAGACCGAGCCGAGGCGCGCCACGACCCCCGCCCGGGCGGGGGTCGTGGCCCGTGCGTCGGCTCGTGTCAGGCCGGGGCGCCGACCCCGATCCCGAGCAGCTCGCGGACGTTGCCGCCCATGACCTTCTCGACCTGGTCGATCGGGAGGTCGGCGATCTCGTCGATCCAGCCGACCGGGTCGGAGAGCCCCTCCACGTGGGGGTAGTCCGACCCGAAGCAGACCCGGTCCGCGCCGATGGCCTCGATGAGGCCGATGGGGTCCTCCTCGTGGAAGGGGTGCACCCACACCTGGCGCTTGAAGGTCTCGACCGGGTGCTCGGCCCACCCGTCCCGGTTGCGGCTCCAGGCCACGTCGAGGTGGTGGAGGAGCGGGCGGACCCACTCGCTGCCGTTCTCGACCGTGGCGACCTTCAGGCCGGGGTGGCGCTCGAAGCAGCCGTGGCCGAGCAGCGACACCATGGCGTCGCTGATGGCCCGGTGCCCGAGGGCGGCCGACATGAAGTTCGACTGGGCCGCGAAGGCCTGCATCTCGCCCCGGTTGCCTTCCCACTCCCGGAGGTACCGGGTGTAGCCGTCGTCGGAGGCGTGCAGCGTGACGAGCAGGCCGAGCTCGACGACCCGCTTCCAGAACGGGTCGAACTCGGGGAGGGCGAACGACCGCCGGCCCCGGTAGCCCGGCACGGGAGCCGGCCGGATGAGGATGGCCTTGGCGCCCCGGGCGGCGACGAACTCGAGCTCCTCGATGGCCCGCTCGACGATCGGCAGGGTGATCACCGGCACCGCGAAGATCCGCTCCTCGTAGTTGAACGTCCAGTGCTCCGACATCCACTCGTTCAGCGCGTGGATGACGATGTGGGTGAGCTCCGGGTCGTCGGCCATCCGCTCCTCGACGAGGCTGGCGAGCGTCGGGAACAGCAGGGTGCGGTCGATGCCGAGCTCGTCCATCAGCTCGACGCGGGGCGCCGGGTCGAAGAAGGCCGGGAGGGCCTTCATCGGCTTCATGATGTCGCGGCGGCTCATGCCGGCCGGTGCGCCGGCCTTGAAGTAGTCCTCCTGCGCGCCGGGCGAGCCGACCGTCGAGAAGGTGGGGTTCGGGATGTAGTCGGTGATCTGGCCCCTGACCATGATCTTCGTCCGGCCGCGGTGCTCGACGTACTCGATGGCGCCCTTGTGGGCGTCGGGGAGGAACTTCGTCAGCGCGTCCTGGTTCTCGTACATGTGGTTGTCGACGTCGAAGATCTCGAGGCCGAATCGGCGATCGGGCACGGC
>JBFWQW010000008.1:0-57853 GCA_050249235.1 Acidimicrobiia bacterium | reverse complement strand
GGCCGGCGTCGATGCCGCCGGCCAGGTCGAAGCTGAGGAGGGTGCCGCCCGACCGCATCTGGCGCTTGGCCAGGTCGCGCTGGGGATGCGACTCGAGCCCCGGGTAGTGGACGGCGGCCACCGCCGGGTGGTCCTCGAGCAGCTCGGCGACCCGCGACGCGGTGCCCGACGCCCACTCGATGCGGGGGCCGAGGGTGCGGATGCCCCGAAGGGCGTTCCACGCGTCGAACGGCGACGCCACGGCGCCGTGGATGGTGTGGTAGCCCCAGACGGCCTCGATCAGCTCCCGCTCGCCGGCCACCACCCCGAGGGTGGCGTCGTTGTGGCCCGACAGGCCCTTGGTGGCCGAGTGCACCACCAGGTCGATGCCGTGGTCGAGGGGCCGCTGCACGAGGGGCGTCGCGAACGTCGAGTCGCACACCGTGAGGGGCCCGGTGATCGAGCCCAGCGCGTCGAGGTCGACGAGCTGGAACAGCGGGTTGGCCGGCGTCTCGACGAACACCAGCCGGGTGCGGCCGGGCTGCACGGCCGAGGCGATGGCGTCGGCGTCGGTGCCGTCGACGAGCGTCACCTCGATGCCGAGGCGGGGGCACACCGCCTGGAAGAGGATCGCGGTGTGGGTGTAGAGCTGGCGCTGGGCCACCACGTGGTCGCCGGCCGAGCACAGCGCCAGCACGACCGACGAGATGGCGCCCATCCCCGAGCCGAAGGCCTGGGCCGCCTCGGCACCCTCCAGCGCGGCCACGGCCTCCTCGAAGGCCGAGACCGTCGGGTTGCCGTAGCGGCCGTAGAACATGTCCGAGCGGGGCGTGTGGGCCTGGCGCCTGGCCTCGTCGAGCGAGCCGGCCCCGTAGGTGGTGCTGACGAAGAGGGGCGGGGCCAGCGACTCGGTCGGGTAGCCCCGCCCGGCCGTGAGCGCGGTGGTCTCGGGCTGCTCCCCCACCTCGTCGCCGGGATCGGCGCCCGGCGGCGTCACGACTTCTCCACGTCGACGAGGAAGCGGCGCAGCGGCTCACCGACCTGGTCGTCCTCGAGCAGGAAGCCGTCGTGGCCGTGGGGGCTGTCGATCTCGACGTACTCCACCGGCGTGCCGTTGCCGAGCAGCGCCCCGGCGATGGTCTCCTGCTGGTAGCTCGGGTAGAGCACGTCGCTCGACACGCCCATGACGAGCGTAGGGGCGGTGATGCGGCGCACGGCCGCGTCCATGCCACCCCGGCCCCGGCCCAGGTCGTGCAGGTCCATGGCCTTGGTGAGGAGCAGGTAGGAGTTGGCGTCGAAGCGCCGGGCCAGCTTGGCCCCGTGGTACTCGAGGTAGCGCTCGACCTGGAAGCGCTGCCAGAGCTCGAAGCCCTCGATGGGCTCGACGACCTCGCGGCCGAAGCGGTCGGTGAAGACGTCGTCGGAGCGGAAGGTGATCTGGGAGATCATCCGGGCCATCGACAGGCCGGCGCTCGGGCCGTCACCCGGCGCGGCGTCGTAGTAGTCGCCGTTGCGCCACTTCGGGTCCATGCGGATGGCCCGGCGACCGGTGCTCCACCAGGCGATCTGCTGGGCCGAGGCGGCCAGGCAGGTGGCGATGGGCACCAGCGACCGGACCCGCTCGGGGAACATCACGCCCCACTCGAGCACCTGCATGCCGCCCATCGAGCCGCCGACCACGCTCAGCCACCGGCGGATGCCGAGGTCGCTCGCCACCACCGCCTCGGTGCGGACCATGTCCCGGATCGTCACGACCGGGTAGCGGGAGCCGTAGGGCCGGCCGTCGTCGGGGTGCGGTGAGGCCGGTCCGGTCGTGCCCTGGCATCCACCGAGGACGTTGACGCAGACCACGAACCAGCGGTCGGTGTCGAGGGCCCGGCCCGGGCCGATCATCCCCTCCCACCATCCCGGGGTCGGGTGGCCGGGTCCGAGCTCGCCGGCGGCGTGGCTGTCGCCGGTCAGCGCGTGGCAGACGAGCACGGCGTTGTCGGCGGCGGGCGACAGCTCGCCCCAGGTCTCGTAGGCGATGGTGACGTCGCGCAGGGCGCCCCCGCCCTCGAGCACGAACGGGCGGTCGCCGCCGAGGCGCGCGAAGCGGCGCCGCCCGGGGTGGTCGCCCGGGCGCCAGGCTCCGGAAGCCGGGATCTCGAGCGCCATCCCGGGCAAGGCTACGCCCGAGCCGTGCCTGCTCCCGCGACGGTTTCTCCCCGGCCTGCCGCCGGGAGGGGGTCCGGGGCCGGCGCCGCCGTCAGCGCCGGGGTCGGCGGGCCGACCACCAGCCGAGGACGGGGTCGGCATCCACGCCGTAGGCCCGGCACATCGCCGCCCCGGCGGCGTCGAGGCACCGGCCCCGCTCGCCGGCGCCGGCGGCCACGCCGGCCTCGCCCACGAGCGCCGCCGCCTCGTCCCAGTCGGCGCCTGCCGACGGCAGCGGCAGGTCGCGGACCAGACCGGCGCTCACCTTCAGGGCATCGCCCGAGAGGGCCGAGCCGGCCGTGGCCGTCATCGCCCACGCCGAGACGGGCGGGGCCAGCAGCACCGCCAGCAGGTGCAGCAGGCCGGGCCCGGCACCCTCCGGGATCACCGACACCACCGGCGTGATCGGCACCCAGGTCCCCCCCGGGTCGGCGACCGCCTCGACGACCCGGGTCTGGGTGGCCACCAGCAGCTTCGGGCGCAGCAGCGACGTCGCCCAGGCCGGCAGCCGGGCCGGGTCGACCGCCGGCGTGGCCCAGCGCCGACCTCCGATCCTCGCCGGGACCTCACCCCACCGACTGGATGCCGGGTCGACGAGGCCGCCCGTGATCACCCTGTGGCCGGCCGACTCGCCGACGAGCGGTGCCAGGCCGTAGAACTCGTCGCGGAAGCCGGCCCACACCCGGGCCACGCTCCCGAGGGGCGGGCCGTCCGGCCGGGCCACGTCCGGCACCCCCCGGGCCGTCGCCACCAGCGGCGACCAGCGGTCGCCCCGGACGAGGGGGATCTCACCGCCCCGGCCGGGCGCCACCACGACCGAGCACACCCGCACCCCGGCGTCGAACCACCGGTCGCCGTGCAGGTCGACCCGGCGCAGCCCCGGGGCCACCTCGGCCCGCACCCCGGCCGCCGACCGGGTGGCGAGGACCGACTCGGCCTGCAGCAACCCGACCGACCCCCCGGGCCGGACCGCCCGGCAGGCGGCGAGGAGGAAGAGCGCGGCGTCGTCGACGTAGCCGCTGGCGGCCTCGCCCCAGCGGGCCCGCAGGGCGGCGGCCCGGGCCGGCGTCCGGGCCGTCGCCGACGACAGCTGGCCGAGGAAGGGCGGGTTGCCGACCACGACGTCGGGCACCGCCGGCCAGGGGTCGACCAGCGCGTCGCCGACGGCCACGACCGGCGTGGCCTCCCCGCCGCACCACCGCTCGAGGGCCTCGGCCGTCGCCGCCACCGCCTCGGGCGAGAGGTCCATGGCCACGAGCCGCCGCACGACGGCCGCCCGCTCGTGGCCGCGGGCGGCGAGGTGCTCGGCCGCGGCCAGGAGGAAGGCGCCCCCGCCGCAGGCCGGATCGCACACCAGCGGGAGGGGCGCCTCGCACGCATCCAGTGCCCGGCCCGCCACCTCGGCCGCCAGCGCCGGTGGCGTGTACCAGGCGCCCGTCGCCCGGCGTCGATCGGGAAGCAGCGAGGCCTCGAGCCGGCGGCCCGGCTCCCAGGGGTCGGCGGGCGTCGTCGTCACCTCGACCCTCCGTCGCCTCCGCGACGTCCTCTCGCCGCGTCCGTCCGGCGGCACCGACGGGCCGTCCCGGCTCAGACCGTGGCGGCGTCCCAGGCGGCCAGGTCGGCCAGGCGGGGATCGTTGGAGAAGACCTCGACCAGTGGCAGGTCCAGCCCGAGGCGGCGCTGGAGCTGCTTGACCTCGTTCTCCTGGTTCCAGAGCACCAGCGTCACCACCACGCCGGACGTCCCGGCCCGGGCGGTGCGGCCGGAGCGGTGGAGATAGGTCTTGTGGTCCTCGGGCGGGTCGGCGTGCACGACCACGTCGATCTCGTCCACGTGGATGCCGCGGGCGGCGACGTCGGTGGCCACCAGCACGTGGAGCTTCCCGTCGGTGAAGGCCCGCAGGGCGGCCTCGCGGGCCGACTGGCGGAGGTCGCCGTGGATGGGGAGGACCTCCACGCCCTCCCGCTCGAGCTGGGAGGCGAGCTTGTCGGCACCCCGCTTGGTGCGCACGAAGACGAGGCAGCGGTCGACCCCCCGGGCGATCGACGCGATCACCTTCACCTTGTCGAGCTGGTGCACGGACAGGAACCGGTGGGTCATGTCCTCGACGGTGACCGAGTCGGACACGACCTCGTGGGCGATCGGTTCGCGCAGGTGGACCCGCACGATGTGGTCGACGGCGCCGTCGAGCGTCGCCGAGAAGAGCATCGTCTGGCGGTCGGCGGGAGCCCGGCGCAGGATCCACTCGACCTGGGGCAGGAAGCCCATGTCGGCCATGCGATCGGCCTCGTCGAGCACCACGACCTCGAGGTCGTCGAGGAAGAGCTCACGCCGGTCGAGGAGGTCGATCAGGCGGCCGGGCGTGGCGACGACGACGTCGACGCCGGCCCGCAGCTTCTTGATCTCGCGCTCGATGTCGGTGCCGCCGTAGACGGCCCGGACGGTGCGGCCCCGCACCTGGCCCAGGGGCTCGAGCACCTCGGCCACCTGCACGGCCAGCTCCCGGGTGGGCACCAGCACCAGGCCATGGGGCCGGCTGGGACCGCCGGCACCGGTCCGCTCCAGGATCGGGATGCCGAAGGCGAGCGTCTTGCCCGAACCCGTCTTGGCCTTCCCGCAGACGTCGCGACCGGCGAGCGCGTCGGGGATCGTGAGGGATTGGACGGGGAACGGTTCGGCGATTCCTCGCTCCGCGAGCGCAGCGACCAGGTCAGCCGACACGCCGAGGGAAGCAAAGGAGGGGGGCATGTCACGCGAAGGGTACCAACCGTCCCCGCCGGCGGGAGGATCGGCACCCGACCGGCACCGGCGCCGCCGGCCCCCTCCCTGCCCCCCGGTCGGCCGGGGGCTCCCGGGACGGCGGGAGCGGCTGTGCTGCAATGACGAGATGACGCCGCCCACCGTCCCGGCCGGGTCCGGGCTCGAGGTGCCGGGGCTCGAGGCGGTGGTGCGCTTCCATGCTCTCGGCGGCGGGGCCCTCGGCGGCAGGGCCCTCGGCGGCGGGGCCCTCGGCGGCGGGGCCCACGGCGGCGACTTCTACGACATCGTCCGCCTCGGTCGGCCCGGCACCGCCGACGGCCGGTGGGCGGTCGTGCTCGGCGACGTCCGGGGCGACGACGAAGAGACGGCGGCCGTGGCCACCACCGCCCGCGACGCCATCCGGGGCGAAGCTCTCGGGCAGCGGTCGCCGGCGGTCATGCTGCGATCGCTCAACGAGCTGCTCCTCGGGCTCGGCGGCGAGCACGGCGGAGAGGACGACGACGGACGGACGCCCCGCCGCTGCTCCGCGGTCGTGGCGGTGGTCGAGCCCATCGAGGGCGCCGCCCGGGTCTCGATCGCCGTCGCCGGCCACCCGGCGCCCCTCGTCCTCCGCCGCCACGGCGCCGTCGAGGTCGTGCGGGCGGCCGGGCCGGTCCTCGGCGTCGACGAGCACCCGGCCCTCGACGACACCGAGCTCCTCCTCGGTCGGGGCGACTCGCTGGTCCTCTACACGGCCGGACTCACCGGGCGGCGGGGCGGCGGGCGCTTCGACGAGGAGGAGCTCAGGGCGGTGCTCGCCCGGTGCACGGGCTTCACCGCCGCGGTGCTCGCCGAGCGGATCGAGACCGCCGCCCGGGCCTTCGTCGAGGACGCGCCGACCGACAACCTGGTCGTGGCCGTGGCCCGGGTGCCCGAGGAGGTGGCGACGGCCACGCTGCTCTCGGCCGACCTGCCCTCCGACGCCACCGCCCCGGGTCGGGCCCGTCGCATCGTGACCGCGTCGCTCGCCGCCCACGGCCTCGACGACCTGCTCGAGCCGGCCGTCCTGCTCGCCAGTGAGGTCGTCACCAACGCCGTGGTGCACGGGGGCGGGCACGCCCGCATCGAGGTCGAGCACGACCTCGGCCGGGTGCGGGTGTCGGTCTCGGACGTCAGCGACACGCCTCCCCGCCGGCTCGACCTCGGTGTCGACGCCACGTCGGGTCGGGGAGTCATGCTGCTCGACCAGCTCGCCGCCCGCTGGGGCGTCGACGTCGCCCCGCACCGGGGCAAGACGGTGTGGTTCGAGCTCGACGCCACCCGGTGAGCACGCCCTTCGGCCCGGCCCTGGGCGCCGTCGCCGCCTGGCCGGTGGGCGTGGCCGCCGTCGCGGTCGTCGGCCCGGCCGGCGCCATCGACGCCGTCGGACCGACCGACCGGGTGCTCGAGTGGGCGTCGATCACGAAGGTGCTGACCGCGATGACCGTGTGGGTGGCCGTCGAGGAGGGCACCCTCGACTGGGACGAGGAGGCCGGTCCGCCCGGCTCGACGATCCGCCACCTCCTGTCCCACGCGTCCGGCCTCGCCTTCGAGAGCGACGAGGTGGTGGGTCCACCCGCCACCCGCCGGGCCTACTCGAACCGGGGCATCGAGGTGGCGGCCGACCGGCTGGCGACCGCCGCCGGCATGCCCTTCGAGCGGTACCTCACGGAGGCCGTGCTCGAGCCCCTCGGGATGGTCAGCACCACCCTGGCCGGCTCGCCGGCCTCCGGCGCCAGGGGCAGCCTCGACGACCTCGTCCGCCTCGCCGTCGAGCTGCTCCGCCCCAGCCTGGTCGCCCCGGAGACCTGGCGGACGGCGACGGCGGTGGCCTTCCCCGGCCTGGCCGGGATCCTTCCCGGCTTCGGTCGCCAGGCGCCGAACGACTGGGGCCTCGGTGTCGAGCGGCGGGGCACGAAGTCGCCCCACTGGACCGCCACCACGGGCTCGCCCGCCACGTTCGGCCACTTCGGGCGGGCCGGCGGCTTCCTGTGGGTCGACCCCGACGCCGACCTGGCCTGCGCCTGCCTCACCGACCGGAGCTTCGGGGACTGGGCTCTGGCGGCCTGGCCGGCGCTGGGCGACGCCGTGCTCGCCGCCCACCGGGGCGGACCCCCCGCCGATCGCTCGTCCTCTGTCGAGTGACGTGGGACAACCCCGGCCCAGTCGCCAAGGAACGGGACGCGCGGGTGTCAGTCGGCGACGATCCGCTCCAGCGTGAGGCCGGGGTTCTCGGCCTGCAGCCGGTCGAGCCAGTAAGGGCTCTCGAAGAGGGCCAGCAGCGTGCCGTCGGCCCGGCTCATGACCCGGACCCCTGTGGTGCGACGCAGCACGGCGGCGGAGGCCTCGTCGGTGCGGCGGGCCACGCGGTAGGCGGTCGGCGACAGCTCGACGGCGGCCCCGAACTCGGTGTCGAGCCGGAAGGCGAAGACCTCGAACTGCATCCGCCCGACGGCGGCCAGCACCGGGGCGGTGTCGCCCAGCTCCGGGTCGCGCAGGACCTGGATCACGCCTTCCTCGTCGAGCTGGGCCAGGCCCTTGCGGAACTGCTTGAAGCGCCCGGTGTCGACCGGCCGGGCGACCACGAACTCCTCGGGCGCGAACGTGGGGATGGCGGGAAACGCCACCGGCTCGTCCACGTAGAGCGAGTCGCCGATGCGCAGCTCGGTGGCGTTGACCAGGCCGACGACGTCGCCCGGGTAGGCCTCGTCGACGGTCTCCCGGTCGGAGCCGAAGACGCTGGATGCGTACTTGGTGGCGAAGGGCTTGCCGGTCCGACCGTGCACGGCCGTCATCCCCCGCTCGAAGCGGCCCGAGCACACCCGGATGAAGGCCAGGCGGTCGCGATGGGCCGGGTCCATGTTGGCCTGGACCTTGAACACGAAGGCCGAGAAGGGCGCGTCGAGGGCCCGGAGGTCGCCGTCGGCGTCGGCCCGCGGCGAGGGCCCGGGCGCCAGGTCGACCACGGCGTCGAGCAGCTTGCGGACGCCGAAGTTGGTGATCGCCGAGCCGACGAACAGCGGCGTCGACTCCCCGGCGAGGAACGACTTCTCGTCGTGGTCGGCGCCCACGGCATCGAGGAGGCCGAGCTCCTCGTGGGCGGCGTCCCAGGCCGCCCCTTCCCCGGACGGGTCGACGATCTCCTCCGTGGCCTCCGTCGAGCCCCGTGCGCTGCGCCCGAAGCGCACGAAGGTCCCGTCCCGGCGGTCGACCACGCCCCGGAAGTCGCCGGGCTCGCCCACCGGCCAGGTGACGGGCGTGACCCGGATGCCGAGCTGGTCCTCGATCTCGTCGACCAGCTCGAGGGGCGCTCGGCCCGGGCGGTCGAACTTGTTGAGGAAGCTCAGGAGCGGCACGCCCCGGTCGCGGCAGACCTCGAAGAGCTTGCGGGTCTGGGGCTCGATGCCCTTGGCCGTGTCGAGCACCATGATGGCGGCGTCGGCTGCGGCCAGCACCCGGTAGGTGTCCTCGCTGAAGTCTCGGTGGCCGGGGGTGTCGAGCAGGTTGAGCGCGGTGGCCCGGTACTCGAAGCGCAGGGCGGCGGACGTGATCGAGATGCCCCGCTCCTGCTCCATCGCCATCCAGTCGGACGTCGCCGAGCGCCGGCCCCGCCTGGCCTTGACCGCGCCCGCCTCCTGCACCGCCCCGCCGTAGAGGAGGAACTTCTCCGTGAGCGTGGTCTTCCCGGCGTCGGGATGGCTGATGATGGCGAAGGTCCGCCGCCGGGCCGCCTCGACGACGACGTCCGGGGCGGGAGGGGCGGGGGGCACCGCCTCAGGCTACGGGGCCGGTGCCGGACGGCCCGGGTCCGCGGGGGCCTCCACGCACAGCACCAGGTCTCAGTCGGCCAGGTACGGCATGGGGTCGACGGGACGGCCGCCGATCCGGACCTCGTAGTGCAGGTGGGCGGTGGTGGCCCGTCCGGTCTGGCCCTGCAGGCCGACCTGCTGGCCGGCGGTGACCTCGTCGCCGACCCGTACCGAGACGGACGAGAGGTGGGCGTAGAGCGTGGTGACCCCGTCGCCGTGGGCGACGGTCACGGACAGGCCGTAGCCGGTGCCGCCTTGGCCGGCCTGGACGACCCGGCCGGCGAACGAGGCGCTGATCGGGGCCCGGTGGCCGCCCTTGATGTCGAGGCCCTCGTGGCGGCGGCCGTCGCGGCGGCCGAAGGCGGAGATGACGTTGCCCTCGATCGGGTCGGCGTAGGCGGCCGGGTCGCGCGGGTCGGGCGGGGGCGGCGGCAGCGGGATCGGCGGCAGCGCCGGCAGCGGGGCCGGGTCGGCGATGCTGATCAGCACGAGGGAGGCCGGCGGGTGCGCGACCTGCTGGGGGGCGGGCTCCTCGCCGGGGATCGGCGCCAACCCGAGCGAGAGCGGCACGACCACGGTGACGGCGGCGCTCAACAGCAAGATGGAAGGACAGCTTCGCAACGGCACCGCTCTCCGCGTGAACTGCTCCCGTGGTGAGACGTCGGCGCCGTTGCCGGTGAGGGTGGGGTGCAGTCGGTTCCCGTGTGGTCACGGGACGGTAACAGAGGGCGCAACCGGTCCGCCACTCGACCGACACGTGAGCGCAACGATCGACACGGACCTGGCGGGCCAGCCGGCGCCCGGGTGGCCGGACGACCGCATCGGGCCACGCCCGTCGGGGAGACCGCCCCTTCGTCGTCGACCCGGCGGGGACGATCCCACCGGCACGACGACGGGCGTCAGGAGGGCAGGAGCTCTCGGGCGCCGATGTCGACCGAGGGGTGCCGGAGCTTCGACATGGCCCGGGCCTCGATCTGGCGGATCCGCTCGCGGGTGAGCTTGAACGACTCCCCCACCTCCTCGAGCGTGCGGGGCTCGCCCCGGTCGAGGCCGAAGCGGAGGCGCAGGATCTCGCGCTCCCGGTCGTCGAGGGGCTTCAGGAGCCGGTTGATCTCCTCGGGCAGGAGCGCCTCGGCGGCGGCGTCGAAGGGCGCCACGGCCGACGGGTCGGCCACCACGTCGCCGAGCTCGGCGTCGCCGTCCTCACGGAGCGGGTCGGACAGCGACAGCGTGTCGGCCGCGTAGCGGACGATCTCGCTGACCTTCTCGACCGGCATGTCGAGCTCCTCGGCCAGCTCGGCCATCGTGGCCGGGCGGCCGTACTTCACCTCGAGGGTGGCCCTCGCCTTGCGAAGGCGGGTGAGCTGGTCGCCGGCGTGCACGGGCAGGCGGATGGTGCGGCCGGTGTTGGCGATGCCGCGGGTGATCGCCTGGCGGATCCACCAGGTGGCGTAGGTCGAGAACTTGAAGCCCTTGCGCCAGTCGAACTTCTCGACGGCGTGGATCAGGCCGAGGTTCCCCTCCTGGACGAGGTCGAGCAGGGGCAGCTCGGAGGCCTGGTACTTCTTGGCGATCGACACGACCAGGCGAAGGTTGGCCTGGATGAAGGTCTGGGTGGCGTCCTCGCCCTGGCGGGCCTGGATGCGCAGCTCCCGCTTGCGGGCGGCGGCGAGGCGGACGCCCTTGTCCTCGGCCTGCTGGAGCTCGATCCGGGCGGCGTTGCCGTCCTCGATCTGCTGGGCCAGGCGGGCCTCGTCGGCCTTGGTGAGGAGCGGGTGCTTCCCGATGTCGCTCAGGTAGAGGCGGACGAGATCTTCCTCGGCCCGCTCGGGGCGCTGCTTGGGCAACTTGGTGTTCCTCACTGCTCGCCGGATGGCACTGCTGGCCGGGCACGGATCACGGATGTCAGGGCTCGCTGGCGACCCGGACCCACTCCGATGGCCCGGTCGGCGCCCGCAACCTGGCAGGGCGCTCGTTGAGTGTACGACGGCAGGTCAAGCTTCCGCACCGGCGAGGTCCGCGCCGGCGGCCCGACCAGGTCGTTCGCGGCCCGGCCCGGCGCACGCGCCGGGCCCGGGTCCCACGCCGGTCCCGGGCACCGGTTGCCCCGTCCGTCATGCTGTGGCCGTGATCGTCGACGCCGCCGTCTACCGGGCCGGTCGCCGCACCGACGTCGGGCCCTCCCTGGCCGCCGGCATCGAGGCCTGCGGCGGCGACCCCGGCGCCTTCCTCTGGATCGGGCTCCACGAGCCCACGGACGCCGAGATGGGCGAGGTGGCCGCCGCCTTCGACCTGCACCCGCTGGCGCTCGAGGACGCCGTGCACGCCCACCAGCGGCCGAAGCTGGACGTGTACGGCGACTCGCTGTTCGTCGTGCTGCGCACCGCCACCTACGTCGACTCCGAGGAGGTCGTCGACCTCGGCGAGCTGACGGCCTTCGTCGGCCACCGCTTCCTCGTCACCGTGCGCCACGGCACCCACACCGGGCTGGCCACGATCCGCCGGGCCCTGGAGGCCGAACCGGAGCGGCTGGCCAAGGGCCCGGCGGCCGTGCTCCACGCCATCGTCGACCTCGTGGTCGACGAGTACGAGTCGGTCCTCGACGACCTCGACGTCGACATCGACCAGATCGAGGCCGAGGTGTTCAGCGGCGAGCGGGTCGACCACTCGGAGCGGATCTTCAAGCTGAAGCGGGAGGTGATCGACTTCCGCCGGGCGGTGCGGCCCCTCCAGGAGCCGGTCAGCCGGCTCGCCGACGGGCGGGTGGCCGAGGTCGACCCGGTCCTGCGGCCCTGGTTCCGGGACGTGCTCGACCACCTGCTCCGGGTCGGCGACCGCCTCGACGCCCTCGACGACATCCTCAGCAGCGCCCTCACCGCCAACGCCGCCCAGGTGGGGGTCCGCCAGAACGAGGACATGCGCAAGATCAGTGCCTGGGTGGCGATCGCGGCGGTGCCGACCATGGTGGCGGGCATCTACGGCATGAACTTCGAGCACATGCCCGAGCTGGGGTCGAGGCTCGGCTACCCGGCCGTGCTCGTCGGGCTCGTGGTGGCCTGCCTGGTGCTGTTCCGCGAGTTCCGCCGCCGGGGCTGGCTCTGAGCGAGCCCCGGCGCGGCCGCTCAGATGCTCCGGTTCAGCACCTGCACGGCACCGAAGCCGGCGGCCAGGATGTCGAACGCCTCCTCGAGCTCCTCACGCAGGGAGCTCGTCCGGTCGTCGGCCTCCCACCGGGACAGCACCAGGTGGAAGGCGGCGATCATCGAGCTCACCACCATGGCGGCGTAGAGGTCGTTGGGGTCGAGGCCCACCCGCTGGGCCACCGCCTCGGTGAGCACCGAGCCCAGCTCGTCGAGCCCGGCCAGCTGGGCGTCCTTCAGGCCGGGGTGGGACAGCACCAGGCGGACCCGGGTGGCCTGCGAGTCGGCCAGGTCGCTGACCTCGGTCTCCTCGGGAGCGAACACCCGGCGGAGGGCCTCGAACGGCGTCTCGTCGGCCGGTCGGGCCAGCAGCTTCTGCCTGGCCGTCTCGACGAGCACAGAGTCGATGCCGACGATCGCGCTCTCCTTCGAGGGGTAGTAGTTGAAGAAGGTGCGGACCGACACGTTCGCGGCATCGGCGATGTCGGCCACGGTGACATGATCCGGCCCCCGCTCCACCGCCAGTTCGAAGGCGGCGACACGCAATGCCCTGCGAGTCTCGGCTTTTTTACGTTCCCGCAGTCCAGGCCTGATCTCCACAGGCGAGGAAGTGTACTCGGCACGAAGGAAGCTATTCGACAGTGTCCAACGACGCAGCCAGCGGCGCCGGCGCCCGCCGACGGGCGCGGTCCGTGACGGCGTGACCGCGGCCGCCGGCGAGCCCGACGGCGGGGCGGAGGCGGCGGTGGCCGCCGCCGTGGCCTGGTTCGAGCACCACAGCGGCTGGGCCGCGCCGGATGCCGAGACCCTGGCCGAGCTGGCCGCCGACGGCCTCTGCCGGGCCCCCGACGAGTGCCTCACCACGCCCGACGGCTGGTGCGAGCACGGCCTGGCGTCGTGGCAGCTGATCCTCGACTCCCTCTGACCGGCGGCACCCTCCCGCCGGTCTCCGCCTCCGCCGACGTCGCCGCCTCCCGCAGTCTCTCGGCCTCCGCCGACGTCACCGGCTCCCGCCGCCCAGCTCGGCGCAAGGTCACCGTCAGCTCGGCGCAGGGTCACCGTCAGCTCGGCGCAGGGTCGTGGTCGCTCGGCTCGGTGACGAAGTCGATGAGCTGCTCCACCGCGCCCACGAGGGCCGGCTCGAGGTCGGCGTACGTGCGCACCGACGCCAGGATGCGCCGCCACAGGGCCGGCGGGTCGGCCATCCCGAGGGCGGCGCACACCCCCTCCTTCCAGGGCCGGCCCCGGGGCACCACCGGCCAGGCCTCGATGCCGAGCCGGGCCGGCTTCACCGCCTGCCAGATGTCGACGAACGGGTGACCGGTGACGAGCACCTGCGGGTGGGCCGCGGTCGCGGCCAGGCGGGCCTCCTTCGAACCCGGCACCAGGTGGTCGAGCAGCACGCCGAGGCGGCGGCCGGGGCCGGGGCGGAACGAGCGGATCTCGTCGGCCAGGTGGTCCGCACCGTCGAGGCGCTCGACCACGACCCCCTCGACCCGCAGGTCGTCGCCCCAGACCCGCTCCACCAGCTCGGCGTCGTGGATGCCCTCCACGAGCAGGCGCGACGCCCGCGCCGCCGTCGCTCTGGCCCCTGGAACCGCCACCGAGCCCGACGCGGTCCGGGCCCCGGTCCCCGCCCTCTCGGGCGTGGCGCCGGACGGGCGGGGCCGCACCAGCGAGACGGCCTGCCCGGCGACCTCGAACGCTCCCGGGCCGGGCACCAGGGCGCGGTGCTGGCCGGAGCGCCCGAGGACGAGCACCGCCCCGGCCTCCCAGCCGACGACGGTGCCCCCGAAGCGCGAGCCCCGGTGCTCGACCCGTAGACCGGGCACGGCCTCGATCTCCGGGTAGGCGGCCCGGATCCGGGCCGGCCCGTCGACCGGGCCGCCGAGGATCCCGGCGTCCCAACGCCGCCGGGGCCCGGAGCGGCGGGTCCGCCCATCGGGCTGGTGCGGGTCGAGGCCGGTCGGGTCGACGCCGCCTCGGTCGGGTCCGCTCGTCACGCCCAGAGTCTCGGCCAGCCACCCGACCGGGCGGTGGACCGCCGACCGGTCACCGTCCCGGGGCGGCGCCGGCCGGCCTTGTACGGTGCGCGGAACCGGCCGGCCGGCGGCCGGGACAGGGAGGTTCCGGGATGATCGGCTTCGTCGTGTTCGGCCTGGTGGTCGGCGTCCTGGCCCGCCTGGTGATCCCCGGGCGCCAGCACATCGGCTTCGGCACCACCCTGCTCCTCGGGCTGATCGGATCGGTCGTGGGCGGCGTCGTGGCCAATGCCCTCGGCACCGGCGACATCCTCGAGCTGAACGTCGTGGGGGCCGTCGTCGCCATCGTCACGGCGGTGGCCCTCATCACCATCGGCGACCGGGTCGGGATCCTCACCGGCCGCTCCCGCCGCGACCGCGATTGAGCCCCCGCCGGGCTCGATGCCCGGCGCACCCGTCAGCCGCCCGCCGGCACCACCTGGCGAGGTTTCCAGCCGGCCGCCCGCGCCGCCGCCTCGAGGGTCGCCATCGCCTCCTGGCGGGCCGCGCCCCGGCCGAGGAAGGTGTCGGGCACGACGAACTCGTCGAGCCCGGCCGCCAGCAGCTCGCCGATGAAGTCGGTGACCCGGGCCGGGGTGCCGGCCACGCTGATCCGGGTGGTGTTGCGCTCGACGAAGTCGGCCGCCTCCCGATCGTCGTCGGTGAGCAGCACCAGCGCCTGGGCGGACGTCGAGATCTCGGCCGGGTCGCGGCCGAGCCGCTCGCAGTGGGCGTGCAGGACGGTCCGCCGCTCGACGTAGCGGGCGGCGTCGGCCCACAGGTTCCACTCGTCGGCCCAGCGGGCCACCAACCCGAGCATCCGGTCGCCCCGGCCCCCGACGAGCAGGGGCACCGGCCCGACCGGGCGGGGCTCGCAGACGGCCCCACGCAGCCGGTAGGCCTCGCCCGAGACGGTGACCGGCGGGGAGTGGAGCAGGCCGGTGATCACCTCGCACGCCTCGGCCAGGCGCCGGAGCCGGACGCCGGGGCTCGGGAGCTCGATGCCGTACTGCTCGTGCTCGTTCACCTGCCAGCCGGCCCCGAGGCCGAGCGTGGCCCGGCCCCCGCTCAGGTTGTCGACGGTGGCGATCCAGTTGGCCACCACCGCCGGGTGCCGGTAGGTGTTGCCGAGCACCAGGGTGCCGAGGCCGATCCCCTCCGTCGTCACGGCCAGGGCGGCCAGCGTGGCCGTCACCTCGAGCGTGGCCACCTCGACCGGGTCGTTCACCCCGTCGCCCATGAAGTGGTCGGCCAGGTACAGGCGATCCCAGCCGGCGGCGTCGGCGTGGGCGGCCACGTCGACGACGTCGCTCCAGCCCTGGCGGAGGGTGGGCCAGATGGCGAGGCGCATGGGCCGAACCTAGCCAGCGGTCGCCCGGCGCCGGAGCGACACCGCCGGGCGTGGGCCGCCGACCCACCCCCCCGACGCGAACCGGGTGCCACTCGAGCCGCCCGGCGGCTTCGGTGGCACCCCCGTTCGGTCTCTCTCGAGCGGGTCCGGACGGAGCCCGGACGGGGAGCGGCCTACGAGCAGCCGCTCGTGGAACCGCAGCTCGGGCAGGCGTGGCAGGAGCCGGCCCGCTGCATCTGGATGCCGCAGGTGTTGCAGAACGGCGCGTCGGCGTTGGCCGGGCGCACGCCGAAGGCCCGCTCGAGCGCCGGGGTGAGAGGCGCCTCCTCGAAGGGCAGCGGCTTGGGGCTCAGGTCGATCGACTGCGACAGGACCGGCACGTCGGACGAGCCCAGCTCGTAGCCGGTCGACGTCTCCGTGGTCGCCTCCTCGATGCCGGGGAGGGTGGGCTCCATGCGCTCCTTCACGCCGAGGATCCCCATCTCCATGCGCTCGTCGAGCGGCAGGTAGTCGATCGCCAGGCGCCGGAAGATGTAGTCGACGATGCTCGAGGCGAAGCGCAGGTCGGGATCGTCGGTCATGCCGGCCGGCTCGAAGCGCATGTTGGTGAACATGCGCACGAAGGCCTTCAGCGGCACGCCGTACTGGAGGCCGTGGCTGACCGAGATGGCGAAGGCGTCCATGATCCCGGCCAGGGTCGAGCCCTGCTTCGAGACGTTGATGAACAGCTCCCCGGGGCGGCCGTCGTCGTACTCGCCCACGTGGACGAAGCCCTTGCAGTCGGCCACCCGGAAGTCGAAGGTGTTCGAGCTCCGCTTGCGGGGGAGGCGCTCCCGCTTCGGGGAGGTGACGACCTTCTCCACGATGCGCTCGACCACCTGGACGACCGGCGCGATCACCTCGTCGACATCGACCGCCTGGCCGAGCACTCCCTGCTTCTGGCCCTTCTTGGCCATCGACAGCGGCTGGGCCACCTTGCAGTTGTCCCGGTAGATGGCCACGGCCTTGAGGCCGAGCCGCCAGGCGTCGAGGTGGAGCTGCTCGACCTCCTCGACGGTGACCTCCTCCGGCATGTTCACCGTCTTGGAGATGGCGCCGGAGATGAAGGGCTGGACGGCGCCCATCATCTTCACGTGGCCGAGGTAGTGGATGGGGTTGTCGCCCATCGAGCAGGCGAACACGGCCACGTGCTCGGCGGCGAGGTGGGGAGCGCCGAGGATCGACTTGTGCTCGTCGATGTAGGCGACGATGTCGTCGACCTGGGCGTCGTCGTAGCCCAACCGACGCAGGGCGCGGGGCACCGTCTGGTTGACGATCGTCATCGTCCCGCCGCCGACCAGCTTCTTCATCTTCGACAGCCCCAGGTCGGGCTCGATGCCGGTGGTGTCGCAGTCCATGAGCAGGCCGATGGTGCCCGTCGGGGCCAGCACCGAGGCCTGCGAGTTGCGCACCCCGTAGCGCTCGCCCCACTCGACGGCGCTGTCCCACGCCTGCTGGGCGGCGCCGAGCAGATCGGTGGGCACCAGCTCCTCGTCGACCTCGGCCACGGCGGCCCGGTGCATGCGCAGGACCTCGACCATGGGCTCGGCGTTCTCGGCGAACCCGGCGAAGGGGCCCATGCGGGCCGCCGTCCTGGCCGAGGTGGCGTAGGCGTGCCCGGTGAGCAGCGCCGTGATCGACGCCGCCCAGGCCCGGCCGGCGTCGGAGTCGTAGGGCAGGCCGAGCGCCATGAGCATGGCGCCGAGGTTGGCGTAGCCGATGCCGAGCTGGCGGAAGCGGCGGGACGTCTCGGCGATCGACTCGGTCGGGTAGTCGGCGTTGCCGACGAGGATCTCCTGGGCCGTGAACACCACCTCGGTGGCCGACTTGAAGCCATCGACGTCGAAGCCGCCCTCGGTGTCGAGGAAGGCGAGGAGGTTCATCGACGCCAGGTTGCAGGCCGAGTTGTCGAGGTGCATGTACTCGCTGCACGGGTTCGAGCCGTTGATACGGCCGGTGTTCGACGACGTGTGCCAGCGGTTGATGGTGGTGTCGAACTGCATGCCGGGGTCGGCGCACTGCCAGGTCGCCTCGGCGATCTGGCGCATCAGGTCGCGGGCCGGAACGGTCTTCACCACCCGGCCGTCGGTGACCGCCTTCAGCTCCCAGTCGGTGCCGTCCACCACAGCCTGCATGAACGCGTCGGTGACCCGCACCGAGTTGTTGGCGTTCTGGTACTGGATCGAGTGGCTGTCCTTGCCGTCGAGGTCCATGTCGAAGCCGGCGTCGCGCAGGACCCGCGCCTTGCGCTCCTCGATCGCCTTGCACCAGATGAAGTCCTCGATGTCGGGATGGTCGACGTCGAGGATGACCATCTTCGCGGCCCGGCGGGTCTTGCCGCCCGACTTGATGGTGCCGGCCGAGGCGTCGGCGCCCCGCATGAACGACACCGGGCCGGAGGCGGTGCCGCCGCCCTGGAGGAGCTCGACCGACGAGCGGATGCGGGACAGGTTGATGCCCGCACCGGAGCCGCCCTTGAAGATCGTGCCCTCCTCCCGGTACCAGTTGAGGATCGAGTCCATGGTGTCGTCGACGGAGAGGATGAAGCAGGCCGAGGCCTGCTGGGGCACGCCCTTGACGCCGATGTTGAACCAGACCGGCGAGTTGAACGCGGCCCGCTGGGTGATGATCAGGTACTTGAGCTCGTCGGCGAAGGCCTCGGCCTCGGCGTCGTCGACGAAGTAGCCGTCGGCCCGCCCCCAGGCGGTGACGGTGTCGACCACCCGGTCGGCGACCTGGCGCAGCGACGACTCCCGCTCGGGCGTGCCGAGCGAGCCGCGGAAGTACTTCTGGGCAAGGATGTTGGTGGCGTTCAGCGACCAGCCGACCGGGACCTCGACGCCGAGCTGCTCGAAGGCGACCGCACCGTCACGGAAGTTCGTGATCCGGGCGTCGCGGCGTTCCCACTCGACCATGTCGTAGGGGTGCACACCCTCGCGGGTGAACCGCCGCCCGATCCCGATGCCCGTGCCCGTCGCTGCGATCGTCATCTGCCTCGTTCTCTCTCTGCCGGACCCGCTCGGGGCCGGGGCTCGTCCCGTCTCCGTGCCCACGACCCCCTGATCGTGACCACCCACTGCCACCACAACATCTTGTGGTCAGGTGGCTGTTCCAGCCGGCCACCCACAAGATGTCCGGGCATTACACCAGTGTAGTTACGAGTCTGTCAATGCCCCTCTCCAGACAACCGCAGGCCCCTCTCCAGACAACCGCAGGTTCTCTCGAGTGACCGCACGACTCTCTCCCGGACGACCGATAGGCGCCCAGGAACGCCCGATCCTCTGGCCCTGCGGCATCTCGAGCGACGGTACGGAGCGTGGTCTGTGGATCGCTAGACCCCACATCTTGTGCGCTTTGCCGGGCGTCCCTGTGGAACACCCTGGGGAAACCACGGGTCGGCGTGTGGACGACCGCGCGGCGTGGCTATACGTGCCGCTTGGGTGCCGTGGCCTTGGAGAGGGCGACCACCTCGCGCTGGAAGTCGTCGACGTCCTCGAAGCCCTTGTAGACGCTGGCGAAGCGGAGGTAGGCGACCGGATCGACCCCCTCGAGGCGTCGGAGGACCGCCAGCCCGACCGCCGACGACGGCACCTCGTTGCCGGTCAGCCGGAGCTCCTCCTCGACGTCGGCGGCCAGCTGCACCATCGCCGCCTCGGACACCGGGCGGTTCTTCGCCGCCGAGGCCACCCCTCGCACCAGCTTCACCCGGTCGAAGGGCTCCCGATCGCCGGAGCGCTTCACGACCAGGAGCGGCGCCTCCTCGACCCGCTCGAAGGTGGTGAACCGACGGCCGCACTCGAGGCACTCCCGTCGGCGACGGATGGCCGCACCCTCGTCGGCGAGGCGCGAGTCGACGACCTTGTCGTCGAGACCGGCGCACACCGGGCAGCGCATGGCCCGCACGGTAGCGGTGCGACAGCCGGCCCGACGTGGCCACACCGCTCGGTGACGACTCGGGTGGGACCGGTCGCCCCCACGTCACCGCAGGACGATCCGGTCGCCGATCCGGAGCTCACGGCCGCCGTTCGCCCGGACGAGGGCGTCGACGGTGGACCGCACGTCGCCTCCGACGTCCAGCCCGGCGGCGAGGCTCCAGTACGAGTCGCCCGGCTCGGCGACGACCACCGCCGGGGTCGGGGAGGTGCCCCCGGCGGTGACGCCGTCGCCGAGCCAGGCGAGGCCGAGGCGGGCCGTGGCCACGACCGACACCACCAGCACCAGGCCGACCACGAGGGCGACGAGGCGACGGCGGCGGTAGACCACGGCCGGCCGCACCACGACCGGCTGCACCACGACCGGCGGCACCGCGACCGGCCGCCGGGCCACCACCTGCAGGGGCACCCGGCGCTCGTGGCGCGGCAGGTGCCCCCGGACGACGGCGCCGGCTGGCCGGCCGGTGCGGAGGGGGGAGATGGGATCGGTGAGGGTTGCGGTCATCGGTGGCTCCCGGCGGGTGCGGTGCTCGGCGGATCGGCGACCCGGCGCAGCCGGGCGAATCGGGTGGACCTGGGGGTGCGGCCACCGGGGGGTACCCCGCTGGGCCCGGGAGAGAACGCCTGTTCGCTCCCGGCTCCACGAAACCAGAACGGGTGTTCGTCTGTCAAGGGCGATCGAACGGGTGTTTGCCCCGGGGGCCCCGGGCGGCTACCGTCGAGCTCGAACTGCTGTTCGAGTCCGCTCGATGCACCGTTCGGGCACCGGCCGCCTCGGCGGCCGGTGCCCGCCCGCAGACCCCGCACCACCGAGGAGGAGCCATGGCCGACGACGAGCTGACCGACCGCCAGCGGGCGATCCTGGACTTCATCGTCGCCGAGCAGCGCGACCGCGGCTTCCCGCCCTCGGTGCGCGAGATCGGCGAGGCGGTCGGGCTCACGTCGCCGTCGACCGTCCACTCCCACCTCGCCACCCTCCAGCGGCGGGGCTACCTCCTGCGCGATCCCAGCAAGCCGAGGGCCATCGAGGTGCGCTACGACCCCGCCTCGGGCGCCACCATGGACCGCCGGCCCGTGCACCACATCCCGCTCGTCGGCGACGTCGCCGCCGGCACCGACGTGCTCGCCTCCGAGAACGTCGAGGAGCTGGTCCCCGTCCCGGCCGACTTCACCGGTGAGGGGACGCTCTTCATGCTCCGGGTCCGGGGCGACTCGATGATCGACGCCGGCATCCTCGACGGCGACCACGTGGTCGTGCGCCAGCAGGCCGAGGCCCGCGACGGCGACATCGTGGTGGCCGGCATCCCCGGCGAGGAGGCCACGGTGAAGACCTTCCGGCGGGAGGCCGACGAGATCGTGCTGCTGCCGAGCAACACCCGGCTCACGCCGCTGCGCTTCCCCGCCGACGAGGTCACCGTGTTCGGCAAGGTGGTGACGGTGCTCCGCCGCCTCTGACGCCAGCCCTCAGGCCCTCAGGCCGACCGGGTGAGCAGCGCCGCGAGGGCGGCGTGGGCCCGCTCGATCGGGGCCCGGTCGACGTGCTCGCCGGCGGTGTGGGCCAGCGCCGGGTCGCCTGGCCCGTAGTTGACCGCCGGGATGCCGAGGGCGGCGAAGCGGGCCACGTCGGTCCAGGCCACCTTCGCTCGAACGTTCAGCCGGTTCCGGTCGATGAACGCGGCGATGATCGGATGGGTGAGTCCGGGCGGAGCCGGGTCGCTGCGATCGGTGACGGCCAGCTCGTCGCCGTCACGGAGCACCGGGGCCAGGTAGGCCCGGAGGTGGTCGAGGGCCTCATCGAGGGTGCGGTCGGGCGCCACCCGGTGGTTCAGGGTCAGCCCGGCCCGATCGGGCACCACGTTGGCGGCGATCCCGCCGGAGACGGCCACGGCCTGGAGGGACTCCCGGTACTCGCAACCGTCGATCACCGGGCGGCGCTCGGGCCAGGCCTCGAGCCGGGCCAGGACCCGGCCGAGCCGGTGCACCGCGTTCTCGCCCAGCCAGGGCCGGGCGGCGTGGGCCCGCCGCCCGCCGAGCACCAGCTCCACCCGCAGGCTCCCCTGGCAGCCGGCTTCGATCCAGCCGTCGGTGGGCTCGCCCAGGATGGCGACGTCGCCAGCCAGCAGGTCCGGCCGCTCGGCCACCAGCACGCCGAGCTCGTTGCCGGCGTAGCTGCCCTCTTCCCGGGCGTAGAAGACGTAGGTGACGTCGTGGACCGGGGCGTCGACCGTCCGGGCCAGCTCGAGCTGGACGGCGAGGGCGGCCTTCATGTCGGCGCTGCCGGTGCCGTGCAGGACGTCGCCCTCGACCCGGGCCCCGGGCGGTCCCGGCACGGTGTCGGTGTGGCCGGCGAGGATCACCCGGGCCGGCCGGCCCAGCTGGGTCCGGGCCACCACGGTGTCCCCCACCCGGTCGACGACCAGCCAGGGCACCCCCCGTAGCTCGCCCTCGAGGCGACCGGCCAGGGCCGCCTCGTCACCGGTGACCGAGGCCACGTCGACCAGCTCGGCGGCGAGGCCGAGGAGGTCGGCGCCGGCGCTCACGGCTGGCTCACACGTTCACCCCGTGGTCGCGGAGGATGTCGTTGAGCGTGGCCTTGTCGTGGCGCTCGCCCTCGGTGAGGTGGCGCAGCACGAGGACGCAGGGCAGGCCGAACTCGCCGCCCGGGAACTGGCGGCGCCTCGTGGCCCCGACGCCGACGCACCAGGCCGGCAGGTGGCCCCGGCTCAGCTCGGCGCCCGTCTCCGCGTCGATGACCGGGATGGACGGGTTGAGCACCGCGCCTTCGCCGAGCACCGACCCCCGCCCGACCCGGGCGCCCTGGGTGACCATGCACCGGCTGCCGATCATGGCGTCGTCCTCGACGACGACCGGCGCGGCCTGCGGCGGCTCGAGCACGCCGCCGATGCCGACCCCGCCGGACAGGTGGACGTTGGCGCCGATCTGGGCGCAGGAGCCGACGGTGGCCCACGTGTCGACCATGGTGTTGGCCCCGACCCGGGCGCCGATGTTCGTGTAGCTCGGCATGAGGATGACGCCCCGGTCGAGGAACGACCCGTAGCGGGCCGACCCGCCGGGCACGACCCGCACCCCGGCCTCCTGGTAGTTCGCCTTCAAGGGGATCTTGTCGGCGAACTCGAAGGGCCCGAGCTCGATCGTCTCCATCCGGCTCTGGCGGAAGAGCAGGAGGATGGCCCGCTTCAGCCACTCGTGGACGACCACCTGGTCGGTGGCCGGATCGACCTCGGCCACCCGGGCCTGGCCGGTGTCGAGGAGGTCGATCGCCTCGTGGATCAGGGCCCCGGCCTCGGGATCGCCGGGCGCCAGCGCGTCGCGGGTGTCCCAGAGCTCGTCGATCTGCGATGCGAGGTCGGCCATGCCCTGAAGGGTACGTCGTCACGGTCTGCCGCCCGCCCGGCATCTCCCCCGCCGCGACCCCTACAGGCCGAGGCGGCGGGCGACGAGCTCGATCCGGTCGTCGGGCTGGACCATCGCCACCCGTACGTGGCCGGCGGCCCGGCTGCCGTAGAACTCGCCCGGGGAGACGAGCGCCCCGGCTTCGGCGGCCAGACGGGCGGCGAACGCCCAGGCGTCGCCGTCGGGTGCGGGCACCCAGAGGTAGAAGCCCCCACCCGGCATCGGGACGTCGATGCCGTAGGCGTCGCGCAGGACGGCGGCCATGCGGTCCAGGCGGCGGCGGTAGACCTCGCGCTGGGCCGCCACCGCGTCGTCCTGGGCCAGTGCCACCGCGGCGGCGTGCTGGGCCGGGCCGGGGACCATGAAGCCGGCGTGCTTGCGCAGCTCGGCCAGGTACTGCACCAGGTGGTGGTCGCCGGTGTAGAAGCCGACGCGGAGGCCGGCCAGGTTGAACGTCTTCGACACCGAGTGGACGGCGAGCACGCCCTCGGTGCCGCTCCGCAGGATCGTCCGGGCCGGGCCGTCCCACGTGTAGGCCACGTAGCACTCGTCGGAGAGCACGGGCACCCCGTGGTCGCGGCCCCAGGCTGCGACCGCCTCGAGGTCGTCGAGGCCGCCGGCCGGGTTGCCCGGCGTGTTCGACCAGAGGCAGAGCGCCCTGGCCGCGTCGGCCGGGTCGACGGCGGCGAGGTCGAGCCGCCATTCGTCGTCGACCGGGACGGCCACGGCCCGACAGCCGGCCAGGACGGCCCCCATCTCGTAGGACGGGTAGCTGACCGCCGGGTACAGCACCGTGTCGCGGTCGGGCCGGCGCAGGCGCAGCCAGTGGGGCATGCCCGCCACCAGCTCCTTGGTGCCGATGCAGGCGGCCACGTCGGCCGGATCGACGTCGACGTCGTGCCGCCGGCCGAGCCACTCGCCGGCGGCCCGGCGAAGCGCCAGGGAGCCGATCGACGCGGGATAGCCCCGCTCGGCGCCGGAGCCGGCCAGGGCCTCCAGCACGGCCGGTGGGGGCGGGTCGCAGGGCGTGCCGACGGACAGGTCGACGACGCCGCCCTCGTGGCGGTTCGCCTCGGCCTCGAGCGGGGCCAACCGGTCGTAGGGGTAGGCCGGTGGGACGAAGCCGGCGGCGGCGCTCACGACGCCGTCGTCCACTCGCGGTAGCGCCCGGCGGTGCTGGCGTCGAGCCGGGCCCGGACCCGCATGGCGCCGTCGTCGGCGGCCTCGGACAGCACCTCGCCGTCGCGGTGCAGGCCGGCCAGCACGTCGCCCCGCTCGAAGGGCACCCGCAGCTCCACCACCTGCTCCAGCGCCCGGAGGCGGTCGGCGATGGTGTGCAGCAGCTCGTCGACGCCCTCGCCGGTGCGGGCCGAGATGGCGACGGCGCCCTCGTGGGCGGCCAGCAGCCGGGCCAGGTCGCCGGGGTCGACCCGCGCCAGGTCGATCTTGTTGAGGACGACGAGCTCGGGCACCCCGTCTGCACCGATCTCCTCGAGCACGGTGCGCACGGCGGCCAGCTGGGCCTCGGGGTCGGGCGCCGAGGCGTCCACCAGGTGAACGAGCAGGTGCGACTCGGCGACGGCCTCGAGCGTCGACCGAAACGCCTCCACCAGCTGGTGGGGCAGCTTGCGCACGAAGCCCACCGTGTCGGCGAGCAGGACCGCTTCGCCCCCGGGGAGGTCGAGGCGCCGGACCCGGGGATCGAGGGTGGCGAAGAGGCGGTCCTCGACGAGGACGCCGGCGTCGGTGAGCGCGTTCAGCAGCGTGGACTTGCCGGCGTTGGTGTAGCCGACCACGGAGACCGTGCGGTTGCCGGCCCGGGCCCGGCCCTTGCGCTGGGTGCGGCGGGTGGCCGTCAGCTGGCGCAGCTCTCCCTCGAGCTTGGTGACCCGGCTCAACAGCCGGCGGCGGTCGACCTCGAGCTGGGTCTCGCCGGGCCCGCGGGAGCCGATCGGCGCCCGCGCCCCGCCGGCACCCATGGCGCCGGCCTGGCGGGAGAGCTGGGCGCCCCGGCCCCGGAGGCGGGGTAGGCGGTGGCGGAGCTGGGCCAGCTCGACCTGGGCCCGGCCCTCGGGGGTGCGGGCGTTCTGGGCGAAGATGTCGAGGATCACCTCGGTCCGGCTGATGGCGGTTCGGCCGAGGACGGCCTCCAGGTTGCGCTGCTGGGCCGGCGAGAGGTCGTCGTCGAACACGACCGTGTCGGCGTCGACGTCGAGGGACACCTCTCGGAGCTCCTGGGCCTTGCCCTTGCCGACGAACGTGGCCGGGTCGGGTCGGTCCCGCCGCTGCACGACGCGGGCCACCACGTCGGCGCCGGCGGTGTCGACCAGCAGGGCCAGCTCGTCGAGATGGGCGTCGGTCTCCTCGGCCGAGGCCGGCGGCATGGTGACCCCGACGAGCACGATGCGCTCCCGGAAGGAGCGCTCGATCAGTGCCACGGGCTACGACGCCCCTGTCGGTGCCGGCACGTCGACGTCGGCTACGTGCACGGAGGGTCCGGCCAGCCGCACCGGCCGGCCGAGCTCGACCGTGGCCTCGCCGCCGGGCATGACGACGGTGACGTGCTCGCCGACGAGGCCCCAGCGGTGGGCGGCCCAGGCCGCGGCCGTGGCCCCCGTCCCGCAGGCCAGGGTCTCCCCCACCCCCCGCTCGACGACCCGCATGAAGAGGCGGTCGGGCGCCAGCACGGCGACGAACTCGACGTTGCGGTCGGGCTCGTCGCTGCGCCCGATGGCGGCAGCGACGGCCTTCTCGTCCCGGAACCTGGCGACGAGGTGGGGGTTGCCGACGTCGATGCCCATCGTCGCCTCGGCGCCGAGCCCGGGACCGATCACGGGGATCTGGCGGACCGGGCCCATGTCGACCCGCCCCCAGGCGGTGTTGGAACCGGAGCCGGGCTCGAGCTCGACCCGCCGGACGCCGGCGTCGGTGACGATGTCGTAGGCCGCGCCGCCGGCGGTGAGGTCGACGCCCTGGGAGCGGGCCAGGGCGTGGGCCAGGCAGCGGATCCCGTTGCCGCTCATCGCCGCCCGGCTGCCGTCGGCGTTGAACAGCGTCATGCGCAGCCCGCCGTCGACGTGGAGGAGCCCGTCGGCGCCGACGCCCGTGTGGCGGTCGCAGAGGTCCTTCGCCATCGCCCCGTCGATGGGCGCGACGCCCTCCGGGTCGACGGCGACGAGGAAGTCGTTGCCCAACCCGTGCAGCTTCGAGAAGCGCCGCGTTCCGCCGTGCACCGGCACAGTCTGCCGGCTGCCTCCCGCCACCCGCGCCCGGCTTTCGGTGCGGTTCCGGGGATCAGGCGTCGGCGACCGGGCGGTCGAGGTCGAGGCCGTCGGGATCGAGGGCGTCGGCGTCGCGCCACTCGATCCGGGGATCGCGCCGGAACCAGCGGCGCTGGCGGCGGGCGAGGCGACGGGTGTCGGCCACCACGGTTGCGACGGCCTCGTCGAGGGAGCAGCTGCCCTCGAGGTGGGCCAGCACCTGCCGGTAGCCGAGCCCCTGGCGGGCCGTGCGGGACAGGCCGCCGGGCCGGTCGGCCAGGGCCGCCACCTCGGCCACCAGCCCACCCGCCACCATGGCCGCCACCCGGGCCTCGATCCGGCGGTCGAGCTCGCCGACCGGGAGGTCGAGGCCCACCAGGCGGGTGGGGACGGGCGGGTAGGTGGCCAGCCCCGGCCCGAACGAGGAGAACGGGCGCCCGGCGCCGAGCGTCACCTCCAGGGCCCGGAGCACGCGGCGCCGGTTGCCGGGCTCCATGCGGGCCGCGGCCACCGGGTCGAGGGCGGCCAGCCGGACGTGCAGCCGGGCGGTGTCCGGCTCGGCGTCCAGGTCGGCCCGGACCGACGGCCACCGGCCCGGCACCTCCAGGTCGTCGACCAGGCCCCGCACGTATAGCCCGGTGCCGCCGGCGACGACGGCGACCGACCCCCGGGCTGCGATGCCGGTCAGGGCGGCCCGACCGTCGGCGACGAAGCGGGCCAGCGAGTACTCCTCGTCGGGGTCGACGACGTCCACCAGGTGGTGGCGGACGAGGGCGCGGTCGGCGGCGGAGGGCTTGGCCGTGCCGACGTCCATGCCCCGGTAGACGAGGAGGGCGTCGGCCGACACCACCTCGGCGGCCGGGAGCCGGGTGGCCACGGCGAGGGCGAAGGCGGACTTCCCCGTGGCCGTCGGGCCGACGATGGCGACGAGGGGCGCCGCCCCGCCCGGTGACGGCGCAGGTGCCGGCATCGGTGGGCCGGTCAGCCGGCGCTGACCGGGATCCGCACCCGGTGGCGGGGCCGGTCGGTGAGCGTCACCAGCTCGCCGGTGAGGTGGTGGGGCGCGGCGCCGGTGACGGTGACGAGGCCGAACGAGCCGGCCGCCACGGGGACGGGCGCACCGTCGGGCCCGGCCGAAGGGCGGAAGTGCACGAGCTTGTTCTGGCGGGTGCGGCCGGTGAGCACGGCGGCGTCCTTGCGGCTCCGGCCCTCCACCACGACCTCCTCGGTGCGGCCGACCCGGGCCCGGTGCCGGGCGAGGGCGCTGCGCTCGACCACGATCCGCAGCCGCTCGAAGCGCTCGGCGGCGACCGCGGCCGGCACGAACGCCTCCGTGCGACCGGCCGCCTCCGTGCCCGGTCGGGGGCTGAAGAGGAACGTGTAGGTGCTGTCGTAGGCCGCCTCGGCCACCACCTCGAGCGTGCGTTCGAAGTCGGCCTCGGTCTCGCCCGGGAACCCGACGATCAGGTCGGTGCTCACGGCCAGGTCGGGCACGGCCGCCCGAGCCTCGGCCAGGCGGCCGAGGTAGCGCTCGGCGGTGTAGCCCCGGTGCATGGCCGCCAGCACCCGGTCGCTCCCGGACTGCAGGGGCAGGTGCAGGTGCTCGCACACGGCCGGCACCTCGGCCATGGCCGCGATCGTCTCGGTCCGGAGATCCTTCGGGTGCGGGCTCGTGTAGCGGACCCGGCGGATGCCCTCGACAGCGCCGACGGCCCGGAGGAGCTCGGCGAACAGCGGGCGGCGGCGGGTGAGGTCGCGGCCGTAGGAGTTGACGTTCTGGCCGAGCAGCGTCACCTCGACGACGCCCGCCGCCACCAGGCCCTCGACCTCGGCCACGACGTCGGCGACCGGCCGGCTGATCTCACGACCCCGGACGGAGGGCACGATGCAGAACGCGCAGCTGTTGTCGCAGCCGACCTGGATCGTCACCCACGCCGCCCAGCCCTGCTCCCGACGGACGGGCAGCGCGGAGGGGAAGGCCTCGCTCTCCTCCAGGATCTCCATGACCGGTCCCTCGGTGGTGGCCCGGTGGAGCAGTTCGACGGCGCTGGCCGTGTTGTGGGTGCCGAGCACGACGTCGACGTAGGGCGCCCGCCGCTGGATCTCGTCGCGGTCCTTCTGGGCCAGGCAGCCGGCGACGGCCAGCTGCATGCCCGGCCGGGACGCCTTGAGGCTCTTGAGGTGCCCGAGGGTGCCGTAGAGGCGGTTGTCGGCGTTCTCCCGGATGCAGCAGGTGTTGAGGACCACCACGTCGGCGTCGGCCTCGCCGGCGGCGGGCACGAGGCCGTCGGCCTCGAGCAGCCCGGCCAGCCGCTCGGAGTCGTGCTCGTTCATCTGGCACCCGAAGGTCCGCACGAGGTAGCGGCGGGGCGCGGCGGCGGGGACGTGGTCGGTGGCCATGGGCGCCGCGAGGTTAGAGGGTGCGCCGATCGGCGCTCCCAGGGCCCGAGCGGCCCGGCGCGAACGCGCCCAGAGCGGAGAACAGGGCCTGAGCGGCCCAGCGCCGAAGGCGCCCCGAGCGGAGAACAGGGCCCGAGCGGCCCAGCGCCGAAGGCGCCCCGAGCCGTCGTGGACGGCGTAGCTGAGGTGGAACACGGCCGTCAGACGACGGCACCCACCTGGGGATCACCTGGGAGCGGGCTCGGGATGTCGTGTGAGCGCGGCCCAGCCCGGCGCCGGTCGCGGTCCTCGATGGTGAGCCGGATGGCGGTGCGGTGCTCGCCGTCGATCTCGACGTCGGCGAACGACGGCGTGCACACCAGGTCGAGACCGTCGGCGGCGAGGAAGCCCCGGGCGACGGCCACGGCCTTCACCGCCTGGTTGAGCGCCCCGGCCCCGACCACCTGGATCTCGGCCAGGCCCCGACCCCGGATCACCCCGGCGATGGCGCCCGCCACCGACGTCGGATGCGAGCGGGCCGACACCTTCAGCACCTCGACCCCGTGACCGGCGTCGGGGCCGCTGGCGTGCTCCTCGACCTCGACCTCGACCCCAGCTGCGGCGGGGGCTGGAGCCGGGGTCAGGTCGATCGTCTCGGGGCGTTGGTGGAGCGGGGCCGTCACCGCCCGTCACTTCGACGGTGACGGGGACCTGACCTCCCCTCGCGCCACCCGGCCCGGCCCGGGCGATCCGGGCCCGGGTTCAGTCGAGGCTGATGGGCTGGTCGTCGGGATCGAGCACCCCGTCGGCCTCCTCGAGATCGACGTCGGCCTCGCCCGGGACGACGAGCACCTGGCGGCGGATCCGCTCGTCGATCTCCACCATGATCTCGAGGTTGTCGGCCAGGAAGGACTTGGCGTTCTCCTTGCCCTGACCAAGCTGCTCGCCGTCGTAGGTGTACCAGGCACCGGACTTGCTCACGATGCCGAGGTCGACCCCGATGTCGATGATCGAGCCCTCGCGGCTGATGCCCTTGCCGTACATGATGTCGAACTCGGCCTGCTTGAACGGCGGGGCGACCTTGTTCTTCACCACCTTCACCCGGGTGCGGTTGCCCACCACCTCGACGCCGTCCTTGATCGACTCGATGCGGCGGATGTCGAGCCGGACCGAGGAGTAGAACTTCAGCGCCCGGCCCCCGGGGGTGGTCTCGGGCGAACCGAACATCACGCCGATCTTCTCCCGCAGCTGGTTGATGAAGATGCAGACCGTGTTCGACTTGTTGAGGTTGGCGGTGAGCTTGCGCAGCGCCTGGGACATGAGCCGGGCCTGGAGGCCGACGTGGCTGTCGCCCATCTCGCCCTCGATCTCGGCCTTCGGCGTGAGGGCGGCGACCGAGTCGATCACGACCACGTCGAGCGCACCCGAGCGGATGAGCATGTCGACGATCTCGAGCGCCTGCTCACCGGTGTCGGGCTGCGAGATGAGCAGCTCGTCGGTGTCGACGCCGATGTTGGCGGCGTAGGCAGGGTCCATGGCGTGCTCGGCGTCGACGTAGGCGCAGATGCCGCCGTTGCGCTGGGCCTCGGCGACCACGTGCATGGCCATGGTGGACTTGCCGGAGGACTCGGGGCCGTAGATCTCGACCACCCGACCGCGGGGCAGGCCCCCCACGCCGAGGGCGATGTCGAGGGCGAGGGCACCGGTCGAGATGGTCTCGACCCGCATCGAGCCCTTCTCGCCCATCTTCATGATCGAGCCCTTGCCGAAGTTCTTGTCGATCTGGGCCAGGGCCATCTCGAGGGCCTTCTCACGCTCCACGGGTCGCTCCTTCACTCGTTCTTCTCGTGTCTCTCGTGCCGACGGGGGATGCTTGCGGATGACCCTACGAAGGGGGTGTGACACCGGGGCCGGCCCTGCCCGCCCGGGTGGGAGCGCGGGACGTGCCCCCTGCTGCATCACATGCGTGTGATTCGATGCCGCACCCTAGCCACGAACGGGTGTTCGCTTCAAGCACCCGTTCACCCGGCGAGCCGACGAGACCTTCCGGGAGCCGGCCGGCGCGCCTCGGGCCTAGCCTCGGACCCATGAGCGACGCCCCTGCCACCGGCAAGCTGACCTTCGCCGACGACGAGCTCCGCGCCCGGCTGACACCCGAGCAGTACGCCGTGACCCAGCGGGACGACACCGAGCGGGCCTTCAGCGGCTGCTTCTGGGACGACCACGAGCCCGGCGCCTACCACTGCGTCGTGTGCGAGTCGCCCCTGTTCGCCTCGGGCGAGAAGTTCGAGTCGGGTTCCGGCTGGCCCTCGTTCTGGCAGCCGGTCGAGGGCGCACCCATCGAGGAGCGCGTCGACCGGTCCCACGGCATGACCCGCGTCGAGGTCCGCTGCGCCCGGTGCGACGCCCACCTCGGCCACCTCTTCGACGACGGCCCGCCGCCGACCGGCAAGCGCTACTGCATCAACTCGGCCTCGCTGAGCAAGCACCCCGCCTGACCGTCCCGCTCAGCGCGGCGTCCCCGCTCAGCGCGGCGGACCGCTCAGCGCGGCGGACCGGCGGCCGTGTGCCCGGTGCCGGGCGGGTCGACCGCCCAGGCCGGCGACGCGCCCCAGCCCTCCTCGTAGACCAGTTCGGGGAGGGGCCGCCGGCGCACCGGGCCGTGGCCGCCCCGGGGCCGGCCGAGGGTGATGGTGGCCGCCACGAAGACCTCGTCCGGGATGCCGAGCAGGGCCCGCAGGGCCGGCTCGGCGCCGGCGTGCCACCCGGTCAGCACGCCGCCGTAGCCGAGGGCCCGGGCCGCGAGGAGCAGGTTCTGGCAGGCCGGGAACACCGATGCCCCCTCGAACGGCGTGGGTGCCCGGTAGCGCACGAGGCAGGGCAGCACGAGCACGGGGACGGACTCGAAGTCCCGGACGTAGGCCTCCATCACGCCCGCCATCCGGGCCTTCCGCGAGTCGCGCCGGGCGCCCGAGCCCTCGTCGTAGCTGTCCACCGAGCGCTTGAGGCCCCAGCTGGACCGGGCCGCCTCGCCGATGAGCCGCTTCGCCTCCCGGGCCCTCGGCCCGTCCCGCAGCACGAGGAAGCGGAAGGGCTGGCGGTTCGAGCCGCTGGGCGCCCGGCTGGCGGCGAAGAGGATGGCCCGCAGCGCGTCCTCCGGCACCGGGTCGTCGGTGTAGCGCCGGATGGCACGCGTGGTGGTGAGCCCCTCGAGCAGGCCGACGGTGTCGCCCGGCAGGGGCCTCGCCGCCAGCGGGTCGGGCTCCTCCCCCGCCGTCGACGGCTGGGCGGGCATCAGCGCAGCCCGGCCAGGTGCCGGCGGAGCAGGTCGACCAGCGAGATCGTGGCGAACTGGCGGATGCGGAGGCGGTCGCCGGTGAGCTGCAGGTGCACCGCCTCGGTGCCCTCGCCCGAGGCCAGGCCGAGGAAGACGGTGCCGACGGGATGGTCCTCCTGGGCGGCCGGCCCGGCCACGCCGGTGACCGACAGGCCGACGTCGGCCCCGAGCAGTCGGCGCACGCCCTCGGCCATCTCCTCGGCGCAGCGAGCCGAGACGACGGGACCCGGCGTCACGCCCAGCACGTCGAACTTCACCTCGCTGGCGTAGGACACCACCCCGCCGAGGAACCAGTCGCTCGACCCCGGCACGTCGACCAGCCGGCTCGCCACCAGCCCGCCCGTCATCGACTCGGCGACCGCCAGGGTGAGCCCGCGGGCACCGAGCAGGGCACCGACGGCGTGCTCCATCGTCTCGTCGTCGACGCCGAAGACCACCGGGCCGAGCAGCGCCCGCAGCTCCCGCTCCTCGGCGTCGAGGACGGCCACCGCCGCCTCCGTCGTCGCCGCCTTGGCGGTGAGGCGGACCTTGATCCCCTCCCACCCCGACGCGAGGAAGGCGTACGTGAGCGGACCGCCGTCGGCGGCGCCCAGCCGGTCGGCCACCACCTCGGCCAGGGTGGACTCCGCCATCCCCCAGGTCCGCACCACCCGGCTCACGATCGTCGAGCGCTCGCCCGAGCGGGCCTGGAGGTCGGGGACGACGTCGCTCGCCACGATCTCGCGCATCTCGTACGGCACGCCCGGCACGGCGTAGACGACCTTGTCGCCCACCGGGCAGCGCAGCCCCGGGGCCGTGCCCACCTGGGTGAGGACCGTCGCCCCGACGGGGACATCGGCCTGGCGCAGGTTGCTCGCCGCCATCTCCCGGCCCCGGGCCGCGAACCGCTCCCGGATCACGGTCACGACCCCCTCGTCGCGCACCAGGGGCACGCCCATCACCTCGGCGATCGCCTCCCGGGTGATGTCGTCCTGGGTGGGCCCGAGGCCGCCGCACACGACCACGGCGTCCGACCGGCCGAGGGCCAGGCGGAGGGCGTCGACGATGCGGCCGTGGTTGTCGCCCACCTTCGACTGGTGGAGGCAGTCGATGCCGGCCAGCGCCAGCTGCTCGCCTATCCACGACGAGTTGGTGTCGACGACCTGGCCGAGCAGCAGCTCGGTGCCGACGGCCACGACCTCACAGCGCACGGGCGACCACCTCGGCGTCCGGGTCAAGCCGCCGGCGCGTGGCGCCGGGCGTCGGTCCAGTACTGCGCGCCGGTGAGCAGGGTCAGCCCGGTGGCGGCCCAGAGCACGGTCGTCGCCAGGAGCGGGTTGTCCTCGAAGGCCGGGCAGATGGCCAGCCCGACCGCCACCTCCTGCACGACCGTCTTCAGCTTCGCCGAGCGCCTGGCCGGCACCGACACCCCCGACCGGCCGGCCACCGACCGGTAGAGGCTCATCGCCACCTCCCGCCCGGCGACGAGCGCCACCGGCAGCCACCAGAACACGTCCGTGACGACGAGGACGGCCATGGCCCCGAGGACCAGGAACTTGTCGGCCAGCGGGTCGAGGAAGGCCCCGGACCGGGTGACGCCGTGGCGGCGGGCCAGGTAGCCGTCGATGCCGTCCGACGCCGACAGGGCGACCCAGAGGGCGAGGCCCGGCCACGACGCCCCGGTGCCGGCGATCGACACGAGCAGCAGCGGGGTGAGCAGGACCCGGGAGATCGTGACGGCGTTGGCCGGCGTGGCCAGGGCCGAGGGCCCGAAGACGTCGGTCACCGCCCCACCCCCGGTGCCCGCCCGGCGACGACGAGACCGCCGGCCGCGCCGGCCGCGCCGGCCGGACGGCCCGCCGCCGGATGGCCCGCCGCCACGGCCGGCTCGGCGTCGAGGTCGGGCCCGAGCGCGCCCGTGACGACCACCTCGGCGAACGACCCCACCGCCAGCGTCGTGGGCAGGTGGACGATGCCGTCGATCTCGGGCGCCTCCCGGTGGGTTCGCCCGATCCCGGGGGCGTCGACGAGCACCTCCACCGTGCGCCCGACGAGCAGGTCGCGCCGCTCCGACGTGATGCGGTCCTGGCGCTCGGTGAGCTCGACCAGGCGCTCGGCGACGAGCGGGCCGGCGACGGTGCCGTCGAGGCCCGTGGCGTAGGTGCCGTCCTCGGGCGAGTAGGCAAAGAAGCCGCACCAGTCAAGCCGGGCCGCCTCGACGAAGGCGAGGAGGGCGTCGTGGTCGGCCTCGGTCTCGCCGGGGTAGCCGACGATGAAGTTCGACCGGAAGGCGGCCTCGGGATGGGCGGCACGGATGGCGTCGATGCGCGCGAGGAAGCGGTCGCCGTCGCCCCAGCGCCGCATCCGGCGCAGCAGCGGCCGCGACACGTGCTGGAGCGAGAGGTCGAAGTAGGGCACGCCGGTGGCGGCCACGGCGTCCACCAGCCGGTCGCTCAGCTCCGAGGGATAGAGGTACAGCAGCCGCACCCGGTCGGCCCGGGCCGCCACGGCGTCGACGAGGGCCACGATGGCCCGCCGGCCGACGCCCTGGTCACGGCCGAACGACGCCAGGTCCTGGGCCACGAGCACGACCTCACGGACGCCACCGTCGACGAGGCCGTCGACCTCGGCCAGCAGCGATTCGATCGTCCGGCTGCGCTGGGGGCCCCGGAAGCTCGGGATGGCGCAGAAGCCGCAGGCCCGGTCGCACCCCTCGGCCACCTTGACGTAGGCCCACGGCGCGGCGGCCGGCGGCCGGGGCAGCTCGAGGAGGTCGAACCGGGAGCCGGGCGCCCCGGGCGGGGTGGGCCCGCCCCCCGCTGCGCTCGGCCGCGACCGGCCGAGCGTGACCGGCACGCCGAAGCCGGCCACGGCGTCGACCTCGGGCAGGGCGGCGGCCAGCTCGTCGCCGTAGCGCTCGGCCATGCACCCGGTGACGACCAGGCGGGCCCCGGTCCGGCGGGCGTCGGCCAGGGCCAGCACGGTCTCGATCGACTCCTGCCTGGCCGACTCGATGAAGGCGCAGGTGTTGACGACGACCAGGTCGGCGGCGGACGGGTCGTCGGTGGGGACCATCCCGTCGGCGAGCAGGGTGCCGGTGAGCTTGTCGCTGTCGACCTGGTTCTTCGGGCAGCCGAGGGTCTCCACGAAGAACGACTTCGAGCCGCGACGAGTCGCCATCAGGCCGTGCAGGCTACCGCCCCGCCCCATCCGGCCGGAGGGGCGGGCGGGACGGGCCACGGGGGATCAACCCAGCCGGGCGACGAAGTCGAGCACCGCGCCCGGGTAGGCGAGCCGGTCGGGGCGGAAGAGGTCGTGGCCCACGCCCTCGAGGCTCACGACCTCGACGTCCGGGAGCGCCTCCCGGTAGCGGTCGACCACCTGCTCGCTGGACCCCATGGCCCCCTCGCCGGTGCCCCGGACGAAGAGCACCGGGATCTTCAGGGCGGCGACGTCGTCCCAGAGTGGGCGCGACCGGGACGTCTGCTGGATCCCCTCGATGACGTGGCGCTCGACCCGGTCGGGCATGGCCTTGCCCCGCCAGGTCAGGCTCATCTGGCGGTCGACGAACTCGGGCGGCAGCCCCACCTCCTGCAGCAGGTAGTCGCCGACCGAGAGGGAGGCCACCGCTTCGGGGCGGTGGAACGCGAGCGTGAGCGCGGTCGGGGTGCCCCGGGAGAACGTCATCAGGTGGAAGCGGTCGAAGCCGCACTCGTCCACGACGGCCTCGAGGTCCGTGGCCAGCTCGTCGAGCGAGTAGCCGGTGGTCGGCGACTCGCTCCGGCCCCGGCCCCGCACGTCGACCACGACCACCCGTCGCGGCGCCATGAACTCCATCATCGGGAGGTAGTCGTCGGCGGCGTCGACGATGCCCGGCGAGAAGACCACCGGCAGGCCCACCGGCTCGGGCGGGTCGTTGTCGAGGTAGTGGACGTTCACGCCGCTCCGGGACGTGAACCGATGGGGGGAGGTCATCCCGGCATCGTGGCCGACCGCGGCCCGGCCGGTCGATTCCGGTCCCGGCCCACTCGGACGGCGCGGCGGTCGGGTCAGGTGTCGGAACCGGCGAGGAGGGCCTCGAGCTCGTCGACCGTCATCAGCACGTCGCGTGCCTTCGAGCCGATCGACGGACCCACCACCCCCCGCTGCTCGAGCAGGTCCATGAGCCGCCCGGCCCGGGAGAAGCCGACCCGGAGCTTGCGCTGGAGCATCGAGGTGGAGCCCAGCTGGGAGCGCACGATCAGCTCCATCGCCTGCCAGAGGAGGTCGTCGTCGTCATCGTCGCCCCCGCCCGACGAGCCGCCCTGCACCAGGTCGTCGTCGTCGGCGCCGAGCACGGTGACCTCGTCGAGCGACTCGACGGCCTGGTGCTGCTTGCCCCAGTGGGCCACGATCTTGCGGACCTCGTCCTCCCCCACCCAGGCGCCCTGGATGCGGCGGGGCACCGACGAGGCCGGCCCGAGCAGGAGCATGTCGCCCCGGCCGATCAGGCGCTCGGCGCCCTGCTGGTCGAGGATCACCCGGCTGTCGGCGAGGCTCGAGACGGCGAAGGCCAGCCGGGCCGGCACGTTCGCCTTGATCACGCCGGTGATGACGTTCACCGACGGGCGCTGCGTGGCGATCACGAGGTGGATGCCCACGGCCCGAGCCATCTGGGCGATGCGGCAGATCGAGTCCTCGACGTCGCGCGCCGCCACCATCATCAGGTCGTTGAGCTCGTCGACGACGATCACGATGAAGGGCAGGCGCTCGTAGATCGGTTCGCCCGGGTCGTCGACGCCCTCGGCCCTGGCCTCGGTCCGCAGGTCGCCGGCGTCGTACATCCCGTTGTAGCCGGTGATGTCGCGCACCCCGACCTCGGAGAGCAGGTCGTAGCGGCGCTCCATCTCCTTGACCGCCCACGACAGCGCGTTGGCCGCCTTCTTCGGGTTCACGACGACAGACGTGAGGAGGTGGGGCAGGCCGTTGTACTGGCCGAGCTCGACCCGCTTCGGGTCGATGAGGATCATCCGGAGCTGCTCGGGCGTGGTGCGCACCAGCAGCGAGGTGATGAGGCTGTTGATGCAGCTCGACTTCCCGGCGCCGGTGGCCCCGGCGATGAGGATGTGGGGCATCTCGGCCAGGTTGGCCATCACCGCCCGGCCGCTGATGTCGCGGCCGAGCGCCACCTCGCAGGGGTGCGTGGCCCGCCTGGCCTCCTCGCTGGCGAGGATGTCGCCGAGGGCGACGAGCTGGCGGTCGTCGTTGGGCACCTCGACGCCGATGGCCGACCGGCCGGGGATGGGCGCGAGGAGGCGGACGTCCGGCGAGGCCATCGCGTAGGCGATGTCCTTCTGGAGGCTGGTCACCCGGTTGACCTTCACCCCGGCGCCGAGCTCGAGCTCGAAGCGGGTGACGGTCGGGCCGACCGTGGCCCCGACCAGCCTGGTCTCCACGCCGTGGGCGGCGAGGGCGTGCTCGAGGATCCGACCCCGCTCCTCGACCTTGCGCTGGTCGACCTTCTGGCGCTCGCCCCGCTCGAGCAGCGTGAGCGGGGGCAGCTTCCACGGTCCGGGCCGGCCGGCCGGGCCGAGGTCGATGGCGAGCTGGGTGGGGTCGACCATCGGCGGCGGGTCGATGGCGACGCCCCCGGCCCGGGGCGCGTCGCGCACGTCGACGACCTCGGTGTCGTCGTCGTCCACCTCGTCCGCGTCGTCCGCGTCGGCGCCCTCGGACCCGTCGACGTGGCCGCCGAGCCACATGGGCGGGCGCGGGTCGCGGTCGTCGGCGTCGAGGGCGCCGAGGTCGGCGTCGTCCTCGTCGTCGTCGGCGCCGATCGACTCGAGCCAGCGCAGGCCCCGGCCGATGCCGTCGCCGATCGCCCCCGCCACCCGACCCACGTGCACGGCGGCGGCCCGGGGCGCCGTGCGGGTGAACAGCAGGAGGGCGGCGAGCCCGACGGCGACGAGGACGGCCGCGCTCCCCCAGTCGCCGACCACCCGGGCCATCGGGTCGGCGACGAGGCGCCCGAGGGCCCCGCCGGCGCCCTCGCCGACGAGGTGGGACAGCCCCGTGCCGGCCACCAAGCCGAGACCGAGCGACAGCGTGATGCGGCGGCGGTCCTCGGCCTCGCCGCGGATGAGCATCCCCCCGATCCACGCCAGGAGCACCGGGGCGAGCACCCGCCCGCCGCCGACGGCGGCGTCGGCGAGGTCGCGGGCGCCCCGCCCGAAGGGCCCGGCCAGGTCGGCCCAGATCCCGAGCCCGGCCAGCACGGCGGCCAGCAGGAGCGCCGCCCCCCAGAGCTCGGCCCGGTGTTCGCGGGGGAGGGGACCGGCGACGCGCGGCCGGGCCCTGGCCCGACCCTTGGCTCCCCGCCGCCTGCCCGCCCGCGCCGGGGCCCGTCTCGTCGTCGCCACAGTGCCCCCAACCGTAACAACCGCCACACCGGGGCCAGGGGAGCGGGCCCGATCCCCCGCTCGCTGTCGACCGGGCAGGAACGATCCCGGCGGAGTCGACAAGGAACGGGAACGGGCTGCCTAGGCCTCCATGATCACGGGCACGATCATCGGCCGGCGGCGGGTGCGCTGGGCGACGAACGTGCCGAGGGCCTTGCGGGCGTGGCGGCGGAGGGCCTCGACGTCGCCGGTGTCCTCGGCGGCCAGCAGCGCCGCCAGCACGACCTGGCGGGCCTCCTCGAGCAGGTCCTCGGCCTCGGGCGCGTGGATCCAGCCCCGGGTGATGATCTCGGGCCCGGCCACCAGCTCGCCCGTCTTGACGTCGACCGTCACGATCACCACGACCACCCCCTCCTCGGCGAGGATCCGGCGGTCGCGCAGCACCCCGTGGCCGACATCGCCCAGGCCGGTGCCGTCGACGAAGAGGTAGCCGGCCGGCACCTCCCCGATCTTGGTGAGCCCGTCGTCGGTGAGCTCGAGCTGGTCGCCGTCGAGCGAGAGCAGGATGTTCCCCGGCTCGACGCCCATCTCGCGGCCGAGGCGGGCGTGGTGCACCAGGTGGCGGTACTCGCCGTGGACCGGGACGAACCACTCCGGCCGGGCCAGGGAGAGCAGCGTCTTCAGCTCCTCCTGCTTGGCGTGCCCGCTGACGTGAACGTCGGCGATGCCGGAGTGGATGACGTTGGCCCCCAGGCGGTGCAGGCCGTCGATGACCCGACCGACCGACGACTCGTTGCCGGGGATCGGGTGCGAGGACAGGATCACGGTGTCCCGGGGCCCGATCTGGATCCACTTGTTGTCGCTCGAGGCCATGCGGGTGAGCGCCGACATGGGCTCGCCCTGCGAGCCCGTGGAGATCACGCACACCTTCTCGGGCGCCACCTCGTCGAGGTCGGCGATGTCGCACACCGACCCGTCGGGGATCGTGAGCAGCCCCATGTCCCGGGCCAGCTTGATGTTCTTCTTCATCGACAGGCCGAGCGTGGCGATGGTGCGGCCCTGCTCGACGGCGATGTCGGCGATCTGCTGGACACGGTGGAGGTGGGACGCGAAGCAGGCGACCACGATGCGGCGGTCGCGGTTCTCGTCGAAGAGGCGGCGCAGCGACTCGCCGATCGAGCGCTCGGACCGGGTGTGGCCCTGCGACTCGGCGTTGGTGGAGTCGGCGAGCAGGAGCCGGACGCCGTGCCCGACCTCGAGGGCGCCGATGCGGCCGATGTCGGTGAGCCGGCCGTCGATGGGCGTGAGGTCGAGCTTCCAGTCGCCGGAGTGGACGATGACGCCCTGGGGCGTGTGGAAGGCGAGGGCGAAGCCCTGCGGGACGGAGTGCGTGACGGGGATGAACTCGACGTCGAAGGGCCCGATCATGCGCCGCTCGCCGTCCTCGACGGTGATCAGCTCGGTCCGGCCCAGCAGGCCGGCCTCCTCGATCCGGTTGCGGGCCAGGCCGAGCGTGAGGGCCGAGCCCCAGATCGGGAACGAGAGGTCGCGCAGGAGGAAGGAGAGACCGCCGGCATGGTCCTCGTGGCCGTGGGTGAGCACGCAGCCGACGAGGTCGTCGGCCCGTTCGTGCAACCAGGAGAAGTCGGGGAGGACGAGATCGATCCCGAGCATGTCGGGGTCGGGGAACATCAGGCCGCAGTCGATCAGCAGGATCTTGCCCTCGATCTCGAGGGCGGCGCAGTTGCGCCCGATCTCGCCGAGGCCCCCGAGGAAGGTGACGCGGACGGGGGGGTTGCCGCCTGACGGGGCGGGCGGGGTGCTCGAAGGTTCAGCCACGGAGGGTTTCGTACACCCTCCGGGCCCGATCCTCGGTACCTGCCGGTGCCGGGCCGAGCGGGAGGCGGCACTCACCGACCGCCAGGCCGAGGCTGCGCAGCATCGCCTTGGCCGCCATCGAGAAGACCACCACCTCGTCGTTGGAGTAGTCGTAGGACGGGATGAGGCGGGCATTGACCTCCCGGGCCCGGGCCAGGTCGCCCTTGCCGTGGGCCGCGATCAGCTCGGCGACCTCGGGTCCGGCCCAGTGGGTGGCCACCCCGATCAGCCCGACCGCGCCGACCGCGAGCATGGGAAGGACGAGCGAGTCGTCGCCGCAGTAGACCTCGAACACCTCGGGCGTGTCGGCCACGACGCGGGCCGTGGACGCCGGATCGCCGGTGGCGTCCTTGAAGGCCACGATGTTCGGCACCTCCGTGGCCAGGCGGACCAGGACCTCGTGGCCGATGCGGCGGGCGGTGCGGCCGGGCACGTCGTAGACGACGATCGGCAGGTCGGGGCTGGCCGCGGCGACGGCCCGGAAGTGGGCCTCGAGGCCGGCCTGGGGCGGCCGGTTGTAGTACGGCCCCACGACCAGTGCGGCGTCGGCCCCGAGGGCGGCGGCCCGCCTCGTCATCTCGACGGCATGGGCGGTGTCGTTGCTCCCGGTGCCGACGATCACCGGGACGGTGACCGCCTCCCGCACCGCCCGGGCCAAGTCGAGGTGCTCCTCGACCGAGAGGGTCGGGGCCTCCCCCGTCGTGCCGCCGACCACCAGGCCGTCGCTGCCATGGTCGACCAGCCATCGAGCCAGGGCGGCGGCGCCGTCCAGGTCGAGCGAGAGGTCGTCCCGGAAGGGGGTGACCATCGCCGTCAGCACGGCGCCGAACCTCGGCATCAGGCGACCTCCGTCTCCACGACCGGCTCGCTGCTCCGGGCGATGCCCAGGCTGGCCAGCAGGTCCTCGTGCAGCTCCGACCAGACCGTGTGGTAGCTGTCGACCAGGGGCCGGGCCACGTAGTCGAGCTCGCCCGCCCGCACCCGGGTCCGGGCCTCGGCGAGGCGGTCGCGGTAGGCCCCATAGCGCTCGAGCAGCCGGGCCAGCCCGTCGAGTACCGGTGCGGCCGCCCGGTGCAGGCCGTCGAGCCCGTCGACCACCGTCGCCCGCTCGCCGCTGCGCTGCCAGGCGGTGCAGAGCGAGAGCAGGGCCGGGTTGAGGGCGAGGAACCGCCGGTAGCCCTCGGTGAGCCCGTCCTCGAGCCCGGCCACGTCGGCGGCGACGGCCCGCTCGTGGGCGAGGCGCCCGGCCGGCGTCAGGCGCCAGCCGGCCACGATCCCCTCCCGGCGCCCGATCAGCCCGGCCGTGGCCTGGGCCTGCACCGCGACCGGGTCGTGACCCATGAGCGGGGCGATCCCCTTCACCCGCAGCTCGTGCAGCACGAGGAAGCCGGGATCGGACGGTCGTGCCACCCCGCGAGCGTACGCCGTCGTCCCTTCCGGGCCCGACCGCGTTCCCGCTGTCAGGCCATCCCACTCGGTGGTCCCTCGATCGATGTCGGGGTGGTCCGTCGATGTGGCCGGACGGCGCGGGTCCCGCAGCGCCACTACTCATCGGTAGCGACCGTCACCCGGGCCCGATATCATCGAACACATGTTCGCCAGCGTCGTCGAGGTCGTGCGGAAGGCCGTGACCGCGCTCGAGCCGGGCGCCGTCCCCCTGCCGGGCGCCGAGGCGGCCTGGCGCCAGCTCGACGAGGTCGAGCGGCTGGCGGCCGGGGCCAAGCTCCGGCTGGCGGCCCGGGTCGAGGAAGCGGGGACGTGGCGGCGGGCCGGGCGACGCTCGGCGGCGGATCACCTCGCCCTCCTGGCCGGCACGTCGGTCGGCCAGGCCCGGGGTGTGCTCGAGGCGTCCCGGGCGCTCCCGGCGCTGCCCGAGGTCGAGGCGGCCGTGACGGCCGGTGTGCTCTCGGCGCCGCAGGCCCACGTGGTGGCCGACGCCGCCGCGGTGGCGCCGGCCGCCCAGCGGGCGCTGGTGGATGCCGCCGCCCGGGAGTCGCTGTCCGAGCTGCGGGAGCGCTGCGGTCGCACGAAGGCGGCCGCCGACCGGGACGCCGAGGCCACGTACCGGCGCGTCCACGCGGCCCGGTTCCTACGGACGCGGTCGAGCGGCGACGGGGCGGCCGAGCTCCAGTACCGGTCGACGCCCGACGAGGTGGCCGAGATCGCCGCCGTGGTCGACCGGTTCGCCGACCGGCTGTTCCGAGCCGCCCACCGCGAGGGACGGGCGGAGCCCTCCGAGGCCCATCGGGCCGACGCCCTCCTCGCCATGGCCCGCCGCGCCGCCGGGCCGGCGCCGGCCGCCGGTCCGTGCAGCGCCTCGGTCGACCCGATCGACAGGGCCGACAGGGCCGACAGGGCCGACAGGGCCGACAAGGCCGATCGCGGTGGTCGAGTGGTGCCGAAGGAGGTGGTCGTCCGGGTCGACTGGGACGCCCTGGTCCGAGGCTGGCCGGCGGAGGACGAGGTGTGCGAGATCCCCGGCGTCGGCTCGGTGCCCGTCGGCGTCGTCAGAGCCATGGTCGAGTCCGGCGACGCGGTGCTGAAGGCGGTGGTGACCAGGGGCGTCGACGTGGTCAACGTGGCGCACCTCGGTCGCCGACCCTCCGCCCACCAGCGGACCGCGCTGCGCTGGCTCGACCTCATCTGCGTCGAGCCCGGGTGCGGGCAGCGGGCCTTCCTCGAGATCGACCACACGGTCCCGTGGGCGACGACCCGGCTCACCTTGCTCGAGCTGCTCGAGCCCCGCTGCAGGCACCACCACCGGGCGAAGACGCGCACCGACCTGGTCGCCATCGCCGCCCACCGCGACCGGACGGGGCCGGCGCCGTGACCGGGTCGACGGCGACGGCGACGGCGACGGCGACGGCGACGGCGACGGCGACGGCGAGGGCGACGGCAGAGCTACCCGGCGTGCTGGGTCGAGACCTGGGATTGGACCGGGGCTGGTGGCGGCGGTCGGCGTCCGGGCGAGGGGAAGGCGTGGGCGGCGTAGGCGGCGTAGGCGGCGTGCGCACCCGGCTGAACGCGTCGGGTTCGCTTGGTCCGCTCGGTCCGCCGGGTCCGCCGGGTCCGCCGGGTCCGCCGGGTCCGCCGGGTCCGCCGGGTCACTTGGCCCAGTGGGTCCAGTGGGTCCAGTGGGTCCACCTGCCCCGCCCAGCCGGCGCAGCCCGGTCAGTCCCCCGGCTGCACCTCGTCCACATCCCTCCCGTCGCCCCCGTCGCCCCCGTCGCCCCCGTCGCCCGCCTCGTCGACCTCGGCGCCGTCCGCAGCCTCGGTGGCCACGAGCGCGAAGACCGCGGCCTCGTCGGCGGTGTCGGGCCAGTCCTCGAACTGCAGGACGCCGATCTCGCCGAACCGGGTCCGCAGCCAGCCGTCGCCGGCGTCCAGGAGGCCGAGCTTCTTGCAGTTGGGGACGATCTTGGAGAACAGCAGTTGCTGGAAGGCCCGCCGCTCCTCGGACTGCGAGAGGAGGGTCGTGGCGGCGGCGACGTCGATGCCCAGGCGGGCCCACACCTCCTGCTGGAGGAAGCGGTCGCGCATGCGCAGGGCGGCCTCGAAGGCGAACTCCTGTCGCTCCCTGATCTCGCCGGCCGAGAGCGACCGGTACAGCTCCTGGAGCGTGAGCACCCCGAAGGCCACGTGGCGAGCCTCGTCGGCCATCACCCGGTGGAGGAGCTGCTTGAGGAGGGGCTCGGTGGTGAGCTGCTGCATGAAGCCGAAGGCGGCCAGCGCGAGGCCCTCGACCATGATCTGCATGCCGAGGTAGGTGACGTCCCAGCGGCTGTCCCGCACGATGTCGTCGAGCAGCAGCTCCAGGTGGGTGTTCACCGGGTAGGCGCCGCCGATCTTCTCCAGGTACTTCGAGAAGACCTCGACGTGGCGGGCCTCGTCCATCACCTGGGTGGCGGCGTAGTACTTCGCGTCGGCCCACGGCACGGTCTCCACGATGCGGGCCGTGCACACCAGCGCTCCCTGCTCCCCGTGGAGGAACTGCGAGAGCATCCAGGCGTGGCTCTCCCGCCCGTAGCGGTGCCACTCGACCTCGGTCCAGCGCTCGAACGGGGTGCCGGCCAGGTCGATGCCGGCCCCGGTGAATGGCCGGGCGGCGGCGTTGCTCCGCGTCACGGCCTCGACGTCGATGTCGAGGTGCCACGGCAGGTCCGTCTCGGCGTCCCACTGGCTGTGCTTGGCCTTCTCGTAGAGGCGCCGGAGCTGCGGCCTGACGCCCTTGCGGTAGTCCCGGGTGAACCGGGCCTCGACCAGCGCCTGCACCTGGTGCTCCCCCCGGCCCGGGTCGTCCCGGTTCACCACCGACAGGACATCCGACAGGCGGCTGCGGTCACCGCCGTCGAGCGCCCCCCCGTCGGGCCCGCTGCCGGTCACCGGCCGATGGTCCCACATCCGCTGCCGGAGAGGGGAAGCGCCCCGCCGCCGTGGCCGAACGCGGCCGACCGAGGCGCGGCACCTCGCCCGGGGCTCGGCGGCGACGAGCGGCGAGGGCAGGCGCGCCAGGGGGGCGGGTGACCTCCCCCGCTACCCTCCCGCCGATGGAGGGGCCGACCGGGGAGGTGGCTCCCCGCCGCATCCCGCTCCCGTGGCTCATCACGCCGATCGCGGTGATGTCGGTGGCCGGGCTCGTGGCCGACGCCCTGGGACCGAAGCTCGTCACCGAGCACCCCCTCCTCCAGCTCTTCCTCAACCCCCGCAACCGCTACCTGCTCCTGGTCGCGCCCCAGCTCGACGCCACCTCGTTCTTCCTCGTCGGCTTCATCCGCCTCCTGCTCACCGACCCGCTGTACTTCGTCCTCGGCCGCCAGTACGGCGAGGCCGCCCTGCGCTGGGCGGACGACAACGCCGGGACCATGGGACCGGTGATCCGGCGGGTCGAGAAGTGGTTCGGCCGGGCCGCGCCGCTGGTCGTCCTGCTGGCGCCGAGCGGCAACATGTGCCTGCTGGCCGGCGCCAGCGGCATGAAGGTCCGGCTGTTCTGGGCCATGAACGTGCTCGGCACCATCGGGCGCCTGACGGTGTTCTGGATCGCCGGCGACGCCTTCCGGGACGAGCTCGAGGGCGTGCTCGACTGGATCCAGCGCTACCAGTGGCGCCTCGTCGGGGTGACCGTGGCCATCGCCGTGGCCCAGACCGTCCTCGGCCGCCGGCGGGGCACCCTCGACACCCCGGCCGAGGCCGAGGCCGAGATCGAACGCAACCTGGGCGACGAGACGTGAGCGGGGAGGAGCGGCGGTGACGGAGGAGAACGACGCGGGGGCGCGGCTCCACGAGCTGTTCGAGCGGGACTGGGCCCGGACCATGGCAGAGCACCCGGAGTTGGCCACCTACACCGGCTGGCCGGACCATCACGACCGCTGGACCGACCTGTCGGTCGACGCCGTCGAGCGCCGCCGCCACGAGGCCGGCGACCTCCTCGACGCCCTCGATGCCGTCGACCCCGACCGACTGGGCGAGACCGACCGGGTGAGCCGGGAGATGTTCGCCTACCTCGAGCGGGCCGAGGTCGCCGCGGCCGCCTTCCCGGGCGACTACCTGCCGCTGAACCAGATGGAGGGGCCCCAGCTCGATCCAGCCTTCCTGCTCTCGGTGATGCCCCGTGACACGGTGAGGCACCACGACGACCTCCTCGCCCGCCTCCGCCGGCTGCCCGACCTCGTCGACCAGAGCATCGAGCTGCTCGTGCAGGGCCTGGCCCGCGGCCTCACGCCGCCCCGGATCTGCCTCCGCGAGGTGCCGGGCCAGCTCGACGCCCTGCTCGGCGGCGAGCCCGGTGCCAACCCGCTGCTGCTCGCCTTCGACGGCACGCCCGACGAGGTCCGGGCCGAGGCCGCCGCCCTGGTGCGGGAGCGGGTGGCACCCGCCTACGCCCGGCTGCGCGGTTACCTCGTCGACACCTACCTCCCGGACTGCCGCGACACCGTCGGCCTGCGCGACCTGCCCGACGGCTCCGATTGGTACGCCGAGCGGGTCCGGGCCCACACGACCACGACCCTCTCGCCCGAGGAGATCCACGAGACCGGGTTGGCCGAGGTGGCCCGCATCGACGCCGCCATGGACGACGTGATGGCCTCGACCGGGTTCCACGGCGACCGGGCCGCCTTCGCCACCTTCCTCGCCACCGACGAGCGGTTCCGGTTCGCCACCGACGAGGCCCTGCTGGCGGCCTACCGCGACATCGCCAAGCGCATCGACCCGGGCGTGCCCCGGCTCTTCGGGCGCCTCCCCCGCCTGCCCTTCGGCATCACCGCCGTCCCGGCCGACCAGGCGCCCTCCCAGCCGGCCGCGTATTACCTGCCCGGCTCCGTCGAGCTGGGCCGGCCGGGCATGTTCTACGCCAACACGTACGACCTGCCCACCCGGCCGGCGTGGAACATGGAGTCGATCTGCCTCCACGAAGCCGTGCCCGGCCACCACTTCCAGCTCACCCTGGCCCAGGAGACCGAGGGGCTCCCCCGCTTCCGCCAGCAGTCGCTGGCCTGCACCGCCTACGTGGAGGGCTGGGGCCTGTACTGCGAGAGCCTCGGCCCCGAGCTCGGCCTCTACGCCGACCCCTACCAGCGCTTCGGCGCCCTCGACGCCGAGATGATGCGGGCCTGCCGGCTCGTCCTCGACACCGGGCTCCACGCCCTGGGCTGGTCACGCGACCAGGCCATCGACTTCTTCGCGGCCCACTCCGTGAGCCCGAGGCACGAGATCGTCGTCGAGGTCGACCGCTACATCGTGTGGCCGGGCCAGGCGCTCGCCTACAAGGTCGGCGAGCTCCACCTCCAGCGGCTGCGGCGGGAGCGGGCCGCGGCGGCGGGCGACGCCTTCGACCTCCGCGCCTTCCACGACGACGTCCTTCGCCACGGCGCCCTCCCCCTCGACCTCCTCGACCAGGTGATGGGCGCCTGACCCCCCTTCATCCCACTACCCCCTGGCGCAGGGTGTTCTCGGTGACGGTCACGGGGTCGAGGAACTGGAGCAGGTAGTCGGGTCCGCCCGCCTTCGAGCCCACGCCCGAGAGGCCGAAGCCGCCGAAGGGCTGGCGCCCGACGACGGCGCCCGTGGTGGGCCGGTTCACGTAGATGTTGCCGGCCCGCAGCTCGGCCGAGAGCCGCCGCACGGTCCCGGGCGAGCGGGTGTGGACGCCGGCGGTGAGCGCGTAGTCCGTGGCGTTGGCCAGGGCCACGGCCTCGTCGAGATCGGCCACCCTGAAGACCGCGAGGAGGGGCCCGAAGACCTCCTCGTTCGCCACCCGGCTGGTGCGGGGATCGAGCCCGGCCACGATGGCGGGCCCGACGTACCAGCCGGAGGCCGGCACGTCGTCGCGCCGGAGCAGGAGCTCGCCCTCCCGGGCGGCCAGCTCGACGTAGGCCCGCACCCGGTCCCTCGCCTCGGCGTCGATCAGCGGGCCGACCTGCGTCCCCATCGCCGTCGGGGGACCGATGCGAAGGGCGGCCGTGGCCGCCACCACCCGCTCGACGACGGCGTCGTGCACCCGGTCGAGGAGGATGAGCCGGGAGCAGGCCGAGCACTTCTGGCCGCTGTAGCCGAAGGCCGATCGGACGATGTCGGGCACGGCCACGTCGAGGTCGGCGTCGTCGTCGACGACGATGGCGTTCTTGCCGCCCAGCTCGACGACGACCCGCTTGACGGCCCGCTGCCCCGGGCGGTGCACGGCCGCCGTCCGGTTGATCTCGAGGCCGACCTGGCGGGAGCCGGTGAAGGCCACCAGGGCCACCCCCGGGTGCTCCACCAGCCGGGCGCCGACCACCTCGCCGGCGCCGGGGAGCAGCTGGATCGCCCCGGGCGGCGCGCCGGCGGCCACCAGCGCGGCCACCAGCTCGGCCGCCAGGGCGGGGCTCTGCTCGGCCGGCTTGAGGATCACGGTGTTGCCGGCGACGAGGGCGGCCGCGGTCATGCCGGTCGGGATGGCCAGCGGGAAGTTCCAGGGCGAGATCACCACGGCCACGCCCCTGCCCCGGTAGCGCAGCGTGTTGTCCTCGCCCGGGGGCGACGAGACCGTGCCTCCCCGGTCGAGCCGGAGGGCCTCCCGCCCGTAGTACTCGCAGAAGTCGATGGCCTCGGCGACGTCGGCGTCGGCTTCGTCCCACGGCTTGCCCGCCTCCACCACCTCGAGCGCGGCCAGGCGGGGCCGGTCCCGCCGCAGGTGCTCGGCCGCCCGGAACAGCACGGCCGCTCGCTGCCGGGCGGGGACCGACGACCAGGCCGGGAAGGACGCCGCCGCGACGGCGATCGCCCGGTCGGCGTCGCGGCCGGTGCAGGAGGCCACCGTCGCCACCACCCGGCCGGGGTCGGCGGGGTCGGTCGAGACGTCGCCCGGCTCGCCCGGCTCACCCCACTCCCAGCGTCCGGCGATCAGGGCCCGGACCTCGAGCGGCGGTGCCGCCCGCGCCGCCGCGACGGCGGTGGCCATCGCGGCCCGCACCTCCTGCCGGTGCCAGGCCGCCGGCGGCTCCGGCTCGTACGGCGCCGGTCGCCCGGGATCGGTGGCCGGGTGGGAGGGCAGCGGTGGCGGCCCGCCCGCCGGCGCCGGGCCGGGTGGACGGAGCAGCTCGTCGAGGCCGCGGTGCTCTGCGAAGGAGCGCCGCACGAACCCGTCGTTGCTGGTGTTCTCGAGCAGCCGGCGCACGAGGTAGGCCATGCCGGGAACCAGCTCACCGACGGGCGCGTAGACCCGGAGCCGGTGGCCCGACCGGCGGAGCGCGGCCTGCACCGGCTCGGCCATCCCGTGGAGGAGCTGGAGCTCGTAGCCGGTGTCCGGGATGCCCCGGGCCCGGGCCGAGGCGATGGCGTGGCCGAGGGAGCGCAGGTTGTGGGTGCCGAAGGCGGCCCGGACCGTGCCGTGGGCGTCGTGGAGCACGTCGACGCAGCGCTCGTAGTTGGCGTCGGTCTCGTCCTTGCGGTCGAACACCGGCGAGGGCCAGCCCGATGCCCGGGCCTCTACGGTCTCGGCGTCCCAGTACGCCCCCTTCACGAGTCGGACGGTGACCGGCGCGTCCCGGCCGGCCGACCAGTCGACGATCTCCCGGAGGTGGTCGAGCGAGTCCCGCAGGTAGGCCTGCACCACGATGCCGGCCGGCACCGACCGGAGGTCGTCACCACCGAGCACCCGCCGGGCGAGCTCGAAGGTCAGGTCGCGGACGGCGTGGTGCTCGGCGTCGAGGTACACGAACGCGCCGCGGTCACGGGCCTCCACGAGCAGCGGCCGGAGCCGGCCGGCGGCCTCGTCGAGCCCGGCTCCGGCGGTGAGGGGCGCCAGGTGCGGGGCCAGCGCCGTGGCCTTCACCGACAGGTTGACCCGGGGCAGGGCGCCGAGGTCGTCTGCCTCGAGGAGCGGGCGGGCCGGCCACCGGTCAGCCTCGACGAGCAGCGCATCCATCGTCGAGGCCACCCGGGCCGCGTAGCGATCGGCCTCGGCCGACACCACCGTCTTCTCGCCGAGCAGGTCGACGGTGGCGGCGACGCCGTCCTCCCACAGCCGCCGCAGGGTGGGAAGGGCGCCAGCCGGGTCGGGGCCGACGATGAACTGCCGGGCCAGGCGCTCGATCATCCGGCGGGCGACGGCGTCGGCGGCGCGGGGCCCGAGCACCGGCACCGCGCCGGCCAGCCCGACGAGGGCGCGGACCGCCAGCGGCGTGGTCCGCCCGCCCAGGTACTCGTCGAGGTGCTCGACCACGTCGTCGGGTCCGGCCGTGGCCGGGTAGACGTCGACGAAGCGGAGGAGCCGGTTCCGGAAGGCGGGGTCGTCCATGGCCAGCCCCAGCAGGCGGTCCGACCACCACGACAGGTGGAACAGGCCGGCCCGCTGCTCGGCGCCCAGCCGGGCCAGCTCCCGGGCCACGACGGCGGCGGCGTCATCGGACCGGGCCATCGGCCTCGTCTACCCCGACAGGCCGAGGATCGACTCGAGGCCCACGGTGAGGCCGGGCCGGTCGCCGATGTGGCGGATGGCGAGCAGCACCCCGGGCATCATCGACGAGCGGTCGAAGGCGTCGTGGCGGATGCTCAGCGTCTGACCGGTGGTGCCGAAGAGGACCTCCTGGTGGGCGAAGAGCCCCCGGAGCCGGATCGAGTGCACGGCGATGCCGCCCGGCCCCCTGGCTCCCCGGGCCCCCTCCACGACCTGACGGGTGGTCGGGTCGGGCGTCCACTGCGGCGAGGCCCCGGCCAGCCGCTCGAGCGTGTGCAGCGCCGTGCCCGACGGGGCGTCGACCTTCTCGTCGTGGTGGAGCTCGATCACCTCGACGGAGTCGAACCAGGGTGCGGCCAGCTCGGCCAGGCGGACCATCAGCACCGCCCCGATGGCGAAGTTCGGGACGATGATGCAGTTGCTCCGGGTGAACGCGGCCCGGGCCGCCTCCACGTCGTCGGCGCCGAGCCCCGACGTGCCGATGACCGCGTGCACGCCGTTCTCCGCGCACCACAGGAGGTTCTCCCGCGCCGCGGCCGCCTCGGTGAAGTCGACCATCACGTCGACGTCGCCGGGCCGCAGTCCCAGCCTCCCGCCGGTGATCACGATGTCGGACGCGACGCCCACCGCCGAGCGCAGGTCGTGGCCCTCGTGGTGCGGATCGGCGGCCGCGGCCAGCACCATGCCGTCGGCGGCCGCGACCGCCTCGCAGACGGTGCGACCCATGCGGCCGGTGGCGCCGAACACCCCGACTCGTGTCTCGGCCGGCTCGCTCATACACCCGATCTTTGCCGCGTTCGCGCCCGCGTTCCGCCGGAACCGGTCGCGCCCCGCAGTCGCGACACGGCCCGGCCCCTGCCGACCACCGCGACCGTCCGCTCCCGGTCGTCGAGGACCCTCGACGCCACCCGGGCCACGTCGGCGGCACCGACGGCGCGGTACCGGTCGAGCAGGTCGTCGAGGTCGAGCACGCCGCCGTGGTTCAGCACCGCCTTGCCGATCCGGGCCATGCAGCCGCCGGAGTCCTCGAGTCCGAGCAGGGTCGAGCCGACCAGGTAGCCGGTCGCCACCCGGAGCTCGTCGGCGGTCGGGCCGTGCTCGACGAAGCGCTCGACCTCCTCGTCGACGAGCCCGAGCACCTCCCCGAGGTGCTCGGGCGAGGTGCCGGCGCTGATCACGAGCGCGCCCGCGTCGGCGTAGGTGATCGGGTACGACTGCACGCCGTAGGCGAGCCCCCGCTCCTCGCGGATCGTCTGGAACAGCCGGCTCGACACCCCGCCGCCGAGGATCTGGTTGGCGACGGCCAGCGCGAACCGGTCGGGGTCGTCCCGGGCCAGGCCCCGGTAGCCGACGGCGAGGTAGGCCTGCTCGGTGGGCCGGGTCAGCGACACGAAGGGCCGGGCCGGCGCCGTCGGCGGCGTCCGCACCGGCGCCCCGCCGCTCGAGCCGGCGTCCCCGCTGAAGCGGGCCGCCACCCCCGAGACCACCGCGTCGTGGTCGACGGCGCCGGCCACGGCCACGACGACGTTGGCCGGCCGGTACCAGCGGCCGTGGAACGAGGCGATGGCGTCACGGTCCATGGCCGAGATCGTCTCCCGGCTCCCCAGGACCTCCCGGCCGAGCTCGTGCTCGGGGAACAGCCCTTCGCCCAGGAGCACCACCACCCGGTCGTCGGGGGTGTCCTCCTCCATGGCCAGCTCGTCGAGAATCACCCGCCGCTCGGCCTCCACGTCGTCGGCCCGGCAGGCCGGCGACCACACCACGTCCGAGAGGACGTCGAGCCCGAGGTCGAGCTCACCGGCCGGGAGCCGGGTGTAGTACGCGGTGTGCTCCTGGGCCGTGAAGGCGTTCATGTCGCCGCCGACGGCATCCACCGCCTCGGCGATCTGCACCGCCGAACGGGCCTCGGTGCCCTTGAAGAGCAGGTGCTCGAGGAAGTGGGACGAACCGGCCTCGGCGGCCGACTCGTCCCTGCCCCCGACGCCCACCCAGAACCCGGTCGTGACCGACCGGGCGCCGGGGAGGTGCTCCGTCACCACCCTGAGCCCGTGGCCCAGGGTGGTGAGCTGGATCGTCACCCGTGCCGGGCTAGCGCCGCCCGCCGCGGGGCCGGCGGTTGCGGTCCCGGCTCTGGCCGTCGTCGGCGGCCGCCGCCGAGGCGGGGCCCAGGTCGCCGAGGTCGCCACGGAGCTCGGCGTCGAAGGCGTCCTCGAACGATGCGGTGGCCACGGCCGTCCCGGACGACGCCGGGGCGTCCTCGCCGTCGCGGTCGCGGCGGGGGGCCCGGTCGCGATCGCCGCGCTCGGGCCGGTCGGACCGCTCGCGGCGGGGCGGACGGTCGTCGCCGCCGCCGCCCGAGCCCTCGGGCGCCTCGAAGCCGTCGCCCACCGGGCGCAGCGACACCTTGCCCTGGGGGTCGATGTCCTCGACCACCACCTCGACGGCGTCGCCCAGGTTGAGGACGTCCTCGACCTTGTCGATGCGCTTGCCGGCACCGAGCTTGGAGATGTGGACCAGGCCGTCGCGGCCCGGGAGGATGTTGACGAAGGCGCCGAACTTGGTGACGTTCACCACCCGGCCGCTGTAGGTCTGGCCGACCACGGCGGCGGGCGGGTCGAGGATCAGCTCGATCCGGCGGCGGGCCTCGGCGACGGCGGCGCCGTCCTTCGACCCGATGGTGACGGTGCCGACCATGCCGTCGTCGTCGACGTTGACGTCGGCGCCGGTCTCCTGCTGGATGGCGTTGATCACCTTGCCCTTGGGGCCGATCACCTCGCCGATCTTGTCGATCGGGATCTCGAAGCTCACGATCTTGGGGGCGGTGGCGCCGACGTCCTCGCGGGGCTCGGCGATGGCCGCCGACATGACGTCGAGGATCTGGAGCCGGGCCTCGCGGGCCTGCTGCAGGGCGGCCGACAGGACCTCGGCGGGGAGGCCGTCGAGCTTGGTGTCGAGCTGCAGGGCGGTGATGGCGTCGACCGTGCCGGCCACCTTGAAGTCCATGTCACCGAAGGCGTCCTCGGAGCCGAGGATGTCGGTGAGGGCGATGTAGGCGTCGCCCTCGTGGATCAGGCCCATGGCGATGCCGGACACGTGGCCCCGGATCGGGACTCCGGCGTCCATCAGCGACAGCGAGCTCGAGCACACCGAGCCCATCGACGTGGAGCCGTTCGACGAGAGCACCTCGGACACGAGCCGCAGGGCGTAGGGGAAGTCCTCCTTCGAGGGGACCACCGGCAGCAGGGCCCGCTCGGCGAGCGCACCGTGGCCGAGCTCGCGGCGCTTGGTGCCTCCCATGCGGCCCGTCTCGCCGTTGGCGTAGGGCGGCATGTTGTAGTGGTGCATGTAGCGCTTGTGGTCCTCGGGGCTCAGCGTGTCGAGCAGCTGGTCCATCCGGGGCATGCCGAGCGTGGTGACGTTGAGCACCTGGGTCTCGCCCCGCTGGAACAGGCCGGAGCCGTGGGCGGTCGGGATCACGCCGACCTCGGCCGACACAGGCCGGAGGTCGCGCACGCCACGGCCGTCCATGCGGATCCCCTCGCTCACGACCCGGTCACGGATGACCTTCTTCGTGAGCGAGCGGATGGCGTTGGAGACCTCCTTCTCGCGACCGGCGAACCGGTCGCCGAGGGCGGCCAGGATGGCCGCCTTGGCGTTGTCGTTGGCGGCGTTGCGCTCGGTCTTGTCGGCGATGCGGTTGGCCTCGGACAGGAGGTCGCGGCCCACCTCGGCCACCGCCTCGGCGACGTCCGACCCGTAGTCGGTGGCCGACTCGAAGGGCAGCGGGTCCTTGCGGCCGGCCAGGGCCACCAGCTCGGCCTGGAGGTCGATCGACTCGCGGATCCAGGTCTTGGCCGCTTCGAGGCCCTCGGCCACGGTCGACTCCGACACCTTGGGGGCGCCGGCGTCGTAGAACTCGAAGGCCCGCTCGGTGCCGCCGGCCTCGACCATCATGATGGCGATCTCGCCGTCGTCGGTCTTGCGGCCGGCCACCACGATCTCGAAGGTGGCCTCGCCACCCTCCTCGAAGGTGGGATACGGGATCCAGGTGCCGTCCTGGGAGTAGGCCAGGCGCACCGCGCCGAGGGGCCCCTCGAAGGGGATGCCCGACAGCATGAGCGCCGCCGACGCGCCGTTGATGGCGGCCACGTCGTACGGGTTCACCTGGTCGGCGCCGATGACGGTGCAGACGACCTGGGTCTCGTTGCGGTAGCCGTCGGCGAAGCTCGGCCGCAGGGGCCGGTCGATGAGGCGGCAGGTCAGGATGGCCGTGTCCGGGGGCCGACCTTCACGGCGGAAGAAGGAGCCGGGGATCTTGCCGGCGGCGTAGGCCTTCTCCTCGACGTCGACGGTGAGGGGGAAGAAGTCGATCCCCTCCCGGGTGGTCTTCTCGGCGTTGGCCGTGACGAGCACCCTGGTCTCGCCGATCCCGGCGACCACGGAGCCCTGCGACTGCGGGGCCAACTTCCCCGTCTCGAACGACAGGATCTTCTCGGTGCCCGAGATCGGGCTGGAAACGGAGATGGCACCAGCCATGCTCCCTCGCTTTCTGTAAGAGCGGCGCCGGCGACCAGTTGTCAGTCGTCCGTCACCCGGCCGATCCCGCCCCGACGAGCGGGACGCGGCACCGGGGGGCGGGCGACTGGCAGCTGACCAGCCGCGCCGCGGTGGGACGCCTAGCGGCGAAGGCCGAGCTTGGCGTTGATGGCGCGGTAGCGCTCGATGTCGTTGTTCCGCAGATAGGTCTGCAGACGACGCCGGCGACCGACGAGCTTGAGGAGGCCCCGACGGCTGTGGTGGTCCTTCGGGTGGGCCTTGAGGTGCTCGTTCAGCTCGTTGATGCGGCCCGTCAGGAGAGCGATCTGCACCTCGGGAGAGCCGGTGTCGGTCTCGTGGAGGCGGTGCGCCTCGATCGTGGCGGTGTTTTCAGGCAAGTGGGACCTTCCCATGGGTGCTGCCGTGTGAGTCGGTCGAGGTTACCGGTCGACCGCCCCCGGGTGCCACATCCCCCCACCCGCCCTGGGTTCACGGTTCCTACGCAGGCGTGGATCCTTGAACCTTGGACGAATCTGTCCCGGGTCAGGCGAGGAGGCGGGCGGCCTCGGCCACGTCGAGGGCCATCCGGGCGACGAGGGCGTCGACGGTCTCGAAGCGGGCCTGGCCCCGGATCCGCTCGACGAACTGCACCGCCCCGAGCTCGCCGTACAGGTCGAGGTCGTCGACCTCGGCCGGGCCGTCGAGCAGGTGGGCCTCGAGCAGGAGCAGGCCGCCGTCCTCGTAGAACTGGGGCCGGCGCCCCAGGGACACGGCGGCGGGGTGGGTGGAGCCGTCGGGGCGGACGTAGCGGGCCGCGTAGACGCCCTCGGCGGGCCGCGCCCGGTCGTCGGGCACGGCCAGGTTGGCGGTCGGGAAGCCCAGCTCCCGCCCCCGGCGGTCGCCCCGTTCGACCGTGCCCCGCACCTCGTAGGGCCGGCCCAGCATCCGGGCCGCGGCCACCACGTCGCCGTCGGCCAGGGCGGCCCGGATCGCCGTGGACGACACCGTGCGGGCCGCGGAGGCGGCGGAGGCGTGCAGCTCGATGCCGTCCACCTCGAAGCCGTGCCGCTCCCCCATCCGGCGCAGCAGGGCGACGTCGCCCCGCCGCTGGTGGCCGAAGTGGAAGTCCTCGCCGACGACCACGGCCCGGACGCCGAGGCACCCGACCAGCACGTCCTCCACGAACTCCTCGGCCGACTCCTTCGAGCGGGCCTCGTCGAAGGGCACGACGAGCGTGCGGTCGACGCCGGTGGCGGCCAGCAGCTCGAGGCGTTGGTCGAGGCCGGTGAGCAGCGGCGGCGCCGACGCCGGCCGCACCACCACCGCAGGGTGGGGGTCGAAGGTGACGACCGCGCTGGCGGCGCCCAGCTCGGCGGCCAGCCGGCGCACCTCGCCGATGACGACCTGGTGGCCGAGGTGCACCCCGTCGAAGAAGCCGATGGTGACGGCGCTGCCCCCGACCGGCGGCCGGCACAGCAACGGGTCCCGCAGCACCTCCACGGTCGGGAAGCTAACGGGCCGCGAGCACGATGCCGGGCTTCACTCGGTCGCCCACCCGTTCGGCGACGGCCAGCAGCTCGCCGTCGGGGCCCATGACCGACCAGGGGCCGTCGCCCTCGAGGTCCAGGGGTGGGAGCCGGCCGGTGGCGACGAGCTCGGCGCCGTCCCGGTCGACGGCCACCCGGGCCAGATGGCCCACGGCGGCGGCCATCGGCAGCAGGACCAGGTCGTCGAGGGGCCGGGCCCCGGCCAGCGTGTGGGGGCCGATGGCGGTTCGGCGGAGTCGGCGGAGGTGGGCGCCGCCACCGAGGGCGCTGCCGAGGTCGGCGGCCAGCGTCCGCACGTAGGTGCCGCTCGAGCACTCGACCTCGATGCGGAAGACGGGGGCACCGGGATCGTCGACCGGGCCGGTGACCTCGAGCGAGTGGACGGTGACCGGCCGGGGGCGGCGCTCGACCTCGATGCCGGCCCGGGCCAGCTCGTGGAGCCGCCGGCCGCCCACCTTCAGGGCCGACACCATCGGCGGCACCTGCTCGATGTCACCGACGAAGCGGACGGCCGCCGCCCGCACGGCCTCGAGGGTCACGGCCGTCATGTCGTGGATGGCGGTCACCTCGCCCTCGTCGTCGAGCGTGGTGGTCTCGGTGCCGAGCACGACCTCGCCGACGTAGCGCTTGGGCAGGTCACCGACGAAGCGCAGCAGGCGGGTGGCCCGGCCCACGCCCAGCAGCAGCACCCCGGTGGCGCCCGGGTCGAGCGTGCCGGCGTGGCCCACCCGCTTCGTGCCGAGGATCCCCCGCGCCTTGGCGACCACGTCGTGCGACGTCCACCCGGCCGCCTTGTCGACGACCGCGAACCCGTCGGGCCCCTCAGCCACCGGCGACCGACCCGCCCCCGGAGGCGAACTCGGTGCGGAGGTCGCCGCTAGGCGGCGAGAAACGCACCGAGTTCGGGATGGGGGCGGGGGTGTCAGCCATCCTGCCCGGCCTCCGGCGCGTCCTCCGGCTCGGGCGCGTGGGCGTTCCCCGGGTCGGCGCTGCGGGCGGCCCGCAGCTGCTCGCGCTCGTCGCGTAGGAGCTCCTCGATGCGGCTGGCGTAGCCGATCACGGTGTCGACCTGGAAGCGCAGCTCGGGGGTGCGCTTGAGGCGGGCCTGGCGGGCGATGGCGGCCTGGAGCCGAGGCCGGTGCTCGGCCAGGGCCTCGGCCGCCTCGTCCTCCCCCTCGCCGAGCGAGGAGAAGTCGACCGCGGCCCGGCGCAGGTCGGGATCGACCCGCACGTGGGTGATCGTCACCAGCTCGAGGCGCTCGTCGTCCATGCGTTCGAGCTCGTCGGCCAGGATCTCGCGGCACAGCTCGTTGAGCCGGGCCGTGCGGGGGTACCGGTTCGGGTCCCGTTCCTGGCGATGTCTGACCACGCCGCCAGTCTCGCCCACGTGACCGGCCCGTCCACCACCCGCCCGGCGACCCCGGGGCCAGGGGACCCTACGTGCGGGGGATCTCCCGGTCCTCGTAGGTCTCGATGACGTCGCCGGGCTTGAGGTCCTGGAAGTCGGTGAGGCCGATGCCGCACTCGAAGCTCTCGCGGACCTCGCGGACGTCGTCCTTGAACCGCCGCAGCGAGGAGATGGCGCCCTTCCAGATGATGGTGCCCTCCCGCAGGAACCGGACCTTGGAGCCCCGGGTGATGACGCCGTTGAGGACGTAGCACCCGGCGATCCGGCCGACCCGGGGCACCGTGAAGATCTCGCGGACCTCGGCGTCGCCGGTGACGATCTCCTCGTACTCGGGGGCGAGGAGGCCGACCATGGCGTTCTCGATGTCCTCGAGGACCTGGTAGATGATCTCGTAGGTGCGCACCTCGACGCCCTCGAGGTCGGCCAGCTCCCGGGACTTGCGGTCGGGCCGCACGTTGAAGCCGATGATGGTGGCCCCCGTGGTGGCGGCCAGCTGGACGTCGTTCTCGGTGATGCCGCCGACGGCGCGGTGCACGAAGGCGATCCGGACCTCGTCCCGCTCGAG
>JBFWQW010000007.1:4381-58010 GCA_050249235.1 Acidimicrobiia bacterium | reverse complement strand
TCCGGACGCTTGACGAGGCCACCGCCCGGCGCCACTACGCCGAGCACGAGGGCAAGCCGTTCTTCCCCGGCCTCCTCGCCTTCGTGACGCGGAGCCCGTCGTTCCTGATGGTGGTCGAGGGCCCGGTCGAGGTCTTCGCCGTCGTCCGCCAGATGATGGGGGCCACCAACCCCCGCCAGGCGGTGCCCGGCACGATCAGGGGCGACCTGGCGCCGGGCTACGACACCACCGAGAACCTCATCCACGGCTCGGACTCCGACGAGTCGGCCGCCCGGGAGATCGCGCTCTTCTTCCCCGGCCTCTGACCCGTCGGGGTCGCCTTGTCGGCATGGGGGGCGCCACCTAGCCTGCTCCGGGTCCGCCCGGCCAGTCCCGGAGGCCCCCGCAATGTCCGACAGCATGTTCAGAGATCTCATGGGCCGCGACATGGCCGTCGATCTCGGCACAGCCAACACGCTCGTCTACGTGCGCGGCCGGGGCATCGTGCTGAACGAGCCCTCCGTGGTGGCGGTCAACGTGAAGGACGGCCGGCCGCTGGCGGTCGGGCTCGAGGCCAAGCGGATGATCGGCCGGACGCCGGCCCACATCCAGGCCATCCGGCCCCTCAAGGACGGCGTCATCGCCGACTTCGAGATCTGCGAGAAGATGCTCCGCTACTTCATCCACAAGGTTCACCAGCGCCGGTGGGTGAAACCCCGCATGGTGATCTGCGTGCCGTCGGGCATCACCGGTGTCGAGCAGCGGGCCGTCCAGGAGGCCGCCGAGTACGCCGGCGCCCGGAAGCCGGCCTACATCATCGAGGAGCCGATGGCCGCCGCCATCGGTGCCGGGCTGCCCGTCCAGGAGCCGACGGGGAACATGATCGTCGACATCGGCGGGGGCACCACCGAGGTGGCCGTCATCTCCCTCGGGGGCATCGTGGCCAGCCAGTCGGTGCGGGTGGCCGGCGACGAGCTCGACGAGGCGATCATCCAGTACATCAAGAAGGAGTACAGCCTCGCCCTCGGCGAGCGCACGGCCGAGGAGGTGAAGATCGCCCTCGGCTCGGCCTGGCCCCTCCAGGAGGAGGTGACGGCCGAGATCCGGGGCCGCGACCTCGTGACCGGGCTCCCGAAGACGATCATCACGTCGACCGAGGAGATCCGCGAGGCCATCGCCGAGCCGGTCGAGGCCATCGTCGACGCCGTGAAGGTGACGCTCGACAAGACGCCCCCCGAGCTGGCCGCCGACATCATGGAGCAGGGCATCACCCTCGCCGGCGGCGGGGCGCTGCTCCTCGGCATCTCCGAGCGGCTCCACGCCGAGACCGGCATGCCGATCAACATCGCCCCCAACCCGCTGCAGGCCGTCGCCATCGGCTCGGGTCAGTCCCTGGAGGAGTTCGACGCGCTCAAGGGCGTGCTCTTCTCCGCCACGGGGCGTTGACCGCGCCCGTCGGCCCGAGCCCCCGCCCCGGCGCCGTCCCACCGTCCATCGCGCCGCGGCACTGAGGCGTGGCCCCGTCGCGGCGGCGCGGGCGACCTCGCGTCACCCTCGTCTTCCTCGTCCTCCTGTCGATCACGGTCATCACGCTCGACTTCAGGGGTGACGGGGGCGGTGTGGTGGGGCGGATCCGTGACGGCGCCAGCGACGCCTTCGCACCCGTCCGGGACGGCGCCGACGCCGTCCTCTCCCCGGTCGGCGACGCCTTCAGCGGGATCACCGGCTACGGCTCGCTGAAGGACGAGAACGACCGGCTGCGCAGGCGGGTGGCCGAGCTCGAAGGGGAGGAGTTCGCCGGGTTGAGCGCCATCGCCGAGCTCGCCGAGCTGAAGGAGGCACTGGGGTTGGACGAGGTCCTGGGGGACGCCCGCCGGGTGGCGGCCACCGTGATCGGCTCACCGGTCGGGAACTTCGAGCAGACGATCACCCTCGACAAGGGCACCCGCGACGGCGTCGACGTCGACATGCCGGTCGTCACCGGGGCCGGGCTCGTCGGAAGGGTGATCAGAGCGTCCGGCCGCCAGTCGGTGGTGCGGCTCATCACCGACCCGGCGTCGTCCGTCGGGGTGCGCCTGGTCGGCTCCGGGGAGGCCGGCATCGCGGAGGGCGAGGGCGAGGACCGCGACCTGAGCGTCGGCTACGTGAGCGAGCAGACCCAGGTCGCCATCGACGAGCTGGTGGAGACGAGCGGCCTCGAGGGCGGCAGCGACCTCTACCCGCCCCACATCCCCGTCGGCAAGGTCACCCTGGCCGAGAAGCACGACGGCGAGCTCGACATGCGGGTCCGCATCGCGCCGGTCGCCGACCTCGAGCACCTCGTGTACGTGCAGGTGGTGATCACCCGGTGAACCCGACCACCGTCCGGCTCCCGCCCCTGCTCGTCGCCGCCGTCCTCCTGCACATCGCCGTCCTCCCCCAGTTCCGGGTGTTCGGGGTGGCAGCCGACGTGCTGGTGCTGGCCGGTGTCGCCGCCGGGGTGGCAGGCGGCCCGGAGCGGGGCGCCCTGGTCGGCTTCGCCTGCGGCCTGCTGGCCGACTGCTTCCTCCAGACCCCGTTCGGGCTGACCGCGCTGGTGCTCACGCTGGTGTCGTGGGGGGTCGGCGCCTTCCAGACGAGGATCGTCCACGTCATCTGGTGGATCCCCATGCTCACGATGGCGGTGGGCGCCGCCGCGACGGTCGTCGGGTACGCGATCCTCGGGGCGGTGATGGGCGAGGACCACCTGATCTCCACCCACCTGCTGGTCGTCGCCGCGGTGGTGGGCGTGCTGGACGGCCTCGTCGGGCCGCTCGCCGTCCGGGCCATGCGGTGGGCCCTCGACGTCGACCACCGGGGCGCCATCGTGCTCGGGGCCCGCTGACGTGACGAGCGACTCGCCCCGCCTGCGGCTGGCCCTCGTGGCCATCGTCGGCATCTCCCTGTTCACGGCGCTCGTGGCCCGGATGTGGTACCTGCAGGTGCTGGCCGCGCCCGACCTCAAGCTCCAGGCCGAGGAGAACTCGGTGCGGGAGGTCCTCGAGCCGGCGCCCCGGGGTCGCATCCTCGACCGCAACGGGGTGCCCCTCGTCGACAACCGGGCGTCGAACGTGGTGGCGATCGACCGCCTGACGCTCGACGCCTTCGAGGACGACGAGCGGGCGTCGCTGCTGGCCCGCCTCTCGCAGGTGCTCGAGGTGCCGGTGCCCGACCTCGAGCGCCGCCTCGAGAGCCGCCAGGTGAGCCCGTACACACCGGCGCCGGTGGCCGAGGACGTGGTCGAGGCGAAGATGGTCGCGCTGCGGGAGCGCCAGGACGAGTTCCCCGGCGTGGTGGCCGAGCGGGTGGCCATGCGCTCGTATCCCCGGGGGAACCTGGCCGCCCACCTGCTCGGCTACGTCGGCGAGATCGGCCAGGACGAGCTGGCCAAGTCGGGCGGCGCCTACGCCCTCGGCGACATGATCGGCAAGGACGGGGTGGAGAAGACCTACGAGACCGAGCTCCGGGGCAAGCCCGGTGTCCGGCGCATCGAGGTCGACCGGCGGGGCCGGCCGATCCGGGTGCTCTCGGTCGAGCCCCCGGTGCAGGGTCTCGACGTGGTGCTGTCGATCGACGTGAACGTCCAGGCGGTGGCCGAGGCCGCGCTCGCCGAGGGACTGGCCGCGACCCGGGGCCGTCCCTTCAAGGACGACGGCTCGGCGCTGGTGGCCGATGCCGGGTCGACGGTGGTGGTCGACGCCAAGGAGGGGACCGTCCTCGCCATGGCGTCGTTCCCCACCTACGACCTGCCGGCCCTGGCCGACGGGATCTCGGAGGCCGAGGCGGCGGTGCTCTTCCCGCCCAAGGAGGAGAACCGGGCCGCGCCCTTCCTGAACCGGGCCACGCAGGGCCAGTACGTGCCGGGCTCGACGTGGAAGCTGGTGACGGCCGACGCCGCCCTGCGCCACGGCCTCGTGAGCGCCGGCCAGACGATCGTCGACAAGGGCGTCTACACGATCCCGGGCGACTGCGGCGGCGATGCGTGCGTTCGCCAGAACGCGGGCGGGGCCAGGTACGGCTCGGTCGACATGCGCCGGGCACTGGCCGTCTCGAGCGACGTCTACTTCTACGACATCGGCGGCAAGTTCTGGCAGCAGCGGGCCCGCTACGGCGAGAACCCGATCCAGGACGTGGCCGCCACGCTCGGCTTCGGCGCCGAGACCGGCGTGCCGCTGCCGTCGGAGAGCAGCGGCCGGGTGCTCACCAAGGCCTCGAAGAACGCCCTCCACGAGAAGAACCCGGCCCTGGCCGCGGCCGGTTGGTACACAGGCAACAACGTGAACCTGGCCATCGGCCAGGAGGCCATGCTCGTCACGCCCATCCAGCTCGCCAACGCCTACGCCACCTACGCCAACGGCGGCACCCGCTACGCCCTGAACGTGGCCCTGGCGGTCCGGCGCCGGGACGGCGAGGTGGTCCGGGCCATCAGCAAGCGGGTGGCGGCCCAGGTCGACCTGCCGGGCGAGGTCCGCCAGCCGATCGTCGACGGCCTCGACCGGGTCGTCTCCCACCGCAAGGGCACCGCCTACAACGCGTTCAGCGGCTTCCCCCTCGGCCAGTGGGGCATCGCCGGCAAGACCGGCACCGCCCAGGTCACCCGGAAGCAGGACACCGCCCTCTTCGTGGGCTGGGGGCCGACCGCCGACCCGCAGTTCGTCGTGTCGGTGGTGATGGAGCAGTCCGGCTTCGGGGCGTCGGCCGCGGCGCCGGTGGCGAGGCGGGTGTTCGGCGTCGTCTCCGGGCTCGAGGTCGACGGCCGGGCCGAGTTCGCCCAGGTGAACGGGGTGGGGGAGTGACGCCGCTCTCGCCCGGGAACCCGGCCGCCAACCTCCGGCGGGACCCGTCGGCGCCGTGGCGCCACCTCGACTGGGTGCTGATCGGCGCCACCCTCGCCGTGGCCCTGCTCGGCGTGATCATGGTCTACAGCGCCACCCGGTCGACCATCGGCGAGCCCGGCACGTCGAGCACGTTCCTCGTGCGCCAGCTGGTGTTCGTCATCCTCGGGATCGTCCTGGCGGTGGTGGCCTCGCTCGTCGACTACCGCCACCACCAGCACCTCTCGGTCGTCTTCTACCTCGGGGCCCTGCTGCTGCTGGCCGCGGTCATCTCCCCCCTCGGCACCGAGGTGAACGGCTCGAAGTCCTGGTTCGCGCTGGGCTCGTTCCAGGTCCAGCCGGCCGAGTTCGCCAAGCTGGCCGTGATCCTGCTCCTGGCCGTCGTGTGCTCGAACCCGCGGGGCGGCCACCTCGACGTGCGGACCACCCTGGCCGCCATCGTCGTGGTCGGCCTGCCCGTCGGGCTCATCCTCCTGCAGCCCGACGTCGGCTCGGTGATGGTGTTCGTCGCCCTGGCTCTGACGATCCTCGTCGTGGCCGGGGCGCCCGCCCGCCAGCTCGTCGTCCTCGGCCTGATCGGCGTCGTGGGCGTGGTCGGCGTCTTCCAGCTCGGCGTCATCGAGACGTACCAGAAGGAGCGTCTCACGCTCTTCGCCAGCCCGGACACGGCGGCCGGCTCCGACGCGGCCTACAACGCCGAGCAGGCCGAGACGGCGATCGGCGCCGGTGGGCTCATGGGCGCCGGCCTCTTCGAGGGCACCCAGACCAAGCTCCGCTACGTGCCCTACCAGCACTCGGACTTCATCTTCACCGTGGTCGGCGAGGAGCTCGGCTTCGTGGGCGGTGTGACGCTGCTGGCGCTGTACTCGGTGATGGCGTGGCGCATCTGGCGGGCGGCACTGCTGGCCCGGGACTTCTTCGGCACGCTCCTCTGCGCCGGCGTGCTCGGCCTCCTGCTGTTCCAGGTCTTCGAGAACATGGGCATGACGATGGGCATCATGCCGATCACGGGCATCCCGCTCCCGTTCATGTCCTACGGCGGCTCGTCGACGCTGACCATGTTCCTCGCCGTCGGCCTCGTCCTGAACGTCCACTCCCGCCGCTTCGCCTGAGCGGGCCCGCCGGGTGGCAGCCTGGGTGCCATGACCCTGGGTGCCAAGACGAGGCGAGCGCGGGCCGGGGCGACCTCGCCGGCCGCCGTCCGGCGGCTCGAGACCGGCACCGGCACCGGCACCCCGAAGCTGGTCCACGACGTGGTGCCGACGGAGGAGCCGCTCGAGATCCGCCTCAACGGGGAGCTGGTCGGCACCACCATGCGGACGCCCGGCCACGACTTCGAGCTGGCCGCCGGCTGGTGCCTGGCCGAGGGCCACCTGGTGGGCGATCTCATCGGCCAGATCCGCTACTGCGCCGGCAAGGGGCCGGAGGGCAACTCCTACAACGTGCTCGACGTCGTGACCCACCGCGGCGCCAGGCCGGCCCCCACCCGGCTGGCCGCCAGCACGGCCTCGTGCGGGATCTGCGGGTCGGTGGCGATCGACGAGCTCACGGCGCGCCTCGACCGGCTCGCACCGGTGGCGGCTCCCTCGCTGCGGTCGGTCGTGGCCGCCGCCGGGGCGCTCGGCGACCACCAGCCGCTGTTCGACCGGACCGGCTCGGTGCACGGCGCCGCCGCGTTCACGCTGGCGGACGGCACGGCGGTGGACGGCGCGCCGGCCGGCGGTGCGGGGGCGGACGGCGCAGGGGCGGGCGGCGCAGGGGCCGGGGGTGCGGGGGCGGACGGCGGGCTGCCCGCCGGTTCGGTGGTGGTGGTGCGGGAGGACGTCGGTCGGCACAACGCGGTCGACAAGCTGGTCGGCCGGCTCCTCCTCGACGACCGGCTGCCCGCCACCGGGCTCGGGCTGCTCCTGAGCGGTCGGGTCAGCGTCGAGCTGGTGCAGAAGGCGTGGGCGGCCGGGTTCCCGGTCGTGGCCGCGGTGGGCGGGCCGTCGTCGCTCGCCGTCGAGGCGGCCGACGCCGCGGGGATCACGCTGGTCGGCTTCGTGCGCGGCGACCGGGCCAACGTCTACGCCGGCGACCTGCGACCGTGAGGTGGCCCCACGACCGCCGATCCGGCCGGGTGGACGCGCCGGGGGACGCGGTGGGAGACGCGGTGGGGGACGGGGCGAGCCGTGCCGAGGCCCGCCCTGCCCGCCGGGGGCGGCGCTGGAACCGGTCGCTCTGGGTGGGCCTGCGCCCCTACGGCATCGGGTCGGGGACGGTGAAGCCGAACCACTTCAAGGACATGGCCCGGATCGCCTGGCAGCACCGCCGTCACCCGGTCTACGCCTGGCGGGTCCTCTCCCAGGGGGTGTGCGACGGGTGCGCCCTCGGCGTGGCCGGGTTCCACGACTGGACCATCGACGGGGTGCACCTGTGCACCACCCGGCTCGAGCTGCTGGCCGTCAACACCGCCGACGAGCTCGACCCGTCCGTCCTCGCCGACGTCGACCCGCTCCGGGCCACCTCGAACCGGGCCTTGCGGTCGCTCGGCCGGCTGGGCCGCCCGATGCGGCGCCGGGCGGGGGAGGCCGGGTTCACCCGGATCGGCTGGGACGAGGCCCTCGACGAGGTGGCCGGGGCCATCCGCCGGGCCGGCGGCGAGCGGACGGCGATCTACCTCACCAGCCGGGGCATCACCAACGAGGTGTACTACTCGGCCGGGAAGGCGGCCCGGGCCATGGGCGTGGCCAGCGTCGACAGCGCGGCCCGGGTGTGCCACGCCCCCTCGACGGTGGCCCTCCGGGAGGCCATCGGCGCGGCCGCCACCACGTGCTCGTTCCAGGACGTGCTCGAGACCGACCTGGTCGTGCTCATCGGGTCGAACCCGGCGAACAACCAACCCGTCTTCATGAAGTACCTCTACGAGGCCAAGCGGGCCGGCACCAGGGTGGCCGTCGTCAACCCCTACCTCGAGCCCGGCCTCGTCTCCTACTGGGTGCCGTCGAGCCCCGAGTCGGCGATGTTCGGCACCAGGGTCTGCGACCTTCACGTGCCGGTCCGGCCCGGCGGCGACGTGGCCTTCTGCCACGCCGTGCTGAAGGTCCTGATCGAGGACGGCACCGTCGACCTCGACTTCGTCCGCGATCACACCACCGGCTGGGACGATCTGGCCGCGCTCCTCGACCGCTCGCCGCTGGCCGACCTCGCGGCCGGGGCCGGGCTCACGGTCGAGGTGGTGCGGGCCTTCGCCGAGCTCTACGGGCAGGCGAAGGGCGCCGTACTCGTCTGGTCGATGGGGATCACCCAGCACCGAGAGAGCGTCGCCGGCGTCCAGGCCATCGTGAACCTGGCCCTGGCCCGGGGCAACGTCGGGCGGGACGGCGCCGGCCTCATGCCGATCCGGGGCCACTCCGGCGTCCAGGGCGGCGCCGAGATGGGTGCCTACGCCACGGCCCTCCCGGGCATGGAGCCGGTCACGGCCGCCACCGCCGCCCGGCTGGGCGCCCGGTGGGGCTTCGCCGTGCCGCCCGAGCCGGGCCTCACCGCGCCGGAGATGGTCGAGGCGGCCGGGCGGGGCGACCTCGAGGTGCTGTTCGCCTCCGGCGGCAACTTCCTCGACGTCCTCCCCGACCCCGACGGCGTGGCCCGGGCCCTGGCCCGGGTGCCCCTGCGGGTCCATCAGGACGTCGTGGTGAGCAGCCAGATGCTCGTGGACCCCGACGAGGGCGGCACGGTGCTGCTCCTCCCGGCGGCCACCCGCTACGAGCAGGAGGGCGGCGGCACGGAGACCACCACCGAGCGCCGGATCGTGTTCTCGCCCGAGATCCCCGGGCACCGCGTGGGCGAGGCCCGCAGCGAGTGGCGGGTGTTCGCCGACCTGGCCACCCGGGTCCGACCCGAGCTGGCCGCGGCGTTCGCCTGGGTCGACAACCGGGCGCTGCGGGCCGAGATCGCCGACGTCGTCCCGTGGTACGCGGGCATCGAGGACCTGGCCGCGACCGGCGACAGCGTCCAGTGGGGCGGTCGGCACCTCGCGCCCGGCGGGGCCTTCCCGACCCCGGACGGCCGCGGCCGCTTCACGCCGGCCGAGGCGCCCTCGACCGAGCTGCCCGCCGGCACCTACGCCGTCACGACCCGGCGGGGCAAGCAGTTCAACTCGATGGTGTTCGCGGCCGTCGACCCGCTCAACGGGGCCCGGCGGGACGACGTGCTGATGGATCCGTCGGACGCGGCGGCGGCCGGCGTGCTCGAGGGCGACCGCGTCGAGCTCCGGAGCGAGGTGGGGGCGATGGAGGCGGTCGTGCGGTTGGCGCCGCTCCCGTCCCGGACGCTCCAGGTCCACTGGCCCGAGGGCAACGTGCTCCTCGCCGGCGGAGCGGACCACCGGGAGCCGCGCTCGAAGGTGCCCGACTACAACGCGGTGGCCACCCTCCGCCGCCTCGGGCCCGGGGACGACCGGCTCCCGGCGCGGGGCCACGGGGGCGAGGGCGTGTGATCGGTGCCGCACCGGTAGCATCCCGTCGACCATGACCTCGCTTTGGCCGGAGCTCGAGCCCCTGCTCGGGCAGGTGCAGAAGCCGGCCCGCTACATCGGCTGCGAGGACGGTGCCGTTCAGCCCGTGCACCGGCCCGGCGCCGTGTCCTGGCTGCTGACCTACCCCGACACCTACGAGATCGGCCTGCCCAACCAGGGCCTCCAGATCCTGTACGAGATCCTCAACGAGCGGCCCGATGCCGTCGCCGAGCGGTCCTACGCCCCGTGGAGCGACCTCGAGGCCCTCCTCCGCCGGCACCGCCTGCCCCTGTTCAGCGTCGACACCCACCGGGCCGCCGGCGACTTCGACGTCATCGCCTTCAACCTGTCGGCCGAGCTCGTCTACACGAACGTCCTGAACTGCATCGACCTGGCCGGGGTGCCGGTCCGGGCGGCCGACCGCCGGCCCGAGCACCCCCTCGTGGCCGCCGGCGGGCACTGCACCTACAACCCGGAGCCGCTCGCCGACTTCCTCGACTTCGTGGTGCTCGGCGACGGCGAAGAGGTCGTGTCCGAGATCACCGAGGTGCTGTCTGGCTGGAAGCGCAGCGGCCGGACGTCCCGGGAGGGCGTGCTGCGGGAGCTGGCGCTGGTCCCGGGCGTGTACGTGCCCTCGCTGTACGAGTCGAGCTACGACGGGGCCGGCCTGGCCGCCACCCGGCCCCGGCTGGCGGGCGTGCCCGACGTGGTCGAGAAGCGCACCATCGCCGACCTCGGGGCCTGGCCGTACCCGAAGCGCCAGCTGGTGCCGCTCACCGAGGTGGTCCACGACCGGCTCAACGTCGAGGTCTTCAGGGGCTGCACCCGGGGCTGCCGGTTCTGCCAGGCCGGCATGATCACCCGGCCCGTCCGCGAGCGCCCCGCCGACCAGGTGCGCACCATGGTGGCCGACGGCCTGCGCCGCACCGGTTACGACGAGGTCGCCCTCACCAGCCTCTCGACCGCCGACTTCAGCGGCGTCGGCGAGGTGGTGGCCGACATCATGAACTGCGGCGACAACGTCTCGGTGAGCCTCCCGAGCCTGCGGGTCGACGCCTTCACCGTGGGCATCGCGGCCCAGATCCAGACCGCCCGCCGCACCGGCCTCACCTTCGCGCCCGAGGCCGGGACCTGGCGGATGCGCCAGGTCATCAACAAGCTCATCAGCGAGGACGACCTGTTCTCGGCCGTCGACGCCGCCTACTCCCAGGGTTGGCGGCGGGTGAAGCTCTACTTCCTGACCGGGCTCCCGTCGGAGACCGACGAGGACACGATGGGGATCGCCGAGCTGGGGCGCAAGGCGGCCGCCATCGGCGCCGGCCACACCAAGGGTGCCTCGGTCACGGTGTCGGTGGGCGGGTTCGTGCCCAAGCCCTTCACGCCCTTCCAGTGGTTCGGGCAGAACACGCGGGAGGAGCTCACCCGCAAGATGCACCTGCTGCGGGACGACCTCCGGGGCGTCCGGAACGCCCAGCTCAAGTGGCACGACCCCAAGGCCACCCTCGCGGAGGGCATCGCCAGCCGGGGCGACCGCCGGCTCGGCCCGGTGATCGAGCAGGTCTGGCGCCGGGGCGGCGTGTTCCAGGAGTGGTCGGAGCACTTCCGGCTCGACCTGTGGCTCGACGCCCTCGCCGAGCATGGCCTCTCGGTCGAGGACCTCGTCTACCGCCACCGGGACGAGGACGAGGTCCTGCCCTGGGACCACCTCTCGGCCGGTCTCCACAAGGAGTTCCTCTGGCAGGACTGGCGGGACGCCCTGGCCGAGGTCGGCCTGCCCGACTGCCGGTGGACCCCCTGCTACGACTGCGGGGCCTGCACCGGCTACGCCCTCGAGCACGTGGTGGCCTCGGCCACGCCACCGGCCGGCGGCAGCCAGGGCACCGGTCCGTCACCCGCCCTCGCCGGTGCGGGTGCGGGTGGGGGTGCGGGAACGATGGTCGGCACCGGCACCCGTCCCGGATCGGTCGCGGTCCCGGTGCGGTTGGGGCGCCAGCCGTGAAGGTGCGGGTCCGGTTCGCCAAGCTCGGCAAGGTCCGCTTCACCAGCCACCGCGACGTGGCCCGGATGTGGGAGCGGGCGCTGCGCCGGGCCGGGCTGCGCCCCGCCTACACGGCCGGCTTCTCGCCCCGCCCGAAGCTGGCCTTCGGGCTGGCCCTCTCCACCGGCCACGAGTCGCTGGCCGAGTACCTCGACATCGAGCTCGTGGACGCCGCCGTCGACCTCGACGGGCCGGCGGGCGAGGGCCCGACCGTGGGTGCCGCCGACGACGCCCTGGCCCTCGCGGCGCTGCCGGCCCGGTTGTCGGCCGAGCTGCCGGCGGGGATCGACGTCACCGCCGTCGCGCCGCTCCCCCCCGGCGCCCTCTCGCTGCAGGAGTCGGTGACGTCCTGCTCCTGGAAGATCGAGGCGATCGGCGTCGACGTGCCGGCCGCCGAACTGCTCACCTCCCGGGCCATGGGGGCCGATGCCTTGGTCCTCACCCGTTCTCGAAAGGGGCGGGAGGTCACCGACGACCTCCGGCCCGCCCTGCTCCACGTCTCCGTTTCCGGTCCCACCGCCGGCGGGGTCGAGCTCGACGCCGAGCTCGGCATCCATCCCCGCAGCCTCCGACCCTCCGAGCTGCTGCTCGCGCTGTCGCCCGACGGGGCCCTGCGCGAGGGGAGGGTCGTGCGGACGGCGCAGTGGACCTGGCACGACGGCGCCCGGCGCGAGCCGCTGGCGACGTCGGGCCCTCCCAGAGAGGATCTCCATGTCCGAGCCCGAAACCCACGGTCAGACGGCCCGCCCGGCGCCGATGTCCCCGAGCCCGGCGGCGGCCGCGTCCCCGCCGGCGGCAGCGTCCCCGCCGGCGGCAGCGTCGTCGAGCCAGCCGGCGCCGGGCGACCGCCCGGCTGACGGCGCCGACCCGGCCCGCCGGTCCCGCCGCCGGGGCTCCCGGGGCGGGCGGGGCCGCGGCCGCCGACCCGCCGACGGCGAGGCCCAGACCGACGGGCCGGAGGGCGCCCCTCCCCGCGCCGCCCGTCCGGCCGAGCCGGCCCAGCGGCCCCGCATCGGCGACACCCGGCCGGCGCCGGCCGCGGCGACGACGACCGGCGGGGATGGGGCCGACGACGGTCCCGGCGAGCGCCGGAGCGGCGGCCGCCGGCGGCGGGGCGGGCGGAACCGGTCGGGCGGCGGGGGCGGCTCGAACGGCCCGGCCGTCGAGGTCGAGGTCGACCCCGAGCTGCTCGAGCAGCGCAAGGGCCGCGAGCGCAACGGCCGGCCGGTGGGCCGCTACCTCATGTGCGTCCAGGTCCGGCCGGGGGCGACGCAGGTCGCCGTGCTCGAGGGCCGCTCGCTGATCGAGCACTACGTCTCCAAGCCCCAGGACGACACCAGCCAGATCCACGGCAACATCTACCTCGGGCGGGTGCAGAACGTCCTGCCCGGCATGGAGGCGGCGTTCATCGACATCGGGACGCCGAAGAACGCCGTGCTCTACCGGGGCGACGTCACCTTCGACGCCGACGACGTCGAAGGACCGGCCGACCGGGCCCGCATCGAGGACGTCCTCAAGGCCAAGCAGACGATCGTGTGCCAGGTCACGAAGAACCCCATCGGCGCCAAGGGGGCCCGCCTCACCCAGGAGGTCTCGCTCCCGGGCCGCTTCGTGGTGCTCATCCCGAACTCGTCGACCTACGGCATCTCCAAGCGCCTCGCCGACGACGAGCGCAAGCGGCTGCGTTCGATCCTCGACAAGATCAAGCCGTCGGAGCACGGCCTCATCGTGCGCACCGCGGCCGCCGGGGCGTCGCGGGAGGAGCTCGAGCGCGACGTGACCCTGCTGCTCGGGCAGTGGCGGCGCATCGCGGAGGCGGCCGCCAGGGCCAACCGCCCGACGCTGCTCTACGGCGAGCCCGACCTCGCCGTCAGGGTGATCCGCGAGGAGTTCAACTCGTCGTACCGGGGGGTCGTGATCGACGACCGGGCCCTCTACGAGGAGATCCGCGACTACGTCGCCGGCATCACGCCCGAGCTGGCCGACCGCGTCGAGCTCCACGATCCCGACGTCGAGCCGCTCTCGCTCTTCGAGCAGTTCCACGTGCACGAGCAGCTCCACAAGGCGCTGGACCGCAAGGTGTGGCTGCCGTCCGGGGGCTCGCTCATCATCGAGCGGACCGAGGCGCTCACGGTGATCGACGTCAACACCGGCAAGAACGTGGGCCGGTCGAACCTCGAGCAGACCGTGTTCGAGAACAACCTGGAGGCGGCCGAGGAGGTCGCCAGGCAGCTCCGCCTGCGTGACATCGGCGGCATCATCGTCATCGACTTCATCGACATGGAGGTGCGCCGCAACCGCGACGAGGTCGTCCGGGTGTTCCGGGACGCCTTGGCCCGGGACAAGACCCGCACCCAGGTCTTCGACATCTCGGAGCTCGGCCTCGTGGAGATGACGAGGAAACGGATCGGCGAAGGCCTGCTCGAGTCGATGTCGGCGACCTGCCCGGTCTGCGAGGGGCGGGGGATCGTCGTCGACCAGGACATGCTCCGCTGACCGCGCCGACTGACGGCGTCGACGACGAGGGGTCGAGTTCCGGACCGGCGCCCGCCGCTGGTAGCGTCGCCGCCCTATGTACGCAGTGATCCACACCGGCGGCAAGCAGTCGCGCGTCGCCGAGGGGCAGCGCATCGACGTCGAGCTGCTGGGCCAGGAGGACGGCGCGGAGGTCAGCTTCCGCCCGATCCTGCTCGTCGACGGCGACGACGTCGTCACCCGCCCGGCCGACCTGGCCGGGGCCTCCGTCTCGGCCCGGGTGATCGGCACGACCAAGGGCCCGAAGATCCGGGGCTTCACGTACAAGAACAAGACCAACCAGCGCAAGCGCTGGGGCCACCGTCAGAAGTACACGACGGTGGAGATCACCGGCATCTCCAAGGGGAAGTAGCGCCATGTCGAAGACCAAGGGCGGTGGGTCCACCCGCAACGGCCGCGACTCGGCGGCCCAGCGCCTCGGCGTGAAGCTGTTCGACGGCCAGAAGGCCCCGGCCGGCGCCATCATCGTGCGCCAGCGGGGCACCCGCTTCCACCCCGGCGAGAACGTCGGGCGGGGCGGCGACGACACCCTCTTCGCCACCGCCGACGGCGTCGTGAAGTTCGGCACCCGCAAGGGCCGCCGCCTTGTCGACGTCCTGCCCGAGGGCTGAGAACCGGCCGTCCGGCGCCGGTCAGAGGCCCTGGGGCAGGGCCTCCCGCGACCAGCCCAACCGCTCGACGGCCAGCTCGAGCGCGAAGCGGTCGGTCATGCCGCTGACGTAGCGCACCGCCTCGGCCACCGCCTCGTCGGACCCGGGCACCACGTGCGCGTCACGGGGGTGCTCGGCGACGTGCTCGGTGAGGGCCCGGATGAGCGAGACGACCCGCCCGGCCTGCTCGGTGGAGGCCGGGCGCAGGTAGATGCGCTCGTAGTTGAAGGCCCGGAAGGCGCTGAGCGCCTCGGCCTCGGGGTTGCGCATGGCCACGGCACCGGTGTCGGCGATGGTGTCGAGCATGGAGGTGACGAAGGCCCCGAGCTGGACCCGGCGGTCGCGCCCGACGACCTCGGCCACGGCGGGGGGGAGCTCGTCGGCGGTGACGATGCCGGCCTCGACGGCGTCCTCGAAGTCGTGGCACACGTAGGCGATGCGGTCGGCCCAGGCCACCACCTCGCCCTCGGGCGTGGACGGCGAGGGCCGGTTCCAGGAGTGGTTCCGGATGGCGTCGAGCGTCTCGGCGCAGAGGTTGAGGGGGGCCAGCACCACGTCGGCCCCGTAGACGGCGTGGTGGAAGCCACCCTGGACGAAGGGCGACAGCGCGTCCTCCGAGGCGTGGCCGGCCGGTCCGTGCCCGCAGTCGTGACCCATGGCGGCGGCCTGGGTGAGGGCCAGGTTGAGGCGGGCCCCCCGAGCGATGGACACCGCCACCTGGGCCACCTCGATGGCATGGGTGAGGCGGGTGCGGAGGTGGTCGTCGTCGGGGGCGAGGAAGACCTGGCACTTGCCGGCCAGGCGGCGGAAGGGGCGGCTGTGCTGGATGCGGTCGAGGTCTCGCTCGAAGCAGGTGCGGTAGGGGTCGGGCGCCTCCGACGCCGCCCGCTCGCCCGCGCCCTCGGCCCGGGTGGCAAAGGGGGCGAGGTGGAGGTGGTCGGCGTCCTCCCTGGCCCGTCGGTCGACGAGCTCGACGTCGCCGACCTTCACCAGGTCGTGCGCCACCACCGGGTGACCGGCACCGGTCGTGGTGGTGGGGCGGTCGCCCGGCGCTTCCATGCCGGCCACGGTACCGACGGTGGGTGACATCGCCGGGGCACCCTCGGGGGCCGGCCGGAGGCGGAGCGGTGGGCCCCACCGGCGGCGGGACCTCGGCCGGAGGTGGCGCGGTGGCGGCCGGCCGGGGCGGAGGCGCCCCACCGGTTGCGGGGCCTCGACCGGAGGCGGGAGACGCCGGGCCCGTATCGTGGCCCGGTGCCCGGCTTCGTCGACGAGAGCGGGCTGCACGTGAAGGGCGGCGACGGCGGGGCCGGCTCCGTCTCGTTCCGGCGGGAGGCCCACACCCCGAAGGGCGGACCCGACGGCGGCGACGGGGGCAGGGGCGGCGACGTCTGGCTCGTGGCCGACCGCAACGTCCCGTCGCTCCTCGCCTTCAAGGACCACCCCTTCCGGCGGGGCGAGGACGGTGCCCACGGCACCTCCAAGAAGGCCCACGGCCGGTCCGGCAAGGACCTCCTGGTGCCGGTGCCCGAGGGCACGGTGGTGCGCGACCGGTCGGGCACGGTGCTCGCCGACCTCGTGGGCGAGGGCGACCGCTGGCGGGCCGGCGAGGGCGGGCGGGGCGGGCGGGGCAACGCCAGCTTCCTGTCCAACCGCCGCCGGGCCCCCGCCTTCGCCGAGCAGGGCGAGGTGGGCGAGGAGCGCTGGCTGCGGCTCGAGCTCAAGCTGATGGCCGACGTGGCCATCGTCGGGTTCCCCAACGCCGGGAAGAGCACGCTCATCTCCGTGATCTCCGCGGCCCGACCGAAGATCGCCGACTACCCGTTCACGACCCTCGTCCCGAACCTGGGCGTGGTGCGCCTCGACGACGGCTTCGAGATGGTGGTGGCCGACATCCCGGGCCTGATCGAGGGGGCCAGCGAGGGGCGCGGCCTCGGCCACCAGTTCCTCCGCCACGTCGAGCGGGCCCGCGTGCTGCTGGTGCTGGTCGACCTGGCCGCCGCCGACGGCCGGTCGCCGGCCGAGCAGGAGCGGGTGCTGCTCGACGAGCTGGGCCGCTACCAGCCCGAGCTCCTCCAGCGCCACCGGCTGGTGGTGGGCTCGAAGGCCGACGTGGGCACGGCCGACTGGGACGGCCCCCGCCTGGCCGCTGTCACCGGCGAGGGGGTACGGCCCGTCGTCGGCGCCGTGGCCGAGCTGGTGAAGGAGGCCCGGGCGGCCGTCCCCCGACCCGCGGCCTACGCCGTGCACCGACCCGCGGCCGAGAGCTTCCGCGTCGAGCGGGAGGACGACGGCGGCTTCGTGGTGGTCGGTCGCCAGGCCGAGCGGGCCGTGGCGGTGAGCGACCTCACGAACTCCGAGGCCCTGCGCTTCGTCCAGGAGCGCCTCCGCCGGCTCGGCGTCGACCGCGCGCTGGCCCGGGCCGGTGCCCGGCAGGGCGACAAGGTCCGCATCGGCGGGCTCGTGTTCGACTACGACGAGGGCTGATGGCCACGCTCGTCGCCAAGATCGGGAGCTCGTCGATCACCGACGAGCGGGGCGTGATCGACGTGGTCGCCATCGCCAAGCTGTGCGGCGAGATCGCCGCCCTTCGGGCGGCCGGCCACCGGGTCGTGCTCGTCACGAGCGGGGCCATCGCAGCCGGGTTGCCGGCGCTCGGGATGACCCGGGCCGACGGTCCGGACGTCGCCACCCTGCAGGCGGTTTCGGCCGTGGGTCAGAGCCGGTTGATGCGGGTGTACGACGACCTGCTGGCCGGCCACGGCCTCGTCGCCGGCCAGATCCTCATCGCCCCGCTCGACTTCGTGGAGCGGTCGCAGTACCTGCACGCCCGCTCGACCCTGACCCGCCTGCTCGAGCTCGGCGTGGTGCCGGTCGTGAACGAGAACGACGCCACCGCCGACGACGAGATCCGCTTCGGCGACAACGACCGGCTGGCCGCGCTCGTGGCCCACCTCGTGTCGGCCGACCTCCTGGTGCTGCTCACCGACCACGCCGGCCTGTTCACCGCCGATCCGCGCCTCGACGCCAGCGCCAGCCTGATCGAGGAGATCCTGGAGGTCGACGCCGAGCTCGAAGCGGTGGCCGGCTCGGCGGGCACGGCCAGGGGCAGCGGCGGCATGGCGTCGAAGCTGGCCGCGGCCAAGATCGCGGCCTGGTCGGGCGTGCGGGCCGTGATCGCCGCCGCCGGCCGGCCGGGCGTGCTCGTCGACGCGGTCGCCGGCACGCCGGGGGTGGGAACGGTGGTGCACCCCCGGGCCCGCCGGCTGCCGGCCCGCAAGCTCTGGATCGCCTTCGCCGTGGGGTCGTCCGGCACGATCGTGGTCGACGACGGGGCCCGGGCCGCGCTCGTCGACCGCAACGTGTCCCTGCTGCCGGCCGGCGTACGCGCCGTGCACGGCCGCTTCCAGGCGGACGACGCGGTGGAGGTCGCCGATCCGTCGGGGAAGGTGTTCGCCAAGGGCCTGGTCCGCATCGACGCGGCCACGCTCGGGCCGCTGGCCGGGTCCCGCACCGCCGACCTCCCCGACGGGGTGCCCCACGAGGTGATCCACCGGGACGACCTCGTCGTGCTCCCCTGACCTTCGGGCCGCGGTCCGACCCTCAGCGCCCGAAGAAGCGGGACCTGACGGTGGCGACCTCGTCGACCCGGAGCGCCAGCACCGCCCCGAGGTAGACCACCGCGCCGACGGCGATGCCGGCGACGGTCTGCACCAGGTCGACGTCCGGCACGATCTGGATCGTCGCGGCGACGGCAGCGGCCATCGCCAGGCTGGCGAGGGCGATGCGGGCCAGCGAGCGCAGGACCCGGCCCGAGTCGAGCGACCCCATGCGCCGCCGGAGGGCCCAGACGGCCAGCACCGCCGCGACCGTGTAGGCGAGCCCGTAGGCGAGGGCGAGCCCGGGCACGCCGATGGCCGGCTCGAGCGCGAAGGCGAAGGCGATGTTCATCCCGTTCTGGGCCAGCCCGAGGAGGAAGGGCGTGCGGGTGTCGCGCAGGGCGTAGAAGCCCCGGAGCGTGAAGAGATAGATCGAGAAGCCGAGCAGGCCGAGGGCGAACATCGCCAGGTTGTCCGCCGCCAGGTTGGCGGACGCGGTCTCGAGCGCCCCCCGCTGGAGCAGGGCCCGCACGATCGGACGGGCCAGCACGACGTAGCCGGTGGCGGCCGGGAGGATGACGAGCGCCATGAGGCGGATGCCGCTCGAGAAGCGCTCCCGGTAGGTGGCCCGGTCGTCGGCCCGGGCCGCGGACGCCAGCTCGGGCACGAAGGTGGTCATGATCGAGACCGCGATGAGGGCGTGGGGGAGCAGGAAGAAGACGTAGGCGGCGGTGTAGGTCGAGACCCCACCGACCTGGCGGTTGGCGAGGAGGTAGACGACCAGGAGGGCGACCTGGTTGGTCAGCACGTAGCCGAGTGTCCAGCCCGACATGCGCCCGACCTCGCGCACGGCCGGGTTGCGGATGTCGAAGTTCGGTCGGAAGCGGAAGCCGGACCGCTTCACCGCCGGGAGCAGGGCCACCGTCATGAGGGCGACGCCCGCCGTCGTGCCGAGCCCCAGCAGGAGCAGCAGCCCCCGGTCGTCCCGGATGTCGTTCAGCGTCGGGGCCTGGCCGGCCACATGGGGCAGTGACACGAGGACGGCGGTCACCACCAGGTTGTTGAGGGCGGGGGCGAACGCCGGCAGGGCGAAGCTCCGCCGGGCGTTCAGCAGGGCGGTGCCCATGGCGGTCAGCCCGTAGAAGACCATCTGCGGCATGAAGAGCCGGAGGAAGTTGGTGGCCACCTCACGCTGCTCCTCGGCCACGCCGGACTCGGCCGTGACGGTGTAGACCCGCACGAGCAGCGGGGCGGCCAGGACCCCGATCACGGTGACGGCGATCAGGGCGGCGGTGGCCACCGAGATCACCGCCGAGGTGCCCTCGTCGTCGCCGTCCTCGGCGTGGCTGACGAAGACCGGGACCAGGGTGGCCGACAGCACTCCGCCGAGCAGGAGCTCGTAGACGATGTTCGGGGTGGTGTTGGCCAGCGTGTACGTGTCGTTGAGCGCGCCGAAGCCGATGGCGTAGGCGGTCGCGGCCAGCCGCACGAAGCCGGTGGACCGCGAGAGCGCCGTCCCGAGGGCGACGATCCCGCTCGAGCGCAGGAGGCTGGCACCGCCGGCGGGCGTCTCGACCGAGGGGAGCGCAGCGGCGTCGGACAAGGGCGACGATCCTACGGCCGGCCCGTCATGCGGCCCGGCATGCGGTCCGGACCAGCCCGGCATGCGGTCCGGACCAGACGGGAGGCGCCCCCGCGACGGGACCGTCGTGTGGCACCGGGGCCGGCCCGTCGAGCCGGCCAGTCGGCGCGGGAGCCGATCCGTACACTTGGGCGGTGCCCCAAGCCTCGATCGCCGACCTCGGTCGGCAGGTCAAAGCGGCCGCCCGGGTGCTCGCCACCACGGGCACCGCCGTCCGCGACGCCGCCCTCCTCGCCGCCGCCGACCTGCTGGTGGCCCGGACCGACGACGTCCTCGCCGCCAACGCCGCCGACGTCGAGCGGGCCACCGCCGACGGGGTGGCCGCCACGGTTGTCGACCGGCTCCGCCTCGACGCCGGGCGGGTGGCGGCCATGGCCGGTGGCCTCAGGCAGGTGGCCACCCTGCCCGACCCGGTGGGCGAGGTCGTTCGGGGTTGGGTCCGGCCGAACGGGCTGCGCATCGAGGAGGTGCGGGTGCCGCTCGGCGTGGTGGCGATCATCTACGAGAACCGGCCCAACGTCACGAGCGACGCCTTCGGGCTGTGCCTGAAGGCGGGGAACGCCGCCTTCCTTCGCGGTTCGTCGGGCGCGGTGTCCTCGAACATCGCCATCGCGGCCGTGCTGCGGGAGGGCCTGGCCAAGGTCGGGCTGCCCGAGGACGCGGTGGTGCTCGTCGAGGACGTCAGCCGGGACGCCGCCGTCGAGTTCATGCGCCTCCGCGAGTCGATCGACCTCCTCATCCCCCGGGGTGGTCCCTCGCTCATCCGGTCGGTGCTCGACAACGCCACCGTCCCGTTCGTGATCGACGGCGACGGCAACTGCCACGTCTACGTCGACGCCGCCGCCGACCTCGAGATGGCGGTCTCGATCGTCGTGAACGCCAAGACCCAGCGGCCGAGCGTGTGCAACGCGGCCGAGTCGCTCGTCGTGCACCGGTCCGTGGCCGAGGCCTTCCTCCCGGTCGCGGTCGAGGCGCTGGCGGGCGTGACCCTGGTCGGCGACGAGCGGTCCCGCGCCATCGCACCGTCGATCGGCGTGGCGACCGATGCCGACTTCGCCACCGAGTTCCTCGACCTGAAGATGAGCGTGGCCGTGGTGGACGACCTCGAGGCCGCCATCGACCACGTGCAGCGCTACTCGTCCGGCCACAGCGAGGCGATCGTCACCGGCGACCTCGCCGCCGCCGACCGCTTCGTCCGCGAGGTCGACGCCGCCGCCGTCCTCGTCAACGCCTCGACGCGGTGGGTCGACGGCGAGCGCTTCGGGTTCGGCGCCGAGATCGGCATCAGCACCCAGAAGCTGCACGCCCGCGGGCCGATGGGCCTGCGGGCCCTGACCACCGGGAAGTACGTGGTCCGGGGCGAGGGCCACATCGTCACGTCCTGACAGCCTGCCGGCCGCCTCGACCGGCCGACCGGCCCGACGGCGGCGCGTCCAGGCGGGGCGCCGAACGCCAGGAAGACCCTCGGGACGCGCCCGGTAGGGTGGCCCGATGCCGCGCTTCGAGACCGTCGCCGGGGTTCGAGAGGACCTGAAGGCCGTCAACTACCTGGCCGACGAGGGGATCGCCGGGGTGGTGTACCTCGCCGACCGGCTGCAGAAGCCCATCCTCGTCGAAGGCCCGGCCGGCACCGGGAAGACCCAGCTGGCCAAGTCGGTGGCCGAGATGACCGGCTCCCGCCTCATCCGGCTGCAGTGCTACGAGGGCCTCGACGAGTCGAAGGCGCTGTTCGAGTGGAACTACAAGAAGCAGCTCCTGCGCATCCAGGCCGAGCGCAATGCCTCGGACTGGCGGGAGATCGAGGACGACATCTTCGGGGAGGACTTCCTCCTGACCCGCCCCCTCCTCGAGGCCATCCGGGCCACCGATCCGGTCGTGCTCCTCATCGACGAGGTGGACCGCGTCGAGGTCGAGACCGAGGCGCTGCTGCTCGAGATCCTCTCCGACTACCAGGTGTCGATCCCCGAGCTCGGCACCGTGGTGGCCACCCAGATCCCGCTCGTGTTCCTCACCTCCAACAACACCCGCGAGCTCTCCGAGGCCCTCAAGCGCCGCTGCCTCTTCCTCCACGTCGACTACCCCGACCTCGAGCGCGAGAAGGAGATCGTCCTCGCCAAGGTCGAGGGCGTCACGGAGAACCTGGCCGACCAGATCGCCCGGATCGTCCGCTCGATCCGCACCCTCGAGCTGAAGAAGTCGCCGTCGGTCTCCGAGACGATCGACTGGGCCCGCACCCTCGTGCTGCTCGGCATCGACACCATCGACGCCCAGCTGGCCACCGAGACGCTGCACATCCTCCTCAAGTACCAGACCGACATCCAGAAGGCGGCCAAAGAGCTCGCCGCCAGCGGCGTGTGACGGAGGCATCGTGCTCGACCTGATGGCGGGGTTCGTCCAGGAGCTCCGCCAGGCCGGCATCCCGGTCTCGTTGACGGAGAACCTCGACGCCATGGAGGCCGTCAAGCACGTCCCCATCGAGGACCGTGAGGCCTTCAAGTTCGCCCTGGCGGCGACGCTGGTGAAGAGCTCGCAGCACTGGAAGGCCTTCGAGACCGTCTTCGAGGTGTACTTCTCCTTCCGGGGGCGGGAGTACCGCATCGAGGGCGACGACGGCGAGGCCCTCGACCCCGACGAGCTGGCCGCCCAGCTCGAGGCGCTGGCCGCCCAGGGCGAGATGGCGGGCCACGGCCTCGAGGGGCTCTCGCCGGAGGAGCTGGCCGCGCTCGTCGAGCAGGCCATCCTCGACGCCGACGAGGTGATGATGCGGGCCCTGGCCGGCGCCGCCGTGCGCCGCTTCGCCGGCATGGAGCCGGGCCGGCCGGTGGGCGGCACCTACTACCTCTACCGGACGCTCCGCGGCGTCAAGATGAACGACGTCGTCGACCGGCTGATGGAGGACGTCCGCCAGCAGCGGGGCGGCAACCTCACCCCTCTGGAGGAGCGGCTCGAGCGGGACGAGTTCGAGGCCCGGGCCGACCGCATGCGCAAGGAGATCGAGGCCGAGATCCGCCGCCGGCTGGTGGCCGACCGCGGGGTCGACGCCATGGCCCGGTCGCTGCGCAAGCCCCTGCCGGAGGACGTCGACTTCATGCACGCCAGCCGCGACGAGATGCTGAACCTCCGCCTCGCCCTGGCGCCGCTCACCCGCAAGCTCGCCGTCCGCCTGGCCCGCAAGCGCCGCCACGGCCGCAAGGGCCCGCTCGACTTCCGGAACACCGTCCGCCACTCGCTGTCGTACGGCGGGGTGCCAGCCGAGCCCAAGTTCCGCTACCCCCGCCCGGCCAAGCCGGAGATCTTCGTGGTGGCCGACATCTCGGGGTCGGTCGCCGCGTTCGCCCGCTTCACCCTGCAGCTCGTCTACGCCATCCAGGGATCGTTCTCGAAGGTCCGGGCCTTCGTCTTCATCGACGGCGTCGACGAGGTCACGAAGTACTTCGAGGGCGAAGAGGACATCAACCGGGCCGTCAACCGGGTGAACACCGAGGCCGACGTCATCTGGATCGACGGCCACTCGGACTACGGCCACGCCTTCGAGTCGTTCTGGTCGAAGTGGGGTCGCGACGTCGGGCCGAAGACCACCGTGCTCCTCCTCGGCGACGCCCGGAACAACTACCACGCCTCGCAGTCGTGGGTGGTCAAGGAGATGAGCCACAAGGCCAGGCACGTCTACTGGCTCAACCCCGAGCCGTCGTCGTACTGGAACACCGGCGACTCGATCATCGGTGAGTACACGGTCCACTGCGACGGCGTCTTCGAGTGCCGCAACCTGCGCCAGCTCGAGAAGTTCGTCGACATCCTCGACTGAGCGGGGCCGGTCGGGCGGCGTCGCCCGTCACGGGGCCGGGAGCTCCGGCCGGCACACCAGGGCGACCAGGAGGAGGGCCGCCACCGTGGCCGTCGTCGCCATGGCCGGGCCGGTGCCGAACCGGCTGGCCGCGGCCGCCTGCAGGAGGGCCAGCGGCACGAGGGGGAACAGCGTCGTCGCCGCCTGCGTCGCCCCCGACAGCGTCGGCTCGACGACGAGCAGCTGGAACTTGGCGATCGGCCACACCAACGCCGCCGCGAAGGCGAGCGGGACGCCGACGGCGATCCGGCCCCCGACGCCGGGGGCGAGCACCCACGCGCCGGGGAGGACGAGCAGGGCGGCCGCGGCCAGGCCGAGGATCCGCCGGCCCGGATGGCGCTGGAGCCAGCCGTCGAGGGCGAGCAGGGCGACGAGGCCGACGACCTGCTCGACCACGGCCCAGAGCGCGACCGCCGCCTCGGAGAGCCCGACCTGGTCGTGCAGCCACACGTACTTGAGGACGAAGGCCGACTCGAACAGGTCGAAGGCCAGGAGCACGAGGAGGGCCCGCCGGATGCGAGCATCGGCCGCGGCCAGGCGGATGCCGCCGACGATCGCCCGACCGAGCCGGTCGCCGGGCTCCCGCGTCCTCGGCGGCGGCGGGAACGACGCCGTCGATGCGGCGTAGGCGTGGACGGCGGCCACGCCGGCCAGGGCGACGAGGACCACCCGCCACGACAGGCCGGCGGCGGCGGCGCCGGCGACCGCGGCCGGCCCCAGGAGGGCGCCGACGGTGTCGAGCATCGTCGCCCGGCCGTAGGCCCGCTCGGGGTCGTCGGGGAAGGCCTCGACGACCACGATGTCGGCCGTGTGGGCGAGTGGTCCCGACCCGATGCCGTAGAGGGCGAAGCCGACGAGCAGCACCGGGAAGGTCGGCGCCAGGCCCATGATCGCCACGCTGGCGGCGACGGCCACGCCACCGACCGCGATGAGCCGGCGGCGGGACACGAGGTCGACCGACGTCGCCGCCGCCGGCTCGACGGCGAGGGCCACCCACTCCAGCAGCTGGAGGGCCAGGCCCACCTGCAGGAGGGACAGGTCGAAGACCCGGCGGAAGGTGGGGGTGAGGACGGTCCAGGCGCCGCTCAGCGCCTCGTCGACGAACCGGGCGGTGAAGGCGACGGCGACGGCCCGGTCGTCCACGCCGGCGCGCCGGGGCAGCCGGTCGAGCCGGCACAGGCGGATGAGGGCAGCTGCGGGCAACGGTCGTTCCTCTCGTTCGACGGGGCGGGCTGGGCCTCGCGGGACGAGAGGAGGGTCACGACCTCAACATCGGGAGCGGGATGTCACGGGCGGCACGCTACGCACCGGCCGGCGGGCGCGACCGGGGATTCGCCGGGCGGGCAGGCGAGACGGCGCGACGGGATCAGTCGTCGTGGAGGCCGCACTCCGTCTTGCCCTGGCCGGCCCAGCGACCCGAGCGGGGATCGTCGGGGTCGGTGGGCTTCGACGTGCAGGGCATGCAGCCGATCGACGTGTAGCCCTGGAGCAGGAGCGGGTTGAGCGTCACGTCGTGGTCGACGATGTAGCCGTCGACGTCGTCGTCGGTCCACTGGGCGATCGGGTTGATCTTGATGAGGCCCCGGATGTCACGGCCGACGATGGCGGCGCCGGCCCGGGTGGCGGCCTCGTCGCGGCGCAGCCCGCTCATCCAGGCCAGCTTCCCCTGGAGGGCCCGGTCGAGCTGGCCGACCTTCACCGCCGAGCAGCAGTTCTCGGGGTCGACCCGCCACAGCTCCTCGTCGTGGGGCGGCACCGTCATGACCCGGAGGTTGAGCCCGTAGCGGCGGCGCACGACCTCGACCGTCTCGAGGGTCTCGGGGAAGTGGTAGCCGGTGTCGATGAACACGACCTCGATCGACGGCTCGACCTTGTGGGCCAGGTCGATGAGGACGGCGTCGGTCATCGAGGCCGTCATGCAGAGGTAGGGGTGGAAGGTGTCGACCGCCCAGCGGATGATCTTCGACGCCGGAGCGCCCTCGAAGCCGGCGCTGATGTCGGCCAGCTCCTCGTCGGAGAAGCGGGGCATCGAGCTGGGAACGAGGGAGACGGGCGTGGACGTCTCTGGAGCCAACGTCACGTCGCGCACTCCGAGTCGCCGACCTCGGCGACGTAGGGGCCGGTCTCGCCGTAGTCGACGTAGAAGTCGGGGTCGACGTCGGGCAGCGGGAACTCGTCGAGGTCCTTCAGCGTGGTCCCGACCGCCGAGGCGCCGCCCACCCGGTCGAGCCAGGTGGTGAACGTCTCGCCGGCCGACCGCTCGTCGGCGAAGCGGCGGACCACCCGGACGGCGGCGGCGGCGGCGTTCTTCGCCGGCAGGCGGGTGGCCCGCTGTCCGAACTCGATCTCGGCCTGGCCCACCCGGCCGCCGAGCAGCATCGTGTAGCCGGGGGCGGAGCGGCCGTGGGCCCGGCGCTCGGCACCGGAGAAGCCGATGTCGGCGATGTGGTGCTGCCCGCAGGAGTTGGTGCAGCCGGAGATGTTGACCCGGATGCCGCCCAGGTCGGCGAGGCCGGCCTCCTCGAACTGGCGCCCGATCTCGGCGGCCAGCCCCCGGCTCTGGGTGACAGCCAGGTTGCAGGTGTCGGCACCCGGGCAGGCGACCACGTCCCGGGCCAGCTCGGCGCCGGGCTCGGCCATGCCGATGGCGTCGAGCCGCTCGAACAGGGTGGGGAGCTGCTCCTCGGTGAGGCCGCGGTAGACGAGGTTCTGGCGGTTGGTGACCCGCACCTCGGCGTCGAGCTCCCGCTGGATGGCGGCCAGCGCCCGGAACTGCTCGGTGGTGATGTCGCCCAGCGGGGCGTAGGCGTAGGCCGAGACCGTCTCCTTGGCCGCGCCCCGCACCACGTTGGCGTCCTCCCAGCGCCCGAAGGGACCGCTGCGCCGGACCATGACGGGCACGCCCTGGCCGGTGGGGGTGGGAGCCACGACGCTCGACACGCCGGCCGGCTCGTCGCCGTGTTCGGCGACGAACGCGGGCACGCCGCCGGGCCAGCTCGAGGAGGCGACGAGGAACTTGCGCTCCTTCAGGATCCGGGCGACCAGCTCCTCGGCCCCGCCCTCGAGCGTGTCGACCAGCCACTTGAGGCGGGCCCGCAGCTTGTTGTCGCGGTTGCCGTGGTTCGAGAAGACCCGCAGGACCGCCTCGAGCGTCGCCATCAGGTCTTCCTTGGTGGTGAACTCCTCGAGGGCGATGGCGGGGTGGGGGTTGGCCCCGAGGCCGCCGGCGATGAACACCCGGAAGCCGGCCTCGACCCCGCCGTCGGGCAGGGGCCGGTTGACGGCGATGACGCCGCAGTCGTTGAACATCGCCTGGCCACAGTCGGTGGCGCAGCCCGAGAAGTTGATCTTGAACTTCCGGGGCAGGCGCTGGGCCAGCGGGTGGCGGAGGAAGTGCTGGAAGGCGGCCTCGGCCCACGGGCTGATGTCGACCACCTCGAAGGGGCAGGCGCCGGCCAGGTGGCAGCCCTGGACGTTGCGGACGGTGTCGCCGCAGGCCTCCCGGGACGTGAGGCCGACCGAGGTGAGCGCCCGCATGACGGCCGGGATGTCCTCGAGCTGGACGAAGTGGAACTGGATGTTCTGCCGGGTGGTGATGTGGCCCCAGCCCCGGGAGTAGGTCTCGGCGATGTGGGCGCACATGTCCAGCTGGGCGGGCGAGACCTGACCGTAGGGGATCTTGACCCGGACCATCTGGTTGTGGCCGCCCTGGCGCTGGCCGTAGATGCCGTTGTTGAGGCGGAAGACCCGGAAGACGTCCTCGTCGAGCTCACCGGCGAGGTAGCGCGCCAGCTGCTGCTCGAACTTGTCGATGTCCGCCAGCTGGGCCGCCTGGAGCGCGGGGTCGAACTCGAGCTGCATCATCGGGGCAACCGTACTCGAAACCCGAGTATTCCGATCAAGTTTTGCGGCTTTCTCCACCGTTTCGGTGGAGATCGGGTGCGCTGCGCTCGGTTTCCGGGACCTCAGCCCCGCAGCAGCTCGGCCACCTCGAAGGCCAGGTCGAGGCTCTGGCGGGCGTTGAGGCGGGGGTCGCACATCGTCTCGTAGCGGTCGTCGAGGTTGGCGTCGAGCACCTTCTCGGCCCCGCCCAGGCACTCGGTGACGTCGCTGCCGGTGAGCTCGATGTGGACGCCGCCGGGCCAGGTCCCCTCGGCCCGGTGGGCGCTGAAGAACCCGGCGATCTCGGCGAGGACGTCGTCGAGGTGGCGGGTCTTGCGACCGGTGGTGGAGCTGAAGGTGTTGCCGTGCATCGGGTCGCAGGCCCACACGACGGGATGCCCGGCGTCGCGCACGGCCGCCAGCATGGGCGGCAGGGCGGCCCCGATCCTGCCGGCGCCCATCCGGGTGATGAGCGTGAGCCGTCCCGGGATCCGGTCGGGGTTGAGGCGCTCGCAGACGGCCAGCACGTCGTCCGGCGACATCGTGGGCCCGACCTTGCAGCCCACCGGGTTGCGGATGCCGGCGTGGAAGGCCATGTGGGCCCCGTCGAGCTCGCGGGTCCGCTCACCGATCCAGAGCATGTGGGCCGAGCAGTCGTACCAGTCGCCGGTGAGGGAGTCCTGCCGGGTGAGGGCCTCCTCGTAGCCGAGGACCAGGGCCTCGTGGCTGGTGTAGAAGTCGACCTGGTGGAGCTGGGCCTCGTTCTCGAGGTCGATGCCGCAGGCCCGCATGAACCGCAGGGCCCGCTCGATCTCGTCGGCGATCACCTCGTAGCGGCGGCCCTCGGCGCTCGACGCCACGAACTCCTGGTTCCAGGCGTGGACCCGGGCCAGGTCGGCGAAGCCGCCCTTGGTGAAGGCCCGGACGAGGTTCAGCGTCGCCGAGGACTGGTGGTAGGCGGTGATGAGCCGCTCCGGGTCGGGGACCCGGGCCGCGGGGGTGGGGGCGATGTCGTTGACGAGGTGGCCCCGGAAGGACGGCAGCTCGATCCCGCCGAGGACCTCGGTGGGGGAGGAGCGGGGCTTGGCGTACTGCCCGGCGATGCGGCCCACCTTCACCACCGGCACGCCGGAGGAGTACGTGAGGACCGCGGCCATCTGCAGGATCACCTTGAGCTTGTCCCGGATGGTGTCGGCCGAGAAGTCGTCGAAGGATTCGGCGCAGTCGCCGGCCTGGAGCAGGAAGGCCTCGCCCCGGCTCACCCGGGCCAGGTCGTCGGTGAGCGTCCGGGCCTCGCCGGCGAAGACGAGGGGCGGATAGGTGGCGAGCACCTTCACGGCACGGTCGAGGTCGGCGGGGTCGGGCCAGTCGGGTTGCTGGCCGGCCGGGTGCTCACGCCACGAGGCGGGCGTCCAGGGGCTGCTCACGGCGTCCCAGGCTACGGGGCGCTCGCCGGGAGTCGAAGCCGGTTCCGGGTCCGGGCCGGGCGACGGGGCGCCGGACCCGTCAACCGGCGACGCTGGGACCGGCCCGCTCGATGCGGAGCCGGAGGAGCACCCGCCGGTCGCGGACCATGGCGGCCCGGTAGTCGTCCCAGTCGGGGTGCTCGCCCGAGAGGTTGCGGTAGTAGGCGACCAGGTGGTCCATCGCCTCGGGGAGCCGGATGATCTCGACCGGGCCCTCGACCTGGGCCCACCGCCCGAAGAAGTCGCCGGTGATGACGCAGAGGGAGGCGTGGGGATCGCGCTCGAGGTTCTTCACCTTCATGGCCGTCTCCCTCGTGGAGATGACGGCGAACCCGTCGTCGTCGACGCCCACCGACACCGGGGAGAGCTGGGCCCGGCCGTCGCGACGGGTGGTGGCCAGCACGGCCCGGTGGTGCTCCCGGAGGAAGGCGGTGGCCTCGGCGACGTCCACGGCCGGGCCGGCTACGCCGCGGTGAGGGCTTCGGCGTCGACCTTGAGCTCGTCGACGGCCCGCTTCACGATCCGCCGGGCGGCCTCGGCGGTGACGCCCAGCACCTCGCCGACCTCACGGAAGCTGTGCTTCTCGCCGTCGTGCAGGCCGAAGCGGTGCTCGACGGCCACCCGGGCACGATCGTCGAGGCGACGGAGAAGGTCGTCGACCATCTCGCCCTCCATGGCGTCGAGCACGACCGCCTCGGGCCCCGGTGTGGCCGCCGGGAGCAGGTCGACCAGCTCCTGGTCGCCGTCCTCGCCCACGGTGCGGTCGAGGCTGGTGGGCGTGGACAGCCGGTGGAGGTGGGCCAGCTCGGCGTCGAGGTCGTCGCCCTCGCCCGAGACCTGCCGGAGGGCGGCCCGCAGCTGGGCCGACCGCTCGCTCGGGAGGCGGACCAGGCTGGCCTTCTGGTCGAGCGCCCGCCCGATCGACTGGCGGATCCAGAAGGTGGCGTAGGTGGAGAACTTGAACCCCTTGCGCCAGTCGAACTTGTCGACGGCGTGCTCGAGGCCGAGGTTGCCCTCCTGGACCAAATCGAGGAGGTCCATGCCGGAGGGGAGGGGGTAACGCCGGGCGATGCTCACGACCAGGCGGAGGTTGGCCCGGATGAAGTGGTCCTTGGCGGTGGCGGCGGCCCGGACGGCCCGCTTGAGCTCGACGCCGCGCTCACCGGCATCGAGCCGGGCCTGGGCCTCGCGGCCCCGCTCGATGATCTGCGAGAGCTCGCGCTCCTTGGCCGCGTCGAGCAGCGGCACCGCACCGATCTCGTGAAGGTACTGACCAACTGAATCTCTCATCGCAAGGCCTTCCAACACTCGTCACACCGGTGTCATTCCGGTGGGGGGCTGTGACGGCCGTCACGCTGACCGGCCCGACGGTGCTGCTCGGGACTACCCGGATTGCGGTAGGCACTACCCACCATGACAGGCATCGGCGTGTTCGGGGGCACCTTTGACCCTCTTCACGTCGGTCACCTGGTGGCCGCGGCGGACGCCCGGGTCGCCCTCGGCCTCGACACGGTGCTCCTGGTGGTGGCGGCCGACCCCTGGCAGAAGGCGGGCGAGGTCGTGGCGCCGGCCGCCGACCGTCTCGCCATGGTCGAGGCCGCGGTCGCCGGCGTGGACGGCCTCGAGGCCGACCGGTCGGAGATCGACCGACCGGGGCCCTCCTACACCGCCGACACGCTCGCCGAGCTGGCCGCCCGCGAGCCGGGTCGAGAACTTGTCCTGATCGTGGGGTCGGACGTCGCCGCCCGGCTCGACACGTGGAAGCGGGTCGACGAGGTTCGGGCCCTCGCCCAGCTGGCGGTGCTCGTCCGGCCGGGTGCCGAGCGGGCGGTGCCGCCGGCGGGCTGGCGCCACCGCGCGGTGGAGACGCCCCGCCTCGACATCTCGAGCCGCGACATCCGGGCCCGGCTGGCGGCGGGACGACCGGTCGACTGGCTGGTGCCGGCGCCCGTCGTCTCCTACATCCGGGCGCGGGGTCTGTACCGTTCTGGCGACGTCCCGGCCGGCCGGCCGGCGCCGCCCTGACGCCAGGAGACCGTCATCCCCGAACCCCTGCAGTCGACCAGGCCCCCCGCCCGCCCCGCGCTCGACGGGACCACGCTCGACAGCACCGCCAAGGCGGTGACCGCCGCCCGGGCCGCCGACGAGAAGCTCGGGCAGGACACGCTGGTGCTCGACGTCGGCGACGTGCTCGCCATCGTCGACTACTTCGTCGTGACCAGCGCGCCGAACACCCGCCAGGTCCGGGCCGTCGCCGAGGAGGTCGCCGACCGCATCCGCGAGAGCGGCGGCGGGCGACCGATCCGCACCGAGGGCCTCGACGACCTGCACTGGGCCCTGCTCGACTTCGGCGACGTGGTGGTGCACGTCTTCCTCGACGAGACCCGGGCCTTCTACGAGCTCGAGCGCCTCTGGGGCGACGTGCCCCGCCTCGAATGGGAGGGCCGGGCCGACCCCGTCAGGCGGTGACCGCCGCCGGCCGACGGGGGTGAGAGTGGAGCTAGTCGGAATCGAACCGACGGCCTCTTCGATGCCATCGAAGCGCTCTACCAACTGAGCTATAGCCCCAAGCGGGCGCTCACCGTAGCAGCGCCGAGGAGGCCTGAGCGCGGCTGTCACCGGTCCTTCCTACCGTTCGGTGATGCCCACGCCCTCCGAAATTGGGGCCATCGCCGAGCTCGAGGTGGCGGCGGCGTTGCACCGCGCGGGGATGACGGTGTACCTCCCGATGTTCGCGCCGCAGGCTCGGATCGACTTGATCGCCGCCGGTCCGACGGGCCTGCTCCGGATCCAGTGCAAGACGTCGAGGCTCCGGGATTCGGTCGTGACCTTCAGGACCTGCAGCAACACCGCCAACCGCCCTGCCGATTACCGGGGCCAGATCGACCACTTCGGTGTGTGGTCGCCCGAGCTGCGAAGGGCCTTCCTCGTCCCCGTGGAGGTCAGCGGCACCAGGATGTGCTCGCTTCGCCTCGCTCCAACGCGGAACCACCAACGGAGCGGCATCAGGTTGGCGGCGGACTACGAGATCGGGGCCGGCGGGGCCGGCGGGCCCGGTCCTAGGGAATGACGTTGACGACCCGCGGGGGCTTGGCGATCACCCGGGAGGGGGTGGCGCCGGCGAGGGCGGCCACGACGGCCGGCGTGGCCAGTGCCATGCGCTCGGCGTCGGGCGCCGCGAGGTCGGGGTCCACCTCGAGGCGGTCGACCACCTTGCCCCGCACCTGGACCAGCATCGTGACCGTCTCCACCCGGACCAGGGCGGGGTCGGCGATCGGCCAGGGCTGGGCGTGGACGTGCTCGCCGGGGTGGCGGCGGTCCCAGAGCTCGGCCGTGATGTGGGGTGCCATCGGAGCCAGCAGGAGCAGCAGGGTGTCGACGGCCTCGTCGGTCTTGCCCTGCTTGTACAGGAGGTTCGTGAACCCCATGAAGGCGGCCACGGCGGTGTTGTAGGCCCAGCGGTCGTACTCGTCGCTCACCCGGGCCACGAGGCGGTGGGTGGCCCGCCGCACCTCGTCGGCCACCTCGCCGGTGGCGTCGGGCACGGCGTCGGAGCCCGGGTCGGCCAGGCGCCACAGCCGGTGCAGGAACCGGGAGCAGCCCTCGATGCCGGCGTCGTCCCAGTCGACGTCGTCCTGCGGGGGCCCGACGAAGAGGTGGAACAGCCGGAGCGCGTCGGCGCCGACCGTGTCGAGGTACTCGCCGGGAGCGACCAGGTTGCCCTTCGACTTCGACATCTTCGACCCGTCGAGGCGGATCATCCCCTGGGTGAACAGCCTCGAGAACGGCTCGCGGAGCCCGGTGGGCGCGATGCCCAGGTCGGCCAGCGCCTTGGTGAGGAAGCGGGCGTACATCAGGTGGAGGATGGCGTGCTCGACCCCGCCGATGTACTGGTCGACCGGCATCCAGCGCTCGATGGCGGCCGGGTCGAAGGGCTGGGCCTCGTTCCACGGGTCGCAGAAGCGCAGGAAGTACCAGGACGAGTCGACGAACGTGTCCATGGTGTCGGTCTCGCGGACGGCCGGTCCGCCGCAGCGCGGGCAGGTCGTGCGGAGGAAGCCCTCGTGGAGGCGCAGGGGCGACTCACCGGTGGGCCGGAACTCGACGTCGTCGGGAGCCAGCACCGGGAGCTCGTCAGCTGGCACCGGGACGGCCCCGTGGTCGGGGCAGTGCACGATCGGGATCGGGCAGCCCCAGAAGCGCTGGCGGGAGACGAGCCAGTCGCGGAGGCGGTAGTTCACCTTGCGCTCGCCGTGGCCCTCCCGCTCGAGCCAGTCGGTGGCGGCGGCGATGGCCTCGGCCTTGTGCAGGCCGTCGAGCCACCGGCTGTTCACCGCCGGGCCGTCGCCCGTGTAGGCCTCGCCCTCCCAACCCTCGGGGGGTTGGACGGTCCGCAGGATCGGGAGGTCGTAGGCCTCGGCGAAGTCCCAGTCCCGCTGGTCCTGGCCGGGGACGGCCATGATCGCCCCGGTGCCGTAGGTGACGAGCACGTAGTCGGCCAGGTAGATCGGGACCGGCTCCCCGTTGAAGGGGTTCAGCGCGTACGAGCCGGTGAACACCCCCCGCTTCTCGAGGCCGCCCTCCGACGACACCCGGTCCATCTCGCTGGTCTGGCGGACCTGGTGCACGAAGGCGGCGACCTCGTCACGGTGCTCGTCGGTCGTCAGCCGGGGCACGAGCTCGTGCTCTGGCGCCGCCACCGCGTAGGTCATGCCGAAGCTGGTGTCGGGCCGGGTCGTGAACACCCGCAACGTCGGCTCACCCGGCAGGGGAGCGCCACTGGCGTCGACCACCCGCAGGTCGAACTCGGCGCCCTCGGACCGGCCGATCCAGTTGCGCTGCATGGTGACGACCCGCGCCGGCCAGTCGAGCTTCTCGAGGTCGTCGAGGAGCTCCTGCGCGTACCGGGTGATGCGGAGGAACCACTGCTCGAGGTCGCGCACCTCGACCGTGTCGCCGCTGCGCTCGCAGGTGCCGTCGGCCAGGACCTGCTCGTTGGCCAGGACGGTCTGGCACCCCGGGCACCAGTTGACGGGGGCTTGCCTGCGGTAGGCCAACCCGGCCTCGTACAGCTGCAGGAAGATCCACTGGGTCCAGCGGATGTACTGCGGGTCGTGGCTCTTCACCACCCGGCGCCAGTCGTAGGCGGCGCCGATCCGCTGGAGGGACGAGGTCAGCTCCTCGATCCGCGCCTCGGTGAACGGGCGGGGGTGCTGGCCGGTCTTGATGGCCGCGTTCTCGGCGGGGAGGCCGAAGCTGTCGAACCCGATGGGCGAGAGGACGCCGAAGCCGTTCATGGTCTTGTGGCGGACGATCAGGTCGCCGAACGTGTAGTTCCGCACGTGGCCCATGTGGGCCGGCCCGCTCGGATAGGGATACATGCAGAGCACGTAGTACGGCGGGCGGGGGTCGTCGTTGTCGATCTCGTAGGTGCCCTCCGCGAGCCAACGGGCCTGCCAGACCGGCTCGATGGCCTGCGGTCGATACCCCTCGTCGATCGGCCCGTCGGACATGGGTCGATCGTACCGAGCCGCCCGCGGGCCCCCGGAGGGGTTGCCCGCCGCCGGGGTCGGCCCGGCCGGCGCTCAGATGGCCCGGATGGCGGCGAGCAGCTCGGTCCGCTGGTCGGGGTCGAGGGCGGCGGGCGGGGTGAACGAGACCCGGGTGAGCAGCCCCCCGTAGCGCTCGGCGAGGAGGGAGGGCAGCTCGTCCGGCATGGCGATGGCGGCGAACGTGTGCAGCACCTCGTCGTCGACGAGCCCGTCCATGTCGTCCCACCGGCCCTGGCGGGTGAGGGCCCGGAGCTCGTCGCCGAGGTCGCCCCAGCCGTGGACGTCGAGCACGCCCTTGTAGGCGGGCGTCGAGGCGTAGAAGGCGACCTGGCTGCGCACGGCGTCGGCCCGGGCGGCGAGGTCGGCCTCGTCCACGCCCGTGGCCACGAACATCGGGCCGCTCACGTCGAAGCCGTCGAGCGTCCGGCCGGACGTCGCCAGGCCGCGCTCGAGGGCCGGCAGGGTGACCTCCCGGAGGTACTTGGGCGTGGTGAAGCCGTGGCAGAGGTAGCCGTCGGCGACCTCGCCGGCCACCTGCGTCATGAGCTCGCCCACCCCGGCCAGGTAGACGAGCGGCGCCGTGGGGTTGGGGCCCGGATCGAAGTACGGCGCCATGAGGGTGTGGGAGTAGAACTCGCCCCGGAAGTCGAGCTTCTCGCCCTCGTCCCACGCCCTCCAGATGGCCCGGATGGCGAGGATCATCTCCCGCATGCGAGCGGCCGGGTGCGACCAGGGCATGGAGAAGCGGCGCTCGACGTGGGCCTTGATCTGCGACCCGAGGCCCAGGACGAACCGCCCGCCGGAGAACCGGTGCAGGTCGTGGGCGGTGTTGGCGAGCGTCATCGGGCTGCGGGCGAACGCCACCGCGATGCAGGTCATGAGCTCGACCCGCTCGGTGTGCTCGGCGGCCAGGACGAGCGGCAGGAACGGGTCGAACGAGGTCTCGCTCGTGAAGAGGCCGTCGTAGCCCTGGGTCTCGGCGGCTCGCGCCGTCCCCGCCACCCGGGCCAGGTCGCCCGGGACCTCCTGGTCGACCTTCATCCTCGACGCCCCCCGTCCGCGGTGTCCACCGTCTCGTCGCCTCTCACGGGTCCCCGCCGACCTCACGGAGGAACTGCTCGACCTCGTCGGCCAGGTCGCCGGCCGAGAGCTGCTCGGCATGCTCGCGCGCCTGCTCGTCGTACTGGGCCTCGAGCTGGGCGACCATGGTGCGGTGATCGGGGTTCGCGGCGACGAGCTCGTCGAGCCTGGCCCGCAGCTCCGACGAGGCGGCGACGAAGCGGCTGGTGTCGAGCCGGACGCCGGCCAACCGCTCGACCTGCTGGAGCAGGGCCAGGCTGGACGGCGGGCTCGGCATGGCCGCGGCGTAGTGGGGGACCTGGGCCCAGAGCGTGACGGCGTCGACGCTGAGCTCGCCGAAGCGGTGCTCGAGCACCGACGTGAGCCCGGCGGCGACGTCGACGGTGGCCCGGTTGCCCCCGACGGCGTCGACCAGGGTCGAGCTCGACGAGGACGAGGAGAGCCGGGCCGGTCGCGTGTGCGGCACGGCCGCGGGGTAGCCGGCCATGATCGTCACGAGCCGGGTGCCGAGCTGGAGGACGAGGCCGCACACCTCGTCGACGAACTCCTGCCAGCGGACGTCCGGCTCCGCGCCGTGGAGGACGAGGACGCTGCGGCCGTCGAGGTCGCGGCCGTGCACGAGCTCGAGCACCGGCCAGGTGAGTCCCCGGTTCACGCCGTCGACCAGGTGGACGACGGGGCGGCGGGCCCGGAAGTCGAGCAGCACCTCGGTGTCGAACCGGGCGACGAGGGAGGTGTCGAGCGACTCGAGCAGGTGGGCGACGGCGCCGGCGCCGGCGAAGCCGGCGTCGAGCCATCCGTCGAGGGCGACGACGAGCACCGGTCCCTCGGCCGCGGGGTCCCCGACGTCGGGCCAGTCGACGATCTCGTGGAGCTGGGCCATCCCGGCTCACGGTACCGCCGGTCCGGCCGGGGCCGACCGCCCGGCCGCGGGTCGGGTCCGTCGCGGCGCCGGTCGTCGGTGCCCGGTGGTGCTGGCGGTGGCTTCGCCCTCGAGGTGTCGAGCGGTCGACCTCCCACGCCCCGCCGATAGCCTCGGCCGATGGCCGCGTTCACCGACGTCACCGATGCCACCTTCGAGCAGGCCGTGCTGGAGCGGTCGAAGGAGGTGCCGGTGGTGGTCGACCTCTGGGCCGAGTGGTGTGGGCCGTGCAAGACCCTCGGGCCCATCCTCGAGCGAGTCGTCGAGGCCGCCGGTGGCCAGGTCGAGCTGGCCAAGGTCGACGTCGACACCAACCCGCAGGTGGCCAACGCCTTCCAGGTGCAGTCGATCCCGGCCGTGTACGCGTTGAAGGACGGCAAGATCGTCGACGGCTTCGTCGGGGCCCAGCCCGAGGCCAACGTCACCCGCTTCGTGGCGTCGCTGCTGCCCACGAAGGAGCAGACCGAGCTCGAGCGGTTGGTCGAGGCCGGCGACGAGGCCTCGCTGCTCGCCGCCCTCGATCTCGACCCGGGCAACGAGGACGCCGTCGTCACGCTGGCCGAGCTGTACGTCGCCGACGAGCGCCCCGACGACGCCCTGGCCCTCCTGGCCCGCCTGCCGGAGTCGGCCGAGACCCGCCGGGTGGCGGCGCTGGCCCGCCTCGGCGTGCCGAGCGAGGGCGACGACGTCGAACGCCGCCTGGCCGACCTGCTCGAGCGGGTCAAGGGCGACGACGCCGCCCGACAGGAGTATCTCGACGTGCTCGAGCTGCTGGGCGTCGACGACCCCCGCACGCTCGAGTGGCGCCGCAAGCTCACCGCCCGCCTCTTCTGACCCGGTGCGGCTCGAGCGCCATCCCGGCCACTGGCTGCTCGTGGGTGGCCCGGTGCCGCCGGGGTCGGCGGCCATCACCCTCGGCCGGCTGATCTCCGTGCGGGCCCGGGCCGCCGGCGACGAGGCGCTCCTCCGCCACGAGCTGGTCCACGTGGCCCAGTGGCGCCGTCTCGGTGTCGTCGGGTTCCTCGCCCGCTACCTCGGCGGCTACGCCCGGGCCCGCCTGGCCGGCCACCGGCACAGGGCCGCCTACCGCCGCATCCCCCTCGAGGTCGAGGCCGACTGGATGAGCCGCCGGCAGCGGTAGGGTCCGACGACCGCTTCCCCGGCGCTGCCGATGCCGCCGGAGGAAGCCGTGCTCGATCCCGATCCAGAACCCGTCGCGCCGCCATCGTGGCGCCAGCGGCTCGAGCTGCTGGCCGGGGGCGACCTGCCCGACCCGCTCCGCCTCGCCGGCTACCTGCTCGGTTTCGCCGCCCTGGTCACCGGCGGCTGGCTCCTCCTCCGCGAGCCGGCCGCGCCGGTGGAGTCGACGCTGCCCCGGGCCGGCGCGACGTCGACCACCGCCACCGTCCCGCCCGAGGAGGTCGTGGTCCACGCGTCGGGCGCGGTGGCCAGCCCGGGGCTCTACCGCCTGCCCACCGGGGCCAGGGTGGCCGACCTGCTCGCCGCGGCCGGGGGGCGGGTCGAGGGTGCCGACGTCGACCGCCTGAACCTCGCGGCGGTGCTCGTCGACGGTGGCAAGGTGCACGTCCCGCGGGTCGGCGAGCCGACGGTGGAGGAGGCCGATACGGCACCGAGCGGCCCGCTCGACCTCAACACGGCGACGGCCGGGCAGCTCGAGGAGCTCCCGGGCATCGGCCCGGCGACGGCGGCGGCCATCGTCGAGGCTCGCGCCGAGCGGGGCCGCTTCCGCGCCGTCGACGACCTGCTCGAGGTCCGGGGCATCGGCCCGGCCAAGCTCGACGCCCTCCGTGGCCTCGTCCGGGTCTGAAGCCCGACGACCCGCCCGCCCGGCCGCGATGCTCCCGCTCTCGCGCCGGCCGCTCGCGCCTCCGGCGCGCGCCCGTCGGCGCGCTCAGCCCGTCGTGGTGGTCGTTGTCGTCGGGCCGGGGGTCGTGGTGGTGGTCGTGGTCGTCGTGGTCGTCGTGGTGGTCGGCGGGGTCGTGGTGGTGGTCGTCGTGGTCGTCGTGGTCGCCGGCGTGGTGGTGGTCGTCGGCTCGGGCTCGGTCGTGGTGGTGGGCCGGACGGGGGGGCGGAGGAGGAAGTCCGGGGGCTGGTGGAACTCGAGCGGGTCGAGGTCGGCGGTGGCCTCGTCCATGAACCGCTTCCAGATCTGGGCCGGGAACAGCCCGCCAGTCACCGACCGGCCGTGGACGTCGTCCATGGGCTTGGCGTTGTCCTCCTTGTAGCCCATCCACACGGCCGCGCCGATCTGGGGCGTATACCCGACGAACCAGGCGTTGGCGTAGTCGGTGGCCGTGCCGGTCTTGCCGGCCGCCGGGCGGCCGATGTCGGCTGCCCGACCGGTGCCCCGCTCGATGACGCCCTGCAAAGCGTGGTTCACGAGGTCGGCGTCGGCCGTCGGGTACACCTTGCGGGGCTTCGGGTCCACCTCGAAGAGGACGTTCCCCCGGGCGTCCGTGACCCGCTTCACGTAGTAGGGCTCGGGTCGGCTGCCCCGGTTGGCGAAGGTCATGTAGGCCCGGGTCATCTCCAGCACCGACACGTCCTGGGCTCCGAGGGTGAGGCTCGGGAAGGGCTCGAGGTGCGAGGTGATCCCGAGGTCCTTCGCCGTCTCCACGACCTTGACCATGCCGATCTGGGCGGCGAGCTGGGCGTAGACGGTGTTCACCGAGCTCCGGGTGGCGGCGAGGAGGTCGATCGTCCCGTAGCTGCTGCCGCCGTAGTTGTGGACGTCGTAGTCGGGGTAGTCGGGGAACGGCGCCAGCACGGAGGGCCCCGGGTAGCGGGTCGTGATCGGCACCCCGGCCCGGATGGCGGCGGCCAGCACCACCGGCTTGAACGTCGAGCCGGGCTGACGACCCAGCCCGCCACCGTCGGTCCCGACCGCCAGGTTCACCTTCGACTCGTTGAAGTCCTTGCCGCCGATCATCGCCACCACGGCCCCGTCGGCCTCCATGGCGACGAGGGCGGCGTCGGGGTCCTCCGGTCGGTCGAGGACGCCGGTCACCGCCCGCTGGGCTGCGTCCTGCAGGCCGGGGTCGAGGGTCGTCTCGATCCGGAGCCCCCCGCTGAAGGCGGCCCGCTCGCCGAACTTCTCCTGGGCCCACTGCCTGACCTCGACCACGAAGTAGGCGCTGCTGCCCGTCAGGCCGGCCTCCGGGTCGGCGGGCGGGACGGTGTCGAGCCACTTCGAGGCCGCCGCGTCGGCTTCGAACCGATTGATGGCTCCGGTCCGCACCATGGCGTCGAGCACGATCTGGCGCCGCCCGAGGGCCTCGAGCGGATCGGTCGACGGCTCGGCGCCCTCGGGCCGGCGGATCAGGCCGGCGAGGTAGGCGGACTGGGCGAGGTCGAGCTGCGAGGCCGTCGTGCCGAAGTAGAGCTGCGCCGCCTTCTCGACGCCGTGGGCACCCCGCCCGAAGTAGACGGTGTTGAGGTAGCGCTCGAGGATCTCTTCCTTGGTGTGCGCTCGCTCGATCTTCACGGCCAGGATGGCTTCGCGCACCTTGCGGGTGATCGACCGCTCCGGGCTGAGGTAGAGGTTCTTGGCCAGCTGCTGGGTGATCGTCGACCCGCCCTGGAGCGGCCCGCCCCGGATGTCGTTGACGAGCGCCCGGCTCAGCCCGACCGGATCGATGCCGGTGTGCTCGTAGAAGTTGCGGTCCTCGGCGGCGAGCACCGCCTGCTGCATGACGTTCGAGACCTGGTCGAGGGGCACCTCGACCCGGTTCTCGTCGTCGTAGAGCTCGGCGAGGAGGTTGCCGTCGGCGTCGTAGATGAACGAGGTCGCCGGCTGCTGGGGGTCGTCGGGGAGCTCGACGGTGGCGTAGGCGATGGCGAAGGCCAACACGAGCATCGAGACCAGCCCGCCGATGCCGCCGACCGAGAGCAGGACCCACTGCTTCCACGAGAGCCTCACCACCCGCCGGACCGCACGGCGAGGGAGTCCGGTGACCCGCCGGACCACGGTGGCGGGGCGGCGGGGCACGGCCTGAGCTTCCCACGGCCCGACGGCCGGGAAACGACGGCCCGGAACGGGGGCCGGGAGACGAGGGGTCGGCGACACGCGTAGCCTCCGGCACCACCTCCCCCTCGTCCGTCGAGACGTGGGAGGCGCGGGTGACCGACGTCATGGTCGTCGTCCTCGCCGTCGCCGTCTGGGCCGGGGCGTGGTGGGCGGCGCCGGTGCCGGTCTGGCCGGCTGCGCTGGCCGCGGGCCTCTGCCTCCTGTCGGCCCGGCCGCTCGGGCTCGTGGTGGCGGCCGCCCTCCTCGCCGCCGGCCTGGCGTCAACGGCCTGGGCCGGGCTCTCCCCGCCCCGCCCGGCGCCGCTCGCGGGATGGGCCACGCTGGTACGGGCGCCGGAGGCGGTGCCGGGCGGCGTGCGGGTGGAGGTTCGCCTCGGCGGGAGACACCTCGACGCCTGGGCCCGCGGCCCGGCCGGTGCCGAGCTCGCCCACCGGGCGCCGGGACAGCGGGTGGAGCTGGCCGGGTCGGTGCGCCCGCTCGGGCCGATGGCCCGGCGGCACCTGGCGCCCCGGCACGTGGCCGGGCGCCTGGAGGTGGCCGAGGTGGGCGGGTGGCGACCGGCCCCGCCGGCCCACCGCGTCGCCAACCGGATCCGCCGGGTGCTCGAGCGGGGGGCCCGGCCGCTCGAGCCGGACGACCGCAGCCTGCTGCTCGGTGTCGTGCTCGGCGACGACGCCGACCGGTCGCCGACCCTCGACGAGCGCTTCCGGGCTGCCGGTCTGAGCCACCTCCTCGCCGTCTCCGGGCAGAACGTGGCGTTCGTGCTGGCGCTGGCCGGGCCCCTGCTGCGCCGGCTCGGCCTGCGCTCGCGATGGGCGGTCACGCTGGCGCTGCTGGCCTTCTTCGCCCTGCTCACCGGCTGGGAGCCGTCGGTCGTCAGGGCGGGGGCGATGGCGGCGATCGCGTGCACGTCCTGGGCGGCGGGGCGGCCGGCCAGCTCGCTGCGCCTGCTGGCCCTGGCCGTCGCCGCCTCCGTGCTGCTCGACCCGCTCCTCGTCCGGTCCGTCGGCTTCCAGCTCTCTGTCGGCGCCACCCTCGGGATCGCGCTGCTGGCCCGCCCGTTGGCGTCCCGCCTCCGCGGCCCGGCGTGGCTGCGCGAGGTCGTGGCGGTCACCCTCGCCGCCCAGGTCGGCGTGCTGCCGGTGGCGGTGCCGGTCTTCGGCGGGGTGCCGGTGGCGTCGCTGCCCGCCAACGTGCTCGCCGCCCCGGTGGCGGCGCCGCTCACGACGTGGGGACTGGTGGCCGGCCTCCTTGCCGGACGCCTCGGTCCGCCCGCCGACCGTCTCCTGCACCGGCCCACGGCAGTGCTCACCGGGTGGCTCGACGGCGTGGCCGGCTGGGCCGCCGGCCTGCCCCTCGGAACCGTCGGGGCGAGGACGGCGGCCGGGATCGGCGCCGGGGCGGTGCTACTAGCGTCGCTGCGGTGGAGCTGGCGCTGGGTCCGCACCGGTTCGACGTCACGTCGCGGGCCCTCGTGATGGGCATCCTCAACCGGACGCCCGACTCCTTCTTCGACCAGGGTCGGTTCTGGGACCTCGATGCCTTCTACCGCCTGGCCGACCGGTACGTGGCCGACGGTGCGGACCTCGTGGACGTCGGCGGCGTGAAGGCCGGGCCCGGACCCGAGGTCACCGAGGCCGAGGAGCTCGACCGGGTGGTGCCGGCCGTCGAGGCCCTCCGGGCCCGCTTCGACGTGCCGATCTCGGTCGACACCTGGCGGGCGTCGGTGGCCAAGGCGTCGTTCGCGGCCGGCGCCGTCGTCGGCAACGACATCAGCGGCTTCGCCGATCCGGGCTACCTGCCGGCCGCGGCCGAGGCCGGCGCCAGCGTGGTGGCGACCCACATCCGCCTCGGTCCCCGCATCCCCGATCCCGAGCCGGTGTACGAGGACGTGGTGGCGGAGGTCGGTGCCTTCCTCGCCGACCGGGCCGGGCGGGCCGAGGCGGCCGGCATCCCGTCCGAGCGCATCGTCGTCGACGCCGGGCTCGACCTCGGCAAGACGTGGCAGCAGTCGCTCCAGCTCCTCCGCCGATCGGACTCCTTGGCCGGGTTGGGCTGGACCGTGCTGCTCTCCGCGTCGAACAAGACCTTCCTCGGGCGCCTGCTCGACCTCGAGGTCGGCGACCGGCGGGAGGCCAGCCATGCCGCCCACGCCCTCGGTGTCCTCCGGGGATGTCGCATCCTGCGGGCCCACGACGTGCGGGGGGCCCGCCGGGTCGCCGACGTCCTCGCCGCCGTCGTCGGACCGCCGGGTGCCGCGTGAACAGCGTGGCGCGATGAGCGTGGCCGTGACCGACCCGCTCCCCGTGTACCTCGTGCGGGGGGACGACGAGGGCCTGCGGGGCCAGGCTGCTCGGGAGCTCGTGCGCCAGCTCGTCGGCGACGACGACCCGTCGCTCGTGGTCGAGGACCACCTGGCGGCGGGCGACGACGCCGACACCGCCGCCGTCGCCGACGCCGCCCAGACGCCACCGTTCCTGACGGCCCGCCGCGTCGTCGTCGTCCGGGAGGTGGGCTCGTACGCCAGCGAGGGGCTTGCCCCCCTGCTCCGCTACCTCGCCGATCCGCTCCCGACGACCACCGTCGTGCTCGTGGCGGGAGAGAAGCCGGTGCGGGCCAAGGCCCTCCTCGACCTCGTGCGGAAGGTCGGCCACATCGTCGAGGCCGGAGTGCCCACCCAGCGGGGTGGACGGTCGACCTGGCTCGGCGACCGACTGAAGGACGCCCCGGTGCACCTGCAGCCCCCCGCCGTCGCCCTGCTCGACGGGCACCTGGGCGAGGACCTCGGCCGACTGGCCAACCTCCTCGAGGCGCTGGCCGCCGCCTACGGGCGGGGCGCCCGGATCGGGGTGGCCGAGCTCGAGCCCTTCCTCGGCGAGGCCGGCGGGGTGCCGCCGTGGGAGCTGACCGACGCCATCGACGGCGGCCGCACCGCGCCGGCGCTCGACGTCCTCCATCGCATGCTGCGGGCGGGTGAGCGCCACCCCCTGCAGCTCCTCTCCACACTGCACGCCCATTACGCCCGCATGCTCCGCCTCGACGGGGCCGGTGCCGCCGACGAGAGCGCGGCGGCCGCCATCCTCGGGCTGAAGGGCTCGACCTTCCCCGCCCGCAAGGCCCTGACCCAGGGGCGGCGGCTCGGCACCGAGGGGGTGGCCGAGGCGGTGCGGCTGCTGGCCGAGGCCGATCTCGATCTCCGGGGCTTCGAGCGGGTCTGGCCCGACGAGCTGGTGATGGAGGTGCTGGTGGCCCGGCTGAGCCGGCTCGGGCCCCGCCCCACGGCCCGGAGCGGCGGCTCGGGCCGGTGAGGGTCCGTCCGGGCGCGGCCGGGCGGCGGGACCCGACCGCGCCGGCCGGGTCGGTGGGCGCCTGCTAGTCGGTGGCGGCGGCCGCGGCGGCCACCCGCTTGGCCAGGCGGCTCTTGCGGCGGGCGGCGGCGTTCTTGTGGATCACGCCCTTGGCGGCGGCCTTGTCGATGCGCTTCACCGCGAGACGCAGCGCCTCGGGACCGGTCTCCGTGGAGGCGGTCGTGACGGCGTTCTTGACGCGGGTCTTCAGCTCCGAGCGGACCGCCTTGTTGCGCAGGCGGCGCTTCTCGTTCTGGAGGTTGCGCTTGATCTGGCTCTTGATGTTCGCCATAGGGACCGGGGGACGATAGCAGCCCACCCGCCGGGGGCCACCACGGCACCGGGCGCGACCATCGGAACTGCGGCGCCTCCCGGCGTCGAATCGGGGCGCTTCGGGCCGGTCGGTACGCTGCGCGAGTCGTGGCCGCCCCGCCCAGCGCAGCGCTCGACAGGTTCCGGAACCTGTCGATCATCGCCCACATCGATCACGGGAAGTCGACGCTCGCGGACCGCATCCTCGAGCTCACCGGCGCGGTCGACCTCCGGGCCATGAAGGCCCAGTACCTCGACTCGATGGACATCGAGCGGGAACGGGGGATCACGATCAAGGCCCAGAACGTGCGGGTCGTGTGGAAGGACCACATCGTCCACCTCGTCGACACGCCCGGCCACGTGGACTTCGGCTACGAGGTGTCGCGGTCGCTGGCCGCCTGCGAGGGCGTCGTCCTGGTGGTCGACGCGGCCCAGGGCATCGAGGCGCAGACGCTGGCCAACTGCTACCTGGCCCTCGAGCACGACCTCGAGATCGTCGCCGCCCTGAACAAGATCGACCTGCCGGCGGCCGAGCCCGACCGCTACGCCGACGAGATCGAGCGGGTGCTCGGCATCCCGGCCTCGGACATCCTGCGCATCAGCGCCAAGACGGGGGAGGGGGTGCCCGAGCTGCTCGACGCCATCGTCGAGCGCATCCCGCCGCCGGTCGGCGATCCGGACGCCCCGCTCCAGGCGCTCATCTTCGACTCGTACTTCGACCAGTACCGAGGCGTCATCTCGTCGCTGCGGGTGATGAACGGCACGCTGGTGTCCGGCTCCCGACTCCGGTTCATGCAGGCCGACGCCGTCCACGACGCCGACGAGATCGGCGTCCGCACCCCGGTGCCGCTGCCGGTGGCGTCGCTCGGCCCTGGCGAGGTCGGCTACCTGATAGCGGGGGTGAAGGACGTCGGGGAGGCCCGGTCGGGCGAGACGGTCACGCTCGCCGCCCGGCCGGCGGCCGTCCCGCTCGACGGCTACCAGGACCCGAAGCCGATGGTGTTCTGCGGCCTCTACCCGATCGACGGCGACGAGTTCGAGAGCCTCCGGGAGTCCCTCGAGAAGTTGCGGCTCAACGACTCGTCGTTCACGTACGAGCCGGAGACCTCGGGCGCGCTCGGGTTCGGATTCCGGTGCGGCTTCCTCGGCCTGCTGCACATGGAGATCGTGCGGGAGCGCCTCGAGCGGGAGTTCGGGCTGAGCCTCATCGCCACCGCGCCGTCGGTGAAGTACCTCGTGACGGCCACCAACGGCATCCAGCGGGAGGTCGACAACCCCTCCGAGATGCCCTCGGCGAGCGAGCTCGACCGCATCGAGGAGCCGTTCCTCCGGGTGACGATCCTCACGCCCACCGACTACACGGGCACGCTCATGGCGCTGTGCCAGGACCGGCGGGGCGACATGGAGAAGATGGAGTACCTGAGCCCGGAGCGGCTCGAGCTCGTCTACCGGATACCGCTGGCCGAGATCGTGGTGGACTTCTTCGACCAGCTGAAGAGCCGGACCCAGGGCTACGCCAGCCTCGACTACGAGCCGGCCGGCTACGGGTCGTCGAACCTGGTCAAGGTCGACGTCCTGCTGAACAACGTCCCTGTCGACGCGTTCTCGACGATCGTCCACCGCGACAAGGCCTACGACTACGGGCGCCGGATGGCCGAGAAGCTCCGCGGCCTGATCCCCCGCCAGATGTTCGACGTGCCGATCCAGGCCGCCATCGGCGGCCGGATCATCGCCCGGGAGACGGTGAAGGCCAAGCGCAAGGACGTCCTCGCCAAGTGCTACGGCGGCGACATCACCCGGAAGCGCAAGCTCCTCGAGAAGCAGAAGGAGGGGAAGAAGAAGATGAAGAACATCGGCCGGGTCGAGGTGCCGCAGGAGGCCTTCATCTCCGCCCTCCGCCTCGACGACTGAGGCGATCGGTCGCTCGACGCCCGGACAGCGGTCGATGGACGGACGCGCGATCTGCTTAGGCTCCCGCCGCATGGGTGCGTCGTGACCGAGCCGGGCGCAACGTTCGACCCCGCACGGGGCTCGCAGGACGACCCCGACACCCGCGCCGCGGCCGCCCTGGCCGCGGCCGGCATGGGCGTCTGGGACTGGGACGTCGTCGGTGGTGCGCTCCTCTGGGACGACCAGATCGCCCGCCTCCACGGCTTCGAGCCCGACGACTTCGACGGCACCATGGAGGCCTTCCTCTCGCACTCAACACGTCAACGAAGCGGTCCGCATCCACCCCGAGGACCTGCCATCGGTCACCGCCGAGATCCAGGAGGCGCTGGAGCGGGGCGGGGCCTTCCACACCGAGTTCCGGGTGGTCCGTCCCGACGGATCCACAGCCTGGATCCAGGGCCGGGGTCGGGCCGTGCACGACGCCGCCGGCGTGCCCGTCCGCATGCTCGGCATCGGGTCCGACACGACCCAGCTGCGCACCACGCGGGAGCAGCTGGGCCGGACCCTCGAGCACATCAGCGACGGCGTGGTGCTGCTCGACACGTCGTGGACGATCGTCTATGTGAATGCCCGGGCGGCCCGGCTCCTGAAGCGGTCGGTCGACGAGCTGGTCGGGCGCTCGATCCGCGACGAGTTCCGGCCCGCCGTCGGCACCGAGTTCGGGCGGGTCTTCCGTGAGGTCGTCCGCTCGCAGGAGAGCCGCGCCTTCGAGACCCACTACGGGCCGCTCGACGGGTGGTTCGAGGTGCGCCTCTTCCCGACGCCCACCGGCCTCACCGTCTACTTCCAGGACGTCAACGAGCGCCGGGCCCGCGAGGCCCAGCAGGAGCAGCTCGTCGCCCAGCTCGAGGCCGCGCTGCGCCGCCAGGCCGAGACCCAGGCCGTCGTCACGGCGCTCGCCGAGGCGCTGAGCGTGGAGGAGGTCGCCGAGGTCGTGCTCGAACAGGCCCGCCGGGCCCTGGGCACGGTGTACGCCGGCGTGGCCCTCCTGGACGAGGACGGCGAGTCGTTGCGCTTCGTCACGCTCGACCCCCTCCCGCTCGAGACCGTCCGGCAGTGGGGAACCGTGCCGATGGCGCTCCCGAGCGCGATGACCGACGCCGTGCGGGAGCGCCGGGCCGTCTACCACGCCTGCAAGGAGGACCTGCTGGCCGACTACCCGCAGCTCGGAGCCTTCGCCGGCACCCTTCCCGCCGAGGCCTACGCCAGCATCCCGCTCGTCTCGGGCCGCACGGTCATCGGCGCGCTCTCGATGTCGTGGGCCCAAGAGCGCACGGTGAGCGAAGAGGACCGGGCCTTCGTCCGCACGCTGGCCGCCCAGTGCGCGCAGGCCATCGAACGGGCCCAGCTCTTCTCGCGGCAGGCGAGCGTCGCCGACACCCTCCAGCGGGCCATGCTCCCCGACGACCTGCCCTTCGTCGAGGGCCTCGACATCTCGGCCTGCTACCTGGCCGCCACCACCGATCTCACGATCGGCGGCGACTGGTACGACGCGTTCGAGCTCCGGGACGGCCGCATCGCCATCGCCGTCGGCGACGTGAGCGGGCACGGCCTCCCGGCCGCAGCCGTGATGGGCCGGATCCGCAACAGCCTCCGCGCCTACGTGCTCGACGACCAGGGCCCGGCCGTCACGCTGGCGAAGCTGGACGCGGTCGTCGACCTCGACGGTCAGGGCCTCTTCGCGACCGCCGTCGTCGGCATCTACGACCCGGCGACCGGCGAGCTGGTGTTCGCCAGCGCCGGCCACCCGCCCCTGCTCGTGGTCTCCGGCGACGGGACGGCCCGCTACGTCGAGGGCCACATCGGCGCGCCGGTCGGCGTCCGGGGGCCGCAGGGCCACCTCGACGGTCGGGTGACGATCGAGCCGGGCGACCTCCTGATCGCCTTCACGGACGGGCTCGTCGAGCGCCGCGACGAGCACCTCGACGTGGGCCTGGCCCGGCTGGCGACCACCGCCGTCGATCCCGAGCTCGACCTGGTCGCAGCCGGCTGCGAGGCGCTCGTCCACCACGTCATGGATGGCGCCGCCCGCGAGGACGACATCTGCGTCCTCATGCTCCACCGCCGGGTCTGAGCCCGGGTACGCCGCGTCGTCTGGCACTCGGTAGATTCGAGTGCCAGACATGGCTCTCGACGAACGACGTGCCGCGATCCTCCGAGCGGTCGTGGAGGGATACATCGAGACGGCCCAGCCGGTCGGCTCGACCTACGTGGCGCGGGTGGGCAGCGTGCCGGTCTCGCCGGCCACGATCCGCAACGAGATGGTGGCCCTCGAGCAGGAGGGCTTCCTCGCCCAGCCCCACACCAGCGCCGGGCGCATCCCGACCGACAAGGGCTACCGCTTCTTCGTCGACAACCTCGTCGGGCCGGGCCGGCTCGACAGCGCCGGCCGCCACCAGGTCAGCAGCTTCTTCGCCACCACCCACGGCGCGCTCGAGCAGATGCTCCACTCGACCAGCCAGCTGCTCGCCGACCTCACCGACTACGCCGCCGTCGTGGTGGGCCCGCCCCACGAGCAGGCCACCATCCGGTCGGTGCAGCTCGTGGGCCTCGCCCCCCACACCGCCCTCGTCGTGGCCGTGCTCTCGAACGGGGTGGTCGAGAAGGCCAACGTCGAGCTCGCCGACGAGATCGGCGACGAGCGACTGGGGGCGGCCACCGCTCACCTCGCCGGCCGGCTCGTGGGCGCCACGTTGGGCTCGCTGCCGCTCCCGCTGGCCCTCACCGGCGACCCGGTCGTCGACGGTATCTGCTCGTCTGCCCTGGCCGCCCTCGCCGACGGGCACCAGCGGGAGCAGGAGCCGGTGTACGTGGGCGGGGCGTCGAGGATGGCGGCGTCCTTCGACGCGGTGGAGACCGTGCGCCGGGTGCTCACCACGCTCGAGCAGCAGTACGTGGTCGTGAGCCTGCTGCGCGACGTCATCGACCGCGGCCTCACCGTCGCCATCGGCGTCGAGCACGGCATCGAGCCGCTGGCGGACTGCGCCGTCGTGGTCGCCCCCTACGAGGTGGAGGGCGAGGTGGCCGGCACTATCGGCGTGCTCGGGCCCACCCGGATGCACTACCCCCAGGCCCTCGCCGCGGTGGCGGTGGTGAGCCAGCGCCTCGGCCGCCGGCTCACCGAAGGATGAGGCCGCTCGCATGAGCACCGACCACTACGCCGTGCTCGGGGTCCCCCGCGACGCCGGCGCCGACGAGCTGAAGCGGGCCTACCGCCGCCTGGCCCGGGAGCTCCACCCCGACACGAACCCCGACCCGACGGCCGAGGACCGCTTCAAGGAGGTGGCCCTCGCCTACGAGGTGCTGTCCGACCCGGACCGCCGGGCGCGCTACGACCGGTTCGGCGACGCCGGTCCGGGCGGTGGCGCCGGGTTCGACCCGTTCGCCGGCGGGGGCGGGTTCGGCGACATCTTCGACGCCTTCTTCGGCGGTAACAGCCCCTTCGGCGGCGGCGGCACGCGTGGGCCGGCCGGGCCGCCCAGGGGCGCCGACATGGAGCTCGCTCTCCAGCTCCAGTTCGAAGAGGCGGTCTTCGGCGCCCACCGCTCGGTGACGCTGCGGGTCCCCGTGCCCTGCGACGACTGCGAGGGATCGGGCGCCGCCACCGGCACGACGGCCGCCTCCTGCCCCGACTGCGGGGGCTCGGGCCAGGTGCGACGGGTGCGGCAGTCGCTCCTCGGTCAGATGGTGACGGCCGGGCCCTGCGCCCGTTGCGGCGGGATCGGCCGGGTGATCGAGCGGCCCTGCCCGACGTGCCGGGGCGAGGGTCGCGTCACCGCCGAGCGGACCTACGAGGTCGAGGTGCCCGCCGGGGTCGACGACGGGTCGACGCTCCGGCTCAGCGGCCGCGGCGCGGCGGGGGCCCGGGGCGGCGCGGCCGGCGACCTCTACGTGCACCTGAAGGTGGCCGGACACGAGCGCTTCGGCCGGGACGGCTACGACCTCGTCGAGGAGCTGCACCTGCCGATGACCACGGCCGCCCTCGGGGCCCACGTCAGCTACGCCACCCTCGACGGCGTCGAGGACCTGGTGGTCCCGGCCGGGACGCAGACCGGTCGGCAGTTCCGCCTGCGGGGCCGGGGAGTGCCCCACGTCGACGGGCGGGGCAGGGGCGACCTGGTCGTGTCGGTGGTCGTCGACACGCCGACCGGCCTCGACGACGAGCAGGACGACGTGCTCCGCCAGTTCGCGGCCCTGCGTGGCGACGAGGTGGCGCCGCGAGACACCAGCTTCTTCGGGCGGATCAAGTCCGCCTTCCGGTGACCCTGGCCTTCGTCGAGGACCTCGACCGCCCGGCGCTGGGCGAGGCCGACGGGCATCACCTGGAGAGGGTCCTGCGGTTGCGCGACGGCGAGCCGGTGACCGCATCGGACGGCGTCGGAGGCCATCGACCGTGCCGGTTCCGGACCGGCGGCCACCTCGATCCCGCGGGTCCGGTCGAGCGCGACCCTCGCCCGGCGCCAGCCGTCACCGTCTGCTTCGCCGTGCCGAAGGGGGAGCGGCCCGAGCTCGTCGTCCAGAAGCTGACCGAGCTCGGCGCCGACCGGATCGTGCCCTTCGTGGCCGGCCGTTCGGTGGTGCGCTGGGACGCCGACCGGGCCACCCGCAACGTCGAGCGCCTCCGCCGGGTGGCCCGGGAGGCGGCCATGCAGTGCCATCGCACGTGGCTCCCGGCGGTCGACGAGCTGCGCACGTTCGAGGCCGTCGCCACCCTGCCCGGCGCGGCGATGGCCGCCGCCGACGGCGGGCCGCCCACGCTCGGGCACCCGACCGTGCTGATCGGTCCCGAAGGGGGTTGGACCCCCGCCGAGCGCGAAGCCGGGCTGCCGGCGGTGTGCCTCGGCCCCCACGTCCTGCGGGTCGAGACGGCGGCCATGGCGGCGGCGACGGCGCTGGTCCTCCTGCGGGCCGGGTTGGTCGCTTCGCGCGGTCCGTCCAGCAGCCCCACGGAGGGTCGTTGATCGGACCCTGCGGGCCACGTACCGTTGCCCGCCTACCGACACGAGAAGGTCGCGGGGTGCCATGAGCGTCGACGAGAAGCTGGAGATCGCCGATCACGGCTACGCGGTGCGGGTGGGCGGCCGACTGCGGGCGATCCGCAAGCAGAAGCGCCTGTCGCTCCAGGACGTCGAGGCCGGATCGGCCCAGGAGTTCAAGGCATCGGTGCTGGGCGCCTACGAGCGGGGGGAGCGGGCCATCTCGGTGCCCCGCCTCCAGCGCCTGGCCCGCTTCTACGCCGTGCCCGTCGACCAGCTCCTGCCCCGTGACGACGACGAGGTCGGCCCCGGATCCGTGATCGACCTCGACGAGGGCACCGTGGTCTCGCCGCCGTCGGCCAGGAGCCTCGACGAGCCGGTCACCGTCGATCTCCACCGGCTGGCCACCCTGCACTCCCGCGAGTCGGAGCTCCTCAGCCGCTACCTCGGCATGATCCAGGTGCAGCGGGGGGACTTCAACGGCCGCATGCTCACCGTCCGGCGCGACGACCTCCGGGCCATCGCCTGCCTGCTCGACACCAGCGCCGACTCGGCCCGCCGCCGCCTCGACGAGATGGGCCTTCGGCTGGTCCGTTGACCGGTGGCGGGGGTGACGCCGGGGCCTTCGGCGTCTACCTCCACGTCCCGTTCTGCCTTCGGCGCTGCGACTACTGCGCCTTCGCGACCTGGGACGACCGCGGCCACCTCCTCGACCGCTACGTCGACGGGCTGGTCCGCGAGGTGTCGGCGTCGTCGGTGCCGCCGGCCAGCACCGTCTTCTTCGGCGGCGGGACGCCGTCGCTGCTCTCGCCGGACCAGCTGGCCCGGGTGCTGGACGCCGTGGTGCGCCAGCCCGGTGCGGAGGTCACCGTCGAGTGCAATCCCGACACGCTCGACGACGGGAAGCTGGCCGGCTACCGGGCCGCCGGCGTCGACCGGATCTCCCTCGGCGTGCAGTCGATGGTGGGCCACGTGCTCGCGACACTCGGCCGCACCCACGACCCCGCCAATGTCCACCGGGCCGTCGACGGGATCCGGGCGGCGGGCTTCAGGACGTGGAACGTCGACCTGATCTACGGCGCCGTCGGCGAGTCGCTCGACGACTGGCGGCGGACGCTCGAGGAGGCGCTCGCCCTCGAGCCCCCGCACGTGAGCGCCTACGGGCTCACCGTCGAGGCCGGAACGCCCCTCGCCCTCGACATCGCCCGGCACCCGGACGACGATGACGAGGCCGACAAGTACCTCCTGGCCGAGGAGGCGCTGACGGCGGCGGGGCTGGCCTCCTACGAGGTGTCGAACTGGGCCCGGCCCGGCCACGAGTGCCGGCACAACCACCTCTACTGGGACCAGGGCGACTACCGGGGCTACGGGTGTGCCGCCCACTCCCACGAGCGGGGCCGGCGGTGGTGGAACGTGCGCACCCCCGAGCGCTACCTCGACCTGGTCGAGCGGGGCCGGCCGGCCGAGGCTGCCGGCGAGCTCCTCGACCCCGAGGCCCGCGCCCTCGAGGGCCTCCAGCTGTCCCTGCGCACGTCGGCGGGCGTGCCGGTCGACGCCCTCGACGTCGACGGCATCGAGGACCTCGTCGAGCGCCGGGGCGGGCGGCTGGTCCTCACCCTCCGGGGCCGGCTGCTGGCGAACGAGGTGGCCCTGCGCCTCGAGCCGGCGGGCTGAGCGCCACCTCGGCGCCGGCGCGGTCCCGGACGACGGGCCGGTCGCAGCCACCGGCACCGGTGCCGGTGGCGAGCTCGGCCCCATCGGCGGCATCGGCGATGCCGACCAGTGCCGGCTCGCCGCCGAGCCCGGCCCACGCCCACACCGAGCCGTCGGGCCGCAGGACGGCGGGCTCGCGGTCGCCGTCGCAGTCCCAGTCGCCCGCGACGGCCCGGTCGCCGGGCCCGCCGACCCGCCAGCGCACCCCCTCGATGGTGACCGCCGGGCGGGACGTGGCCGGCCGGGGGCCGGTCGGCGCGGGGCGGGCCGGGGTGAGGAGGGCCGTGGTGGCGGCGAGGGTGGTTGCCACCACCACCACGGCGGTGCCGAGCACGAGGACGGCGGGCGGCTGCCGTCGGTGGGATCGAGCGTCCGGGCGACGGCGGGGGACGGAGGGCCGGGGTGGCTCGGGCCCGAGACCGTCCGCGAGCGTGCGCATGCTGGGCCGGGCCGAGTCGTCCGGGGCCACGGCTCGCTCGGCCAGGGCCCGCAGGCGGGCCCGGGTCGAGGGATCGATCGAGCGCTCGTCGAGCCCGCCGGCGAGGAGCCGCCCGAGCGCGGCCACGTCCCCGGCGGGGGTGCCCGTTCCCGTCCACCCGTCGACGACGATGCCGCCCCTGGGGCCGGCCCGGAGCGACGCGCGATCGAGGGCGCCGTGGCACCGGCCCCGGTCGTGGGCGGTGGCCAGGACGTCGGCCGCGGCGGCCAGCTCGGGCGCCGCCAGCGCCCGGGCGACCGGGAACCAG
>JBFWQW010000007.1:0-4281 GCA_050249235.1 Acidimicrobiia bacterium | reverse complement strand
GGGGCCGGCCCGGAGCGACGCGCGATCGAGGGCGCCGTGGCACCGGCCCCGGTCGTGGGCGGTGGCCAGGACGTCGGCCGCGGCGGCCAGCTCGGGCGCCGCCAGCGCCCGGGCGACCGGGAACCAGGTGGTGGTCGCCTCGACCGAGTCGCCGTCGTCCCGGACCGACACGACCCGGGGCACGGCCAGGCCGGCGAGATCGCCGAGGAGGGCGACCTCGGTGCGCAGGACCTCGGCGTGGGCACCGGCGGCCAGGCGGACGACCACCGGCGCTCCGTCCCGCCGCTCGAGGGTGGCTCGGATCACCGCCCCAACCTGACATGGCAAAACATGAAATGCAATGGAACACCCGCTATGGTTACCGGCCGTGCACGACCCGCCCGCCGATCCCCTCCTCGTCCGCCTGCTCGACGAGGCCCGCCTTGCCCACGTCCGGGCTTCCGACGACCGCCGCCACGTCCTGGCCGGCGTGGCGGCGGCGTCGGCCACGTTGGTCGGGACGCTCGCCGACCTCGCCGACGCCGGCCGGCCGCTCACGGTGCGGACCCGGGGCGGCCGGCGCCACGCCGGCTCGCTCGTCCTCGTCGGCCTCGACTTCGCCGTCGTCGAGGGCGCCGCCGGCCAGCTCTGGTGCCCCCTGCGGGCGATGGCAGGGGTGGCCGCCGGCGGGTCGCCGGTGACGGCCGGCGCGGGGTCTGCTGCCGACCTCGTGCTGGTCGACGCCCTCGCCCTCCTGGCCGAGACCGAGCCCAGGGTGGCGGTCGACCTGTCATCCGGCGAAGCCGTGGCCGGCGAGCTCGCCGGGGTGGGGGTCGACGTCGTGCGCCTGCGCCTCGACGGCGGCGCCTCGCTCTACGTGCCGTCCGACTCGCTCGACGGCCTCTTGCGCTCGGGATAGAGGTGCTCCAACGAGCCGGGCTCGACGCGCGACCGCTCGATGTAGGCGTCGACGTCGGCCTGCTGCAGGCGGAAGACCCGGCCCATCCGGTAGGCGGGGAGCTCGCCCTCGTCGACGAACCGGTACAGGGTGCGGGGCGTGACGCCCAGCCGGCGGGCCGCTTCCTGCGTGCTCATCCAGACGATCTCCTCGGCCATCGGCGGAGCGTAGCCCTGCCATCCCCCTTCGTGGGGTTTCAGGTGTTCCCGTGTCGAGCAGCACGAACCTGCGGTGTGAGCAGGAATCGGCTCGGCGGGCGGCGAAGCATGCAATATGGGCATGTCTGCGATGGTTGACGAGTCTGGCGCACCGGGCGCCGGCGGGCTGGCCCCCCGTCGGGGTGGCCTGCGCTCGACGCTGCCCGGGGGGCGGGCCGTCGTCGGAGGGCTGCTCGTCGCCGCCGCCGCGGTCGGCACCTACGCGGCCCACGGGGCGGCCACGGCCGGGCCCGGCACCCGCTACGTGGTGGCGGCCCGCGACGTGGCGCCGGGTCGGGCGTTGGAGGCCGGTGACCTGGCCACGGTGGCGGTCGACCTGCCCGGTGCCCAGCGGGCCGTGTCGTTCACCGACCTCGACGTCCTCGCCGGCGCGGTCACCCTCGGCGGCCTCCGGGTCGGTCAGCTCGTCCAGTCGAGCGACGTGGCCCGGACCCGTTCGGGCGCCGACCGGGTCGAACTCTCGCTGCCGGTCGAGCCCGGCCGGGCGATGAACGGGGAGCGGCGCTACCTGCGGGGCGGCGACCGCGTCGACGTGGTGGCCAGCTCGTCGTCGGGTGGCAGGGCCGTCGCGGCGACCGTCGCGGTCGGCGCCGAGGTCGTCGAGGTGCTCGATCCCCGGGGCGGCATCGGCGGCGGCGGCACGCTGACCATCGTCCTCGCCGTCCGGCCCGACGAGGTGGACGGGGTGGCAGGTTCGGCGGGGGCCACGATCACCCTGGTCCGGACGACGGGCCACGCCCGGTGACCTCGACCCGCTACGTGGTGCTCGGCCTGGCCCGCAGCCGGTCGGCGTGGCTGCGGGCCGTCGCCCGGTGGGCGACCTCCGGCGCGGTGCCGATCGAGCTGGTGATGTGCGTGAGCGGGGCCGAGCTGGCCGCCCGCCTCGTCGAGGGCCGGGCCGTCTCGGCCGTGTTGCTCGACGGGACGCTGGCCGACCTCGACCGCGATCTGCTCGACCTGGCGGCCCGGTCCTCGGCCGCCGTGTTCGTCGTCGGCGGGTCCCGGTCCGGGCCGGACTGGCGGGCCCTCGGTGCGACGGCGGTGCTCGCCCTCGACGGGGAGGGTGGCGACCTCGGACGCGAGGTCCTCCTCGACGCCCTCGCCGAGCACGCCTCGCCCGTGAGCCGCCGGGGCCGCGACGTGGTCGAGCCACCCTCGACGGAGCCGGCGCCGATCGGGCTCCGGGCGCTGGTGGCGGCCGTCTGCGGGCCGGGCGGTACCGGCACCTCGACCGTGGCCGCCGCCCTGGCCCTCGGCCTGGCCGCCACCCCCCGGCTCGGCCCGGTGGTGCTGGCCGACCTGGCTCTGCACGCCGAGCAGGCGATGCTCCACGACGTCGGCGACGTCGCCCCGGGCGTGCAGGAGCTGGTCGACGCCCACCGGTCGCGGACGCCGTCCGAGGCGGCGGTCCGGGCCGTCACCTTCGAGCTCGCGCCGGGTGGCCCCCACCTCCTGCTCGGCCTGCGGCGGGCCAGGCAGTGGTCGACCATCCGGCCCCGGGCGTTCGAGGCGGCCTTCGAGTCGCTGTGCCGCAGCTTCGACGCGGTCGTCTGCGACGTCGACGCCGACGTGGAGGCCGGACCGGTCACGGGCGAGACGGCCGACCGCTGCCTGTTCGCCCGGGTCGCCACCGGATCGGCCGACGTCGTCCTCGCCGTCGGCCGGGCCGGCACCAAGGGCATCCACGCCCTGGGTCGGGTCACCGCCGACCTGGTCGAGTCGGGGGTGCCGCCGGGGCGCGTCGTCCCGGTGGTGGTGGGCGGTCCGAGGTCGCCGGCCGCTCGAGCCGCCCTGGCCCACGCCGTCGCGGCGCTGGCGGCGGCGGGCTCGTCCGGGCCGCTGGCCCCCGTCCTCTTCCTGCCGTCGCGCCGGGTGGACGACGCGGTGCGCGACGGGCTGCCCGTTCCCGCGCCGCTGCCGTCGCTCGCCGCCGGCGCCTGCTCGGCCGTACTCAACCGGCTCGGTCCCCGCGTCCTTCCCACGACCCGACCCGAGCTGGTCGCCCCCGGCTCGCTCGGCGCCGGCTAGACCGGCAGGGGCGGGCGGGCGTGGCGACGCAGCAGGTGGCGGACGATGCTCACGAGCAGGCCGAGCGCGGCGACGGGCACCGCCAGCTGGTACCAGCGCAGCCCCGACATGCGGTACCAGGCCCGGGCGAAGTCGTCGCTGAGCCCGATGGCCACGGGGAGGGCGTCGATGATCGAGTCGTCGGTGCGCCAGTTGTCGCCGTCGCCCCGGTCGAGGTCCGACCGCCCGATCGACTGCACATCGGCCGGCCCGATGGCGGCGGAGGCCACCAGCAGGGCCCCGGCGAGCAACAGCCCCACCAGCACGAGGGCGAGGAGGGCTCTGGTGGCCAAGCGCATCGGGACTCCCTGCAGGCGGGCTGGACCCCTCAAGCCTTCCCCATCGGGCGCCCCCGGATGGGACACCGCCGTCCAGGGATCTCGCGGTGACCGCCCCCGGTGAGGTGTCGCCGCTGGCCGAGATCGAGCGGGAGGTGCAGGAGCGGGCCAAGCGGGCGGCCATCGACGTCGACGAGCCGGGCGGGCGGGCGGCGCTGCGGGCCCTCGTCCGCTCTGAGGTGGCGGCGTGGCAGGACGGCTACCGACGGGGCGTCCGGCCCTGCGACATCGCCGACCCCGACCTCGTCGTCGACCGGGCCCTACGCAACCTCACCGGCTACGGGCCCCTCGCCCCGCTCCTGGCCGACGACGACGTGTGGGAGATCATGGTGAACGGGCCCGACGCGGTGTTCGTGAAGCGGCACCGCGGGCCGTCCGGCTACCACGACGAGGTCTTCCACGACGACGACCACGTCCTGCGGACGCTGACGAAGATCCTCGATGACGCCCGGGCGGCGCACCGCAAGCTCGACCCGGCCGAGGGCCTCCAGGACGCCCAGCTGGAGAACGGCTCACGGATCCACATCGTGCACGGCGACATCGGCCGGGACGGCCACGTGCTGGTGAACATCCGCAAGTTCACCGGCGTGCCCTTCCGCAGCCTCGACGACCTGGTCGCCCGCTCGATGCTCGACGCCGGCGCGGCGGCGTTCCTCCAGGCCGCGGTCCGGGCCCGGCTCTCGATCGTGTTCGCCGGGCCGCCCGGCTCGGAGATCGGAAG
>JBFWQW010000006.1:0-59738 GCA_050249235.1 Acidimicrobiia bacterium | reverse complement strand
CAGCGCCGGGGCTCGTCGGGCGCCGGTTGGCGCTCGGGCGGCGGGGCCGGCTTCGGCAGCGACACCGACGGCCGGGTGTGGGGGGGCCGCCAGCGGGTGGTCGAGTCGGCCATCCGGGCGGGAAAGGCCACGCCCCCGCCCACGAGCGGGGCCGAGAAGCTCGGCCTGCGGGTCGGCGACGACGTCCGGCACGGCAAGTGGGGCGAGGGCGTGATCATCCTGCTCGAGGGGGCCGGCGACAAGGCCGAGGCGGTGGTCCGCTTCCGGGGCGAGGGCGAGAAGCGCCTCCTCCTCAGCTGGGCCCCCCTCGAGAAGGTCGCCCCCTAGCAGGGTGCTGGAGTCGGCCGGGGCCCCTCTCGACGGCCGGGTTCGCCGCCCGCGGCGTCCTCGTCGCTCCAAAGCCGGCAGGATTCGTTCGCTCCTGCGTCGTCGACGAACCTGGCTCGCCGACCTGCGCCCGCCTTCCTCGGCACCCAGCCGGCAGGTTGCACAGAGGGGGGCCGGTCAGTCGGCGGCGGCGCCGAAGTCGACGTAGACGGCGCCGTCCCGGACCCGGGTGCTGAACTGCTCCAGGCCGGTGCCGTCCGCCGGGAAGGTGGCGCCGGTGCAGGGGTCGACGAACTCGTCGATCCGCCACTCGAGCGAGCACGACCGGTCGTCCTGGCCGGGGGCCCGAGCGAGGAAGGCCAGCCAGCCCTCGTCGGGGTCGTCGCCGAGGTGCTGGACGTACACGTCGAGGGAACGGTTCGGCGAGGCGTCGGCCAGGAGGAACGGGCCACGGTCGTCGATCTCGTCCGCCAGGTCCCGGGTGTCGTACGGCCCGGCCTCCCGGTCGCCGAGCTGCACGTCGACCGCCCCCTCGCTCGTGAGCCAGGACAGGAGGCCCATTGCCACCAGGAGCACGACGACGACCGCGATCCCCACCCAGGCGGCGCCGGGCAGCATGCGGGTCTGGCGCCGGAGCGGGGCTCCGGGCCGGGGACTCGACCCCCGCCGCGATTGGGCCTGGCGCCGGGGCATCCTCCTAGTATCACGGACCGTGCGGCGCCCGTATCGAGTCGTGGTCGCCAAGGTCGGTCTCGACGGACACGATCGAGGCGCCAAGGTGATCTCCCGGGCCCTGCGTGACGCCGGCTTCGAGGTCATCTACACGGGCCTCCGCCAGACGCCCGAGCAGGTGGCCGAGACGGCCCTCCAGGAGGACGCCGACGCGGTCGGGATCTCGCTGCTCTCGGGTGCGCACATGACGCTGTTCCCCCGGGTCCGGGACGAGCTCGTCAAGCGGGGCATCGGCGAGCTCATGCTCTTCGGCGGTGGGATCATCCCGCCCGCCGATGCCGCCTCCTTGAAGGCCGACGGCCTGGCCGAGGAGATCTTCACGCCCGGCACCCCCATGGTGTCGATCACCGAGTGGCTGGCAGCCGAGCTCGACAAGCGAGACGCCGCCTCCGCCTGACCTCCCAGGAGCACGAGTTGGACCTCTTCGAGTACCAGGGCAAGCAGTTCTTCGCGTCCTACGGCATCCCCGTGTCGCCGGGCGAGGCCGTCGACACGGTGGAGGACGCGGTGGCCGCGGCCGACCGCCTCGGCTACCCCGTGGTCGTGAAGGCCCAGGTCCAGGTGGGAGGGCGGGGCAAGGCCGGCGGCGTGAAGCTGGCCACGAGCACCGAGGAGGCCCGGGAGCACGCCACGAACATCCTCGGCCTCGACATCAAGGGCCACGTGGTGCGCCGGGTCTGGATCGAGAAGGCCTCGGACATCGCCGAGGAGTACTACGCCAGCTTCACCCTCGACCGGTCGGCCAAGGCGCACCTCGGCATGCTCTCGGCCCAGGGCGGCGTCGAGATCGAGGCGGTCGCCGAGGAGAACCCCGAGGCCATCGCCCGCATCCACGTCGACCCGGCCGTGGGCCTCGGGGCCGAGCAGGCCCGGGCCTGGGTCGAGGCGGCGAAGCTCAACCCGATCGCCACCGACGGCGCCGTCGACATCCTGCTGAAGCTCTACGACGCCTACGTCAAGGGCGACGCCGACCTGGCCGAGATCAACCCGCTGATCCTCACGCCTGACGGTCGGGTCCACGCCCTCGACGCCAAGGTCACCCTGGACGAGAACGCCGACTTCAGGCACCCCGAGCGGGACCAGTGGCGGGGCCTCACCGAGATGGATCCCCGCGAGAAGCTGGCCAAGGAGAAGGGCCTGCAGTACGTGGGCCTCGACGGCAACGTCGGTGTCATCGCCAACGGGGCCGGCCTGGCCATGAGCACCTGCGACGTCGTCAACCAGGTGGGCGGCTCGCCGGCCAACTTCCTCGACATCGGCGGCGGTGCCAGCGCTGACGTGATGGCCAACGCCCTCGAGGTCATCAACGCCGACGACAAGGTGACCGCGATCTTCATCAACATCTTCGGTGGCATCACCAAGGGCGAAGAGGTCGCCAACGGCATCGTCCAGGCGCTCGGTCGGGTCGACATCTCGTCCCCGATCGTCATCCGCCTCGACGGCACCAACGCCGAGCAGGGCCGGGCCATCCTGGCCGAGCACGAGTCCGAGCGGCTGATCTCGCAGCCGACGATGATCGACGCCGCCCGCCGGGCCGTCGAGCTGGCCGGAGGGAAGTAGTCCGATGTCGATCTTCGTGAACCGCGACACCAAGGTGATCGTCCAGGGCATCACCGGCTCGCAGGGCCGCTTCTACGCGTTGCGCAACCGCGAGTACGGCACCCAGGTGGTGGGGGGCGTGAACCCCAAGAAGGCCGGGACGGACGTGGAGGGCATCCCCGTCTTCGCCTCGGTCGCCGAGGCGAGGGAGGCCACGGGCGCCACCGTCTCGATGATCCTCGTGCCCGCCGGTGGCGCACCGTCGGCCGTGCTCGAGGCGGCCGCGGCCGGCATCGAGCTGGCCGTCTGCCTGACCGAGGGCATCCCGGCCCACGACGAGGCCTACTTCTACAACAAGATCCGCCGCGACCACCCCGGCACCCGGGTGCTCGGCCCGAACTGCCCCGGGCTGGTCACCGTCGGCGAGTGCAACATCGGCTTCATCCCCGCCGAGGTGGCTCTGCCCGGCGGTCCGGTCGGCATCGTCAGCCGGTCCGGCACCCTCACCTACCAGGCCCTCGCCGAGCTCGGCCAGAAGGGGATCGGCGTCACCACCTGTGTGGGCATCGGCGGCGACCCCGTTCCCGGCACGAGCTTCATCGACTGCCTCGAGGCCTTCCAGGCCGACCCCGACACCAAGGCCGTGATCATGTTCGGCGAGATCGGCGGGTCGGCCGAGGAAGAGGCGGCCGAGTACATCGCCACCCGGATGGACAAGCCGGTCGCCGCCTACGTGGCCGGCGTGACGGCACCGCCCGGCAAGAAGATGGGCCATGCCGGGGCCATCGTCTCGGGCGGCAAGGGCACCGCCGCCGGGAAGATGGACGCCCTGCGGGCGGCCGGGGTGGCCGTGGGCCTCAACCCCACCGAGGTGGGCGACCTGATGGCCGACATCGTCAAGGGGTTGTAGGACCTCGTCGACCGGGCGGGGTGGTCGGCCGGCGACGGAACCGGCCCCGCCCCGCAGGAGCGGGGCCCGTGACCCGGGGGCCGGGCTCCGGCCGCGGGCTACCGTCGCCGGATGGCCGAGCTCTTCCTGGGGGGCACCGTCGACGCCGGGACGCACGAGCCCACGGGCGGGGAGGTGCGGCTCGGCACCGACCTCTTCACCACCCACGGCGTGATCGTGGGGATGACCGGCTCGGGCAAGACCGGCCTCGGGATCGTGCTGGTGGAGGAGGTGCTCCGGGCCGGGCTGCCGGCCCTGCTCATCGACCCGAAGGGCGACCTCACCAACCTCTGCCTCCTCTTCCCCGGCCTCACCGCCGAGGAGTTCCGGCCTTGGATCGACGAGGGCCAGGCCCGGGCGGCCGGCGTCACGCCCGAGGCGTTCGCCGCGGACCAGGCCGAGCAGTGGACCGAGGGCCTGGCCCGATGGGGCCGCTCCGGAGCCGACATCGCCGCCCTGCGCTCGTCGGTCGACGTCACGATCTACACGCCCGGCTCCTCGGCCGGGGTGCCCCTGAACCTGGTCGGCTCCCTGCAGGCGCCGGCCGACCTCGGCGACCCCGAGCTGGTGGCCGACGAGATCGAGGGCCTGGTCTCGGGGATCCTCGGCCTCGTCGGGCTCGCCGCCGACCCGCTGGCCAGCCGGGAGCACATCCTCCTCGCCAACCTGGTCGACGACGCCTGGCGCAACGGCCGGCCGCTCGACCTGCCGACCCTGGTCGGCCTGGTGGCGACGCCGACCATCCGCAAGCTCGGGGTGTTCGACCTCGACCAGTTCTTCCCGCCGGCCGACCGCATGGCCCTGGCCATGAAGCTCAACGGGCTGCTGGCCTCCCCGTCGTTCGCGGCGTGGGCCCAGGGAGACCCCGTCGACATCCGGTCGATGCTGTTCGACGCCGACGGCCGCCCTCGGTGCGCGGTCGTCACCACCGCCCACCTCGACGACGGGGAGCGCCAGTTCGTCACCTCGCTGCTGCTCGCCAAGCTCGTCACGTGGACGCGCCGCCAGAGCGGCACGTCCGACCTGCGGGCCCTGCTCTACCTCGACGAGGTGGCCGGCTACCTGCCGCCCACCGCCGAGCCACCCACCAAGAAGCCGATCATGACCCTGATGAAGCAGGCCCGGGCCTTCGGCGTCGGGGTGGTGCTCGCCACCCAGAACCCGGTCGACGTGGACTACAAGGCGCTGTCGAACGCCGGCACCTGGATGATCGGCCGCCTCCAGACCGACCAGGACAAGCAGCGCCTGCTCGACGGGATGCGGGCCGCCAGCGGCGCGGTCGACATCGACGCCGTCGGGGCCACCATCTCCGGGCTGGCCAAGCGGGAGTTCGTCTTGCGCCGGGCCGGGCGCGACCAGCCGGAGGTCTTCTCCACCCGGTGGGCCATGAGCTACCTGCGCGGACCGCTGACCCGAGACCAGATCGCCGCCCTCACGGCGGCCCGGCTCCCGGCCGGATCGACCCTGCCGGATCCGGGATCGACCGTGCCGACCGGCGCGGCTGGTGCCGCCGGTGCGGGGACGGGGGCGCCAGCCGTGGGTGCCGCCGGCGGTGCCGAGCCCGGCGCGGATCGGGCGACCGCCCTGGCTGCCGACGAGTCGACCGTGGCGCCTCCCATCGCGGCGGGGATCCCGGTCCGGTGGGTCGACCCGGCCGCGCCGTGGCTCCGCGAGGTGGGCGGCGACCCGGCCGGCACCCGCCACGAGCCGGCCGTGGTGGCCCGGGTGGCGCTGCGCTACGACGAGACCAGGGCCGACCTCGTGCACGACACCGAGTACGAGGCCGTGCTGTTCCCGTTGGGTGACGCCGTCGACGTCACCCGGGCGGTGGCGGTCGACGTGGACGACCGCGACCTGCGGGCCGAGCCGCCGGCGGGGGCCGTCTACGCGCTGGGGCCGGCGCCCATCGGGAAGGCGGCCTTCCTGCGCCAGGTCGAGCGCGACCTCGTCGACCACCTGACCCGGAGCCTCTCCCTCGAGCTGCCCGCCAACACCGGGCTCGACCTGGCCGCCCGGCCCGGTGAGGACCCCGCTTCCTTCCGGGCCCGCTGCGACCAGGTCGCCGACCGGCGGTCCGAGGACGAGGTCGCGGGGCTGCGTGAGAAGTACGAGCAGCGAGCCACCCGCCTACGGGATCAGCTGGCCGCGGCCGAGGACCGGACCGACGTGCTCGAGGAGGAGGCCAAGGGACGCCGGAACTCCGAGCTGCTCTCGACCGCCGGGTCGATCCTCGGTGGCCTGCTCGGAGGCAAGCGCTCCAAGGGTGACCTCCTGGGCTCGGTGCTCGGCAAGGCCGGCACCGCGGCGGGGCGGCGGGGCCGCACCTCGGCGTCGAAGCGGAGGGTCGAGGCGGCCGAGGGCAGGATCGAGCGGCTCACCGCCGAGCTCGAGGCGCTGGAGGACGAGCTGGCCGACGAGCTGACCGAGATCGCGGCCCGCTGGGACGCGGCCGCGGCCGACGTCACCACCCTCCGGGTGACCCTCGAGCGGGCCGACGTGCGGGTCACCCAGCTGCTGGTGGCCTGGGTGCCCGTCCGCTGAGACGCGACCGCCCCCCGGGCGGCTCGGGCGGCCGCCCGCCCGGCCCGTCGCCGGTGGCTAGCTTCGCCCGGACACGTCGAAGGAGGACCGATGGGCACGACCGCGACCGCCGAGGACCGTGAGCTGGTGCGTGAGCTCCTGGCCCGGTACAACCACGCCATCGACGGGCGGCTCGTCGACGAGTGGGTGGGCCTGTTCACCGACGACGGCGTGTTCGATGCCGGCGGCCGGGTGCTGAAGGGCGCCGACGAGCTGCGGGGCTTCGCCGAGAACCTGGGCCTCGCCGGCCGACACGTCGTCGCCAACGAGGTCATCGACCTCCAGGGCGACGAGGGCACGGTGAAGGCTTACGTGCTCGTCTTTGCCGGCAGCCCGCCGGCGGTGGCCGTGATGGGCGCCTACGAGGACGAGGTCCGGCGCGTCGACGGCCGCTGGCGGTTCGCCCGCCGCACCTTCACCCCCGACCGCTGAGCCGGCGAGGAGCTCCGGGTCGTCGTCATCGGTCGTCCAGCCGGGACGCACCGCCCACGCGGGCGGCGAGCTTCCTGGGCGCCTGGATGCAGTAGCTGTCCGTGACCAGCTCGGCGACCTCCTCCCAGTCGAGGCCGTCGTCGACGACCATGGCCATGACCCTCGCGCCCCAGCCGGGCTTGAAGAACGGGTGGCCGGCGTGGACGAGCGCGTCGAGCTCGGGCGGCTGCGACCGGAAGATGATGATGCCCTTCTGGGTGTCGCCCTCGTCGACGGTGAACACCTGGCAGAAGTGGTTCTTGCGGATCAGCCAGCTCCGGCCGTTGGCGGCGGGTCCCTCGTGCACCTCGGGCAGGGCGACGCAGATCTCGTGCAGTCGCTCCTCGACGTCCGGCCGTGCTCGGTCCCAGTCCATCGGCCACCAGTCTCGCCCCGGCACCGGCTGCCCGTCACGGCCGGTGACGCCCCGCGGAAGTCGGCGCCGCCGCGGTCCGTGCCGGCGTACCCTCCGGCAATGCGCAGCCCGCAGATGACGACGACGCCGGACGACCTCCGGCGCGGCGGGCGGCACTAGCCGGCACCCATCCAGCCCCGGAGCCATGCTCCGGGGCGTCGTCGTCCCGTCGCCGTGCTCCGAGGCATCACCGCCAGAGGAGCCCACCGTGGACGAACCTTCCGAGCCGCAGCCGCTCGACCACCGCGACATCAATCCCGACCTCGCCGTCTTCACGACCGACCCCGCGGTCGGGTCGGGCCTGCCGCTCTGGCTGCCCGCCGGGGCCGCCATCCGGCGCCAGCTCGAGCTGCTCGCGGAGGAGATCGCCCGCGACGACGGCTGCCAGCCCGTGTACTCACCCGTGCTGGCGAAACGGTCGTTGTTCGAGGCCTCGGGGCACTGGGAGAAGTTCAGCGACGACATGTTCCCGCCCATGAGGGTCGGCGGTGACGAGCTCGTGCTCCGGCCGGCGAACTGCCCCCACCACGCCATGATCTTCGCCGCGCAGCCGCGCTCGCACCGGGAGCTGCCGATCCGCCTGAACGAGCTGGGGGCGATGTTCCGTGCCGAGCGCTCCGGCGTGCTGTCCGGGCTGAGCCGGGTCCGCCAGATCAACCTCGACGACACCCACGTCTTCTGCCGGCCCGACCAGACGGCGGACGAGGTGGCCCTGGCGCTCCGGTCCGCCCTGCGGGCGCAGCTCGTCCTCGGCCTGCCGGTCGACGCCGTCCGGCTCTCCCGGCGGGACGGTGGCGGCGGGTACCTCGGGTCCGACGAGCAGTGGCGCGAGGCCGAAGAGGCGCTGCGCGCCGCCGCCCACCGGGTGCTCGACGACGGCGACCTGCCGCTGGTCGAGGCGGAGGGCGAGGCCGCCTTCTACGGGCCGAAGCTCGACCTGCAGGTGCGTGACGGCCGGGGCCAGGACCAGACCATCGCCACCGTCCAGCTGGACTTCAACCAGCCGGCCCGCTTCGACCTCTCGTACGTCGGGGTCGACGGCGGCCGCCACCGCCCGGTCATGATCCACCGGGGGACGGTCGGGGCCATGGAACGGGTGGTCGCCGCCCTCCTCGAGCGCTACCAGGGCCGGCTGCCGCTGTGGCTGGCGCCGGTGCAGCTCTGCGTGCTGCCGGTCGCGCCCGCCCAGGACGGGAACGCCCGCGCCCTGCTCGACGCGGCCCGTGCCGCGGGGATCCGTGCCGTCGTCGACGTGGAGGGCTCGCTCGGGGGGCGGATCCGTGCCAGCCGCAAGCGCCGTGACTGCGTCATGGCCGTCGTCGGGGAGCGGGAGGTCGAGGCCGGGTCGACGCAGGTGGTCGACGTCGCCGCCGACTTCCGGGGGTCGCTCGCGCCGGCCGACCTCGTCGACCTGCTCGCCCGCACGGCCGCGAGCCGGGAGCGGGAGATCCCGTGGCCCCGCTCCTGAGCGGACGGGGCGCGCCTCGCCCGAGACGGGCCCGTACGCCGTGCCTAGGCTGAGGGCGACGCTGACGACGCCCCGGCGGGGCGACGAGACGGGGGTGCGGGATGATCGGTGCTGCGGGGCTCGACCTTCCGAGCGACGAGTTCGACCTCTCCTTCGGGAAGCCGCCGCTCAACGAGCGCTCGGGCATGCCGGTCCTGGTCGGCATCGGCGACCCCGTGGCCGGACCGCTGGTGGGGCTGTTCTTCGACGCGCCGTCCACGCCCGAGCAGCTGGCCGGACCGACCGACCTCACGCCGGCCCACTCGCATCCCTGCGACAACTTCCGGGTGGTGATGAAGGGCGAGCTGTGGGTGGGCCGCGACCGCTACCACCACGGCGAGTTCCGGCTCCAGCGCTCGGGTCGCCCGTACGGCAGCGACGGCGACGCGCCGCACGTCGAGGGCAACTGGCGGGTCATCTTCTTCGCCGACCGCCGGGGCCACCGGGTGCGGCCCACCAACCCCGAGCTCCGGGCCCAGTACTCCAGCCCCGAGGCCATCGCCATGACCAAGCAGCACTACGGCGACCTGCTCCCGGTGATCCTCCCCGACGAGGACGACGGCGTGGACGGGCTCGTCACGACGGTCGACAAGACCTTCAGCAGGATGGGCCACGTCGACGGCAGCTTCGAGGAGGCCAGCACCTGGCGCGACTTCGGCGACGGGCGCCGGGTGGCCGTGAGCCTCCTCGGGGTCCACGACGTCGGCCCGGTGGTGATCCTGCAGCGGACGCCGGCGGGCGCGGTCGCCACCCCCGCCGGGACGCTCGGCAGCGACCTGTTCCGGTGCGTGATCGCCGGGTCCCACACCCGAGCCGGCGAGCCGGTGGTGATGGGCGACATGCGCTTCCAGGCCGGCGGCACGCCCTGGGAGGCCGTGGTGGCCGGGCCGGACGGCCTCGACGAGCTGCTCATCGTCGGCGACCGCACGGGCGCGGCCATGTCGGCCGACGGCCCCGGCGCCGAGTGGGCGTCCGCCCTGGCGGCCACGCTCGACGAGCTCCGGGCCGGCCTCCCCGCCCTCGTCGGCTAGCGCGAGCGGCTGCTGCTGCGCTGGTCCGCTGTCACACCGCCTCGGCAGGATGGGGCGATGGCGACGTGGGGTGAGCTGGAGGGCGCAGCGGGCGACGTCGAGGTGCTGGCCGGGAAGGTGCGGGCCCGCTTCCAGGCCACCGGCCTGGCGATCATGGCGACGTTGCGGGCCGACGGCTCGCCCCGGGTGACGGGCATCGAGCCGTCGTTCCTGCTGGGCGAGCTCTGGCTGGGCTCCATGCCCGGCGCCCGCAAGGGCGCCGATCTGCGCCGGGACGGCCGGGTGGCGCTGCACGCGGCCACCGTCGACAAGGCCGTGGCCGACGGCGACGCCAAGGTGGCCGGCCGGGCCGTCCTCGTCGACGACCCCGAGGTGCAGGCCGCGTTCGGCGCCGCCCTCGGTGAAGGGAGCGACGACCCGCACCCCGAGCCGGGGAGCTACGACCTCTTCCGCGTCGACGTCACCGAGCTCGGCCACCTCCGGCCCGAGGGCGACCACCTCGTCATCGAGTGGTGGAACCCGGCCGACGGCTACCACCGCATCGAGCGCCAGTAGCGCGCGCACTGTAGTTCTCCCGGATATTGACAACAACAGCGCGTAAGTAGATGCTCGAACCGCATCGAGACTCGAACGGTGCTGAAGCAAGGGGTCAAGGTAGATGTCGAGACGCTCCATGGCTGGTGCGGTCCTTCTGGCGCTTCTTGGATCCGTTCTGTTTGAAGGGCCAGTGGAAGCTCACTCAGGTGCCGACGCCAACACGTTCGGGTCGGTATACAACGAGGACCCCCTAGCTGTGGCTGAGCGACTGATGCTCGCCGATCACCCGGTTCAAGAGTGGAGCGTCAGCACGTGGAGCTTCAACCCGGCAACGTGGGCGTTTGATGATGTCATAAATCAAGCGATTGAGGACTGGATAGAGCCAACAGATCTCACGATCAACCGAGGTGCAAGGAATTCGATTCAGGACGTACTGTTCTTCCCCCATACCGACCCCATGCTTCCGCCGTTCACGACGCGATGCTGGGATGGCGTCGCAGCGGTCTATGGAACTCATCCCCATCGTGTGTGCGACAAGAAGCTGGTCTTCATAAACATCAATGCCTGGAGCGGTCTCAGCAATCTTGACCAGCGATACGTGGCAGCCCATGAGTTCGGCCATACGCTCGGACTACGTCACTCGAACCACTCGGGGGACGTGCATGACATCTTCGGTCTCTATCAAGATCAAGGAGTTTCGATATTCGGGTGGCACATTCCTTCGTATAATACCTGGCACGAAGCAACGTTTATGCATACGTTCGGGTTCGGAACCTTTGGGTACCAGCTTGGCTTGCCTGACCAAGCGAATCTGAATCTCCACTACTAATGGGGAAAAGGCAAGTCTCTAGACGCCGATCTCATGTTGTGTGAGGACGCTACGAGAATCGGAGGGAAGATGAAGAGGCTCAAGGTCTACGTCTTAGGACTGGTCGTGATTGCATCATCGTGTGGTGCGTCGGCGATGAACGACGAAAGCCGGGTTCTTGTGCCCTCATCCGAGAGGCGACCAGTTGCCGACGCAGGTGGCTTCGATGCGCTCGTCCGCTACGACATGGCGCTCGTCCCCGACTTCGTGACGGGTCTCCCGCCAGCGGTGCCACGGACGCCGGCGGCCCTTCGCGATGACAGCGATCTCGTCCTGCTCGGCACCGTGCGATCGGTCGATCTGGCAACCCCGGCAGGGGAGGGCGGTGGCGGGCTGGTGGCGGTCGTCGACGTCACGGTCGCGGTCGACTCGTTCATCGGCGGGCGCTACTCGCCGGATGACCGGTCGACGGTCTCCCTCGCCCTGCGGGCGCTGGTCGCGCCGGGCGACGAGTCCCGGATGGTGGACGACATGCGCCGGTCGGTCGGCGCCCAGTACCTCTTCTTCCTGACGCGACAAGGTGAGTTCTCGGGTGGGTGGGCATCCGGCTACACCCCGGTCACCTGGCCGGCCTACGGCGCCCTCTACGTCGACCTCGACGGGAAGCTCTCGGCGGCGGATGTCTCGACGGGCAGCTTCGCACTCGCCGAGGCACGAGGTGCCGGGCGACAGGGCGACGAGCCCAGCCCGCCGGTGGTGCGTCCCGCCGTCCCGGAACGGAGCCCGCTATTCCCCCTGGTCGGCCGGGATGCGGTCGAGGTGGCCGACGAGCTCACGGTGCCACCGGGCCCCCTCGATCCCCGCTGACGGTCGCACCCGCCTCCCGTTCTTCTCGACGGAGGGGCGGCTGTCGTCCCGGGGTCGATCGACAAAGAACGGGGCCGGCGACGGGGGAGGGGCCCGCTGGTACCGTGACGCCGGTGCGGGTCGGGGTGCTGGCATCGGGCAGCGGCACGATCCTCGACGCCATCCTGCGGGACGGCATCCCCGTCGCGGTGGTGGTGGTCGACCGGCCCTGCGCCGCCACCGAGGTGGCCGAGTCGTTCGGCGTCGCCGCCGAGCTCGTCGAGCGCACCGACTTCTCGCCCCGCTTCGACCGGGCCGCCTACACCGCCCTGGTCGGCGACGTCCTGCGCAAGTACGAGGTGGAGCTGGTCGTGATGGCCGGCTTCGGGACGATCGTCCCCGGCCTGGCCGCCGAGTTCCCGAACCGACTGGTCAACACCCATCCGGCCCTGCTCCCCGCCTTCAAGGGGTGGCACGCGGTGCGCGACGCGCTGGCCGCCGGGGTCAAGGTGACCGGCTGGACCGCCCACCTCGCCGACGAGGCCGTCGACGAGGGCACGATCCTCGCCCAGGAGGCCGTAGCCGTCCTGCCGGGCGACACCGAGGACTCGCTGCACGAGCGCATCAAGCAGGTCGAGCGCCGACGCTTTCCCGACATCATCCGCCAGCTCATCGAAGGAACGCTCCCATGACCGCCGTGCCCACGAACGCAGCCACCCGATGAGGGCGCTCCTGAGCGTCTACGACAAGGCGGGCGTGGCCGAGCTGGCCCGGGGCCTGGCCGATCTGGGCTGGGACCTGGTGTCGAGCGGCGGCACGGCCCGGCACCTGGCCGAGCAGGGTCTCGCGGTCACCGACCTGGCCGAGCTCACCGGGTTCCCGCCCATGCTCGGGCACCGGGTCGTGACCCTGCACCCCCTGATCCACGGGGCGATCCTGGCCGACCCCACCGATCCCGAGCACCAGGCCGACCTCGCCACCTACAGCATCGAGCCCTTCGCGCTGGTGGTCGCCAACCTCTATCCGTTCGGGAGCGACCCGTCGGCCTTCGCCCACGGCAGCGGGGCGTCGGCCGAGGATCTCATCGACATCGGCGGCCCCGCCATGACCCGGGCCGCGGCCAAGAACCACGCCCATGTCGGGATCGTCGTCGACCCGGCCGACTACGGCGTGGTGCTCGGGGAGCTGCAGGCCGGCGGTGCCCTGTCCGACGCGACCCGCCGCGGCCTGGCCCGCAAGGCCTTCGCCCACACCGCGGCCTACGACGCCGCCGTCGTCACCTGGTTCGACGAGTCGTCGGGCGACACCGACGCCCGAGGCGGCGATGCCGCCGCCGCGCTCCCGCCCACCCTGCACCTCGCCCTCGAACGGGTCGACGTCCTGCGCTACGGCGAGAACCCTCACCAGGCGGGCGCCCGCTACCGGACGCGCCGGCCCGGCTGGTGGGACAGCGTCGAGCTGCACCAGGGCATGGCCATGTCGTACCTGAACTGGTTCGACGCCGACGCCGCCTGGCTGCTGGCCCACGACCTCACCGACCAGCCCGGCGTGGCGATCATCAAGCACGCCAACCCCTGCGGGGTCGGCGTGGCCGGCACGCTGGCCGAGGCCTACAGGCTCGCCTACGAGGGCGACGAGCAGTCCGCCTTCGGCGGGATCGTCGCCTTCAACCGGCCGGTCGACCTCGCCACCGCGGAGCGGATGGCGAACGCGGCCCAGGCCGACGTGGTGATCGCCCCCGGCTACGAGGACGGCGTGCTCGACGTCCTTCGGGCCAAGCGCAAGAACACCCGCGTCCTGTCCGCCTCGCCCCCCACCCGTGACCCGCTCGAGGTGCGCCACTTGAGCGGGGGTTGGCTGGTGCAGCAGGCCCCCAGGTTCGACACGACCCGGGCCGACTGGCGGGTCGTCACCAAGCGGTCGCCCACCGAGGCGGAGTGGGCCGACGCCGAGCTGGCCTGGCGGATCTGCGCCTACGTGAAGTCGAACTGCGTCGCCCTGGTGAAGGACGGGCAGGCGGTGGGCGTCGGCGCCGGCCAGCAGAGCCGGGTCGGCGCGGCCGAGATCGCGGCCGCCAAGGCCGCCGGCCGGGCCAAGGGCGGGGCCTCGGCCACCGACGGCTTCTACCCCTTCCCCGACGGCATCGAGGCCGCCGCCCAGGCGGGAGTGGCGGTGGTGCTCCAGCCGGGCGGTTCGGTGAAGGACGACGAGAACACGGCCCGGGCCGACGAGCTCGGCCTGGCCATGGTCCTCACGGGCGAGCGGCACTTCCTGCATTGACCGGGGGCCGGGGCGCCCCCGCAGGCATGATGGTCGGGTCATGAGGACCGAACCCCGACGAGCGCCGATCCGATGAGCACCGACGGGGTCATCTGGATGCCGGGGGCCCCGGTGGCCGACGCCGTCCTGGCCGACGTCACCGCCCGGGTGGCCGTGCTCGCCGCCGCCGGTCGAAGCGTCGGCCTGGGCACGATCCTCGTGGGCGACGACCCGGCGTCGGCCGGCTACGTCCGCAAGAAGCACGAGACCTGCGAGCAGGTCGGCATCGGCTCGCACCACATCGACGTGGCCGCCGGCGACCAGGCCGGCCTCGACGAGGCCGTTCGCCGGTTCAACGACGATCCGGCCGTCGACGCCTTCCTGATCCAGAACCCCACGCCGGGCTGCGACTTCAACGCCGCCGTCGCCGCCATCGACCCGTCGAAGGACGCCGACGGCCTGCACCCCCACAACCTCGGGCTGCTGGCGCTCGGCGCGCCCGGGCCGAGGCCGTGCACGCCGGTCGGGATCGTGGCTATGCTCCGCCACTACGAGGTCCCGGTGGCCGGCCGCCACGTCGTGGTCGTCGGCCGGGGTCCCACCCTGGGCCGACCGCTGTCGATGCTGCTGTCGCTCAAGGAGCCGGGTGCCAACGCCGCGGTCACGACCGTGCACACGGGCGTCCCCAACATCGCCGACTACACCAGGCAGGCCGACATCCTCATCGCCGCCGCCGGGGTGCCGAACATGATCCAGCCGGACATGGTCCGGCCCGGCGCCTGCGTGGTGGGCGGGGGCATGACGTTCGAGGGCCGGCGGGTGCTGTCCGACGTCGACGAAGCCTGCGCCGAAGTGGCCGGCTGGATGACGCCCCGCCTGGGTGGCGTCGGCCCGACGACGGTGGCGCTGCTCCTCTCGAACACCGTCTCCTGCGCCGAGCGGCGGGCCTGAGCGACCGTCCCCTCCCCGGCGCGGCTGGACGCAAGGGGCGCTGTCGAGCCGGCCTCGGGTACCGTCGGCCGGTGGACTCGAACAGTACCGACGGACAGGACGAGCAGGTCGATCGGGTCATCGACGAGCTCCTGGCCGCCCATCCCCCGGCCTCGACCGAGCCCGTCACCTTCCTGCGGGCCCAGTTCGACGCCGGCCTGGCCTACATCCAGAACCCGGTCGGCTACGGCGGCCTGGGCCTGAGCATCGACCACCAGCGCCACATCGACGACCGCCTGGCCGCGGCCGGGGCACCGCCGAACGGCCGCTCGACCAACGCCATCGCCGCCGGGCAGGGTGCGGCCTCGATCCTGGCCTACGGCTCGGAGGAGCAGAAGCAGAAGTACCTCCGCCCGCTGTTCACGGCCGAGCTGATGGGCTGCCAGCTCTACAGCGAGCCCGGCGCCGGCTCCGACCTGGCCTCGCTCGCCACCCGGGCGGTCCGGGACGGCGACGAGTGGATCGTCAACGGCCAGAAGGTGTGGACCTCGGGTGCCCACCGGGCCAAGGTCGCCATCCTCCTGGCCCGCACCGACCCCGACGTGCCGAAGCACGCCGGGCTCACCCAGTTCGTCCTCGACATGACCGCGCCCGGCGTCGAGGTGCGGCCGCTGCGCCAGATGAGCGGCGGCGCCGAGTTCAACGAGGTCTTCCTCCACGACGTCCGCGTGCCCGACGCCGAGCGCCTCGGCCCGGTGGGCGACGGTTGGACCGTCTCCCAGCACACGCTGGTGCACGAGCGCTACAACATGCCGTCGCCGCCGGCCCGGGGCTCGGGCGCCATCGCCGGGGTGGTCGAGGCCTGGAAGGCTCGCGACGACAAGACCTCGCCGGCGGCCATCGCCCTGAAGTCCGAGCTCATGCGCCACTGGGTCGACACCGAGGTGCTCCGCCTCCTCACCGTCCGCGCCAACGTCATGCGCTCGCAGGGCAGCTCCGGGCCCGAGGGCTCGCTCGGCAAGCTGGCCAACTCCGTCGTCGGTCGGCGCCTGGCCGACTGGGCGCCGGTGCTGCTCGGCCCCGAGGGCACCATCCTCGAGGGCGGCTACGACCAGCCCGAGGACATGGCGTCCATGCGGCGGGGCCGCAGCGGGCCGGGTGCGTTGCAGCGGGGCGCGGTCGGCAGCCCGGGCATCGCCATCGCCGGCGGCACCGACCAGATCCAGCGCAACATCATCGGCGACCGGGTGCTCGGCCTCCCGCGCGAGCCCGCCGCCGACCGGGGCGTGCCCTGGAGCAAGACCCTCCGCTCCTGAGGTCGCGATCGGTTCCGGGTTCACGGTTCCTGCACATGCGTGGATCCTCGAACGCAGAGCGGATGATCGGGATCAGAGGAGCTCCCGGGGGATCGGCGGAGCGGACGGGCGGCGGTCGCCGCTGAGCGCCCGCATGAGCAGCTCCTGCTGGACGGTGGCGCCCAGGCGACCGTCGGGGGCGTGGATGGTGCCCCGGGTCATGCCCCGGCCCCGGCCCACCGACACGGGCTCGAAGTCGACCAGCGCCCACTCGTCGGCCCGGATCGGGCGGTGGAAGTGGAGGGCGTGGTCGAGGCTCGTCATCATGTACGAGCCGGACTCGAGGCCGGAAGCGAGGCTCGGCGCCGAACCGGTCTGGGTGTCCGTGAGGTAGGCGAAGGCGCAGGCGTGCACGACCGGGTCGTCGGCGAGGCGGTCGTGGAAGCGGATCCACGACCGGACGTGCGGCACCCGGGGGTCGTCGTCGTCCGCCGGTGGGAGCCGGATGACGTCGAGGGCGGCGTAGCCCGAGGCCCAACCGTTGCGGTGCAGGGGCTCGGCGCCCACCTCGTCCGGCGGCGCCACCGCCGTCGCCGGCGGCGAGTAGTCCGCCACCCCGGGCTCCTCCTTGTGGAAGGAGGCCGACATCGTCAGGATGGCCTCGCCGTCCTGGCTCGCCACCACGTTGCGGGTGGTGAACGACCGGCCGTCGCGGACCCGCTGCACCTGCAGCAGCACCGGCCGGCCGACCAGGCCGGGTCGCACGAAGTAGAGGTGGAAGGAGTGGGGCAGGTGGTCGGGGTCGGACGTGGCCGCTGCCGCCCAGAGGGACTGCGCCGCCACCTGGCCGCCGAACAGGTTGGGCCGCCCGGTGTAGTTGGGGCTGCGGGCCCGGAACAGGTCGGGGTCGAGCCGCTCGAGGTCGAGGAGCCACGAGAACGCGACCTCCTCGGCCGGATCCGCCACCTGGTCAGCACCCGCGTCGCCCGTCACGGCTCCCACTTCAGCACCGTTGCCGGGGGGTCGTCGCCGTAACGTGTGGACATGAGCCCGAGCCCGCCGGGGGGGCGCCGCCGGCTCTCGCCGATCTGGCTCTACCTCGTCTTCGTCGCCGGCTGGGTGTTCGCCTCGGCCCTGGTGATGCGGACCGTGCTCATGCAGGAGCACACCGACACCGAGCTCACCGTCGCCTGGTTCTTCGTCGCCGCCACGGGCGTGCTCATCGCCGCCATCGTCGACCGCGACTACCGGTCGCGCCAGGAGTCCGCCCGCCTCCTGGAGGAGACGCAGCGGGTGATCGACTCGGTCGCCGTCGTCACCGACCCGGCGCTGGCCGAGCTCGACTTCGGCGAGCTGCTTCCCCACCTCCTCGTCCGGATCCGGGACGTGCTCGGCGCCGATGCCACCACGGTGCTCCTGCTCGAGGGCGACCCGGCCGAGCTGGTGCTCGCCGCTGCGCCGGGTGCCGACCACCTGGTCGGGCTGCGGGTGCCTCGGTCGATCGGCGTGTGCTGGCGGGCGGCCGACACCGGCGCGGTCCAGGTGGTGCCCGACGTGCGCAGCGTCCCGGATGCCGTGGCCGGGATGGAGACGTCGAGCCGGTCGCTCGTGGCCGCGCCGCTCGTCGTCGACGGGACCCTCATCGGCGTGATGGAGGTGGGCGGCATCGAACGCCGTGACTTCGGCGTCTACGACCTGCAGCTCATCCACCTCGTGGCCGACCGGGCCGCGGCCGCCATCGACCGGGGTCGGCTCGGCGAGCTGGCCCGGCTGTCGCGGGAGGGCGAGGAGCGGGCCCGCCGCCAGCTGGCCCTGCTGGCCGGCGCGGGCGAGGTGCTGGGCGTGGCCGCCGACGCCGTCGACGAGCTCCTGCGGCCCCTTCCCGCGCTGGTGGTGGGGGAGTTCGCCGACTACTGCGCGGTCCACCTCGTCGACGGGTCGGGGCTCTCCCTGCTCGGCACGGCCCGGTCGGCCGGCTTCCCCCGTGACGCCGGGGCGGAGGACGAGACCCTCGGAGCCCTGGTCGACGGTCTGGCCGACGACGTCGTGCACCGGGGCCGGCGCTGCCACTGGCTCGGGGGTCCGGCTCCCGGCGAGGTGGCCGGCGACTGGGACGTCGACCTCCCGGGCAGCGGCTTCTCGTCGATCGCCGTGGTGCCGATCGACATCGGTGGCCTGACGCTGGGCACGCTCGCGGTGGCAACCGTCGGACCCCGGCGGGTGTTCGGCGCGGACGACCTCGGCACGATCGACGAGCTGGCGTCGCGGGTCGCGGTGGCCGCCGAGCGGGTGCTGCTGCAGGGGGAGACCCGGGACTTCGCGGCGCGCGAGTCGCGCCGGGCGTCGCAGCTCAACCGCCTCGTCGGGGCGGCCGTGGCCGTGAACGCCGTGCTGCCGGCCGAGGAGGTCGCCCGGCTGACGGTCGAGCAGGCCTGCCGGGTGCTCGACGCCGACCAGGCGTCGCTCGAGCTCGAGCCGGTGGACGGCGATCCCCTGTCCGTCACCACCGGGAGGATCCTCGGTGAGCTGTGGGGCGGCGAGCCCCATGCCGCGTCCGCCGCGCTCGTCGGCGGGTACGGCTCGACGGACGGGCAGCTCACCGTCCGGCGGGTGTCGGGGCCGTTCGCCCTCGAGGACGAGGCCATCCTCGCCTCGCTGGCCCAGGTGGCTTCGCTGGCCCTTGCCAACGGCACCCTGTACTCGACGATCTCCAGCAACGAGGCCCGGCTGCAGGCCATGTACGACGCGTCGCCCTTCGCCATCGTCGAGCTCGACCTCGGGGGCAGCCCGGTGCGCTGGAACCGGGCCGCGGCCGAGCTGTTCCGGTGGCCGGCGGAGGCGAGCCCGGTCTTCTTCCCGCTCGAGCCGGCCGAGAGCCTCCGGCAGCTGGTGAGCGATGCCCTGGGGGGCGGCGAGGTCCTCGACGTCGAGCTCACCCTCGTCGGGAGCGACCCGGCCGTCGTGATCGAGGTGGCGTCGGCGGCCCTGCGCGACGGCGGGGGGTCGGTGCAGGGCGCCCTGTTCGTGGCCATGGACACCAGCGAACGGCGGCGGGTGGCCGAGCAGCTCCAGCAGGCGCAGCGCATGGAGGCCATGGGCCGGTTGGCCGGCGGCGTGGCCCACGACTTCAACAACCTGCTGATGGTGATCGGCGGCTACGCCGGTCTCCTGCTCGGGCGGGTGGCCGACGACCCGGAGCACGTGAAGGAGGTCGAGGCCATCGCCCGAGCGGCGGAGCGGGCGTCGGCCATCACCGGCCAGCTCCTCACCATCAGCCGCCACCAGGTGGTGGCCCCGGAGGTGGTCGACGTCGACGAGATGCTCGACGAGATGGGAAGCGTGTTGCGGCTGGCGGCCGGCAGCACGGTCGACGTGTCGATCGACCTGCCGGCCGACCCGAGCCGACCGAGGGCCATCCTCATCGACCCGGCCCAGCTCGAGCAGGTGCTGCTCAACCTGGTGATCAACGCCCGTGACGCCATGCCGGACGGGGGCTCGGTGGTCGTGGCCGCCGACGGCCGTGACGACGGCGACCGCCGGTGGGTCGTGCTCACCGTGAGCGACACCGGCGAGGGGATGGACCCCCGGCAGGTCGAGCACTGCTTCGACCCGTTCTTCACCACCAAGCCGAAGACGAAAGGCACCGGGCTCGGCCTGTCCACCGCCTACGGCGTCGTGACCCAGGCCGGCGGGACCATCCGGGTCGAGAGCCGCAAGCGGGAGGGCACCACGTTCACCGTCGAGCTGCCCGAGGCGGCCACGGCCGCCGTCACCCCGGCGGCGACGGCCGAGATCGCCGCCGACGCCGGCTCCCACTCCGGCCGGATCCTCCTGGTGGAGGACGAGCCCGACGTCCGGGCCCTCACCTGGGACCTCCTCGAGCTCGAGGGCTTCGAGGTGACGGCGGTGCCCGACGCCGAGGCCGCCCTGGCCGCGGCCGCGGCGTCCCCGCCGGACCTGCTGCTCACCGACGTGGTCATGCCCGGCATGAACGGCATCGACCTGGCCGCCGAGCTGGCCCGCCGCCTACCCGAGCTGCGGGTCCTGTTCGTGTCCGGCTACGCCGAGGACGCTCCCGAGCGGCGGGGCCAGGTGATCGACGCCGCCCACCTCCTCTCGAAGCCGGCCTCGGCCGCCGATCTCACCAACCGCGTCCAGCGTGCCCTCGACGGCCGCCCCTGGATCGAGGTCGGCCCCACCCGCTGACGCCGCGCAGGCGCCAGCCGGAGCAGCGACTCCGACGGGTACGGCTGCGTGCTGGTGGGGCTGCGGGCGCCAGCCGGAGCAGCGACTCGGACGGGTACGGCTGCGTGCTGGTGGGGCTGCGGAGGCGCCCGCGGGAGCCGCGACTCCGACGGGTACGGCTGCGTGCTGGTGGGGCTGCGCAGGCGCCAGCCGGAGCAGCGACTCCGACGGGTACGGCTGCGTGCCGCAAAGATATTACGGCTCGAAGCGGTAGCCGACGCCCCGGACGGTGGTGAGCCAGCGGGGCTGGTCGGGGTCGGCCTCGATCTTGCGCCGCACCCGGCGGACGTGCTCGGTAACGGTGGCGGGGTCCTGCCAGTCGGATGAGGACGACCACACCCGTTGCAGGAGCTGGTCGCGGCCGAAGACCTGGCGGGGCGAGGCGGCCATGAAGGCGAGGAGGTCGAACTCCCGGGCGGTGAGGGCCACCGCTGCGCCGTCGACCTCGACCTCGCGGGTGCCGGTGTCGATGCGCAGCTCGCCGAAGTCGAGCACGGTGCGGGGGCCGCCGGGCCGGGATCGGCGCAGGACCGACGAGATGCGGGCGGAGAGCTCGGCCGGCGAGAACGGCTTCACGAGGTAGTCGTCGGCGCCGAGCTTGAGGCCGAGCACCCGGTCGCTCTCGGCGCCCTTGCCGGTGAGGAGGATCACCGGGGTGTCGTTGGTGCGCCGGATGACGTCGAGCAGGTCGAGCCCGTCGTCACCGCCGAGCACGAGGTCGAGCACGACCAGGTCGGGCGGCCGGGCCGCGATCGCCGCCACCGCGCCGGCGGCGTCGGCCGCCAGCGCGATCCGGAACCCGTCGGCACCGAGGGTGCGGGCGAGCAGGGTGCGGATCTCCTCGTCGTCGTCGACCACGAGGACCAGGGCGTCGTCGGCGGCGCTCATCGGGTGTCATCATGCCTGGTCACGGGGGCACATCGGGGGTTGTCGCCGCCTCGGGAGTTGACCGGCCCATCCGCGACGGGTTGTCTGTGGGCAGCGATGATGCACTGGTGCCGACCTCCCGCCGAGCGCTGGCCGACCGCCGCGTCGGCAGCGTGCTCCGGGTGCTCGTCGTCGGCACGGACGACTGGGCCGTCGAGCAGTCGGCCGAGGTCCTGGCCGATGCCCGGTGCGAGGTGTCCCGCTGCCACGAGCCCGGCGAGCCCGCCTTTCCGTGCAACCTGCTGCACCCGGAGCGGGGTGGCTGCCCCCTCGACCGGGTCGACGTCGTGGTCGACGTCCGGGCCAGCGCCAGCGTCAACGTCATGCCGGGCGAGATGGGCGCCATCTGCGCCTTGCGGGCCGACCGTCCGCTCGTGCTGGCCGGCCTCACCGCCCACAACCCCTTCGGGGGTTGGGAGGCGGCCACCGTCGCCCTCGGCGGCGACCTCCGGGAGGCGTGCGCATCGGTGGCCGGCGAGCAGGCCATCGATCTCCGTGACGTCCCCGCCCGCCTCCCCAGCCTCTGACCCGCAGCCCGGGGGTGGCACGACTCCAGCCGCGGGCCCGATCAGCCGAGGTTCCGGGAGATGATCAGCGCCGATCCGACCGCCATCGTGCCGTACCTGACGATCGCGCGCGACCTGGGCGCGACCGACCTGCATCTCACCGTCGGGTCGCCGCCGGTGATACGGATCGACGGGATGCTCGAGCCACTCGAGGGCGAGGAGCGGCTCGACGCCGCCTTCCTCGAGCAGCTGGCGGTGAAGATGCTGAGCTCGGAGCTGTCGGTCGAGCTCGAGACCAGCAAGGAGATCGACTTCGCCTTCGACTTCGAGGGCGACCGCATCCGCGCCAACCTGTTCAAGGTCCGGGGCTCGATCGGCTTCGCCTTCCGCTACATCCCGAGCGCCATCCCCGACTTCGACGAGCTCGGCCTGCCGCCGATGGTCGAGGAGCTCGTGTCGCTGCCCCACGGCCTCGTGCTCGTCACGGGCCCGACGGGCTCCGGGAAGTCGACCACGTTGGCGTCGATGATCGACTGGATCAACACCTACCGGGCCTGCCACGTGCTCACGATCGAGGACCCGATCGAGTACGTCCACGAGCACAAGCGGTCGGTCGTCAACCAGCGCGAGATCGGTCCCGACGCCGACGACTTCCACTCCGCCCTCAGGGCCGCCCTGCGGGAGGACCCCGACGTCGTGCTCGTGGGCGAGATGCGCGACCCCGAGAGCATCTCGGTGGCGCTGAGCATCGCCGAGACCGGCCACCTCGTCTTCGCCACGCTGCACACCAACGACACCGCCCAGGCCCTCGACCGCATCGTCGACGTCTTCCCCGCCGACCGTCGCGACCAGATCCAGGTGCAGCTGGCCTCCACGCTGCAGGCCGTCATCTACCAGCGTCTCCTGCCCCGCACGCACGGCGGGCTCGTCGCCGCCTTCGAGGTGATGCGGGCCAACCACGCCGTGCGGAACCTGATCCGGGAGGGCAAGACCCGCCAGCTCCGCAACGTGGTCGCCACCCACCAGGGCGAGGGCATGCAGACGCTCGAGATGGCGCTTTCGGCGCTGGTGGCGGAGGGCACGGTGGACTACGAGATCGCCGTCGGGTTCAGCATCTTCCCGGGTGAGGTCGAGCGACCCCGGGGCGCCGGCCGGCTCCAGCACCAGTCCTGGGACGAGGACGGCTACGGGCAGTCGTGGCGGGCCGGCCGTCGGGGGCTCGGCCGGCAGTGAACCGCCGCCGGCGCGTCGGGTCCGGGCCGCCGCTGCCGTACCAGCTCCTCGCCGGCGTGGTGCCCACCCGGCGGGGCTGGGTGGTCGTGTCGGCCAAGCTCCAGGGGATCCACCTGGCCCCGAACGAGCCCGAGCTCGTCGCCGACCTCGTCGAGGTGCTCGACGCCAGGCCCTCTTACCAGGTGATCGGCCTGGACGCGCCGATCGGCCTGCGGACCGACGCCGGCGAGGGGAGTCGGGGCTGCGATCGCGACGTCCGGGCTCTCCTCGGCCCGGAGCACGCCGACGCCGTTCCCGCCGCGCCGACGCGGGCCGCGCTCGGTGCGTCCACGTTCGACGAGGCGGTGGCGCTCTCCGGTTCGCTCGACCTCACCGCGTGGTGCCGCATCGACCGCATCCGGGAGGTCGACCGCGAGATGGCGCCGTACCGGCAGCGGGTCGTCTACGAGGTGCGCGGGGAGACGAGCTTCTTCCAGCTCAACGGCGAGCGACCCCTCAAGTTCCCGAAGCGGACCCATCGCGGCCGCGAGGAGCGCCGGGCCCTGCTCGAGAGCCGGCTGCCGGGCGTCGAGCGGGTGCTCGACGCCGTCATCGACGGGGTCCGGCCCTGGCACCTGCTCGACGGCTGCGCGGCGCTGTGGTCGTCCCGGAGGATCATGGCCCGGGCCGCGGCCCGCCTGCCCGAGACGGCCGAGTGGGACGGCCAAGGGCTCCGGATGGAGATCGTGCGGTAACAGCGCGGCCGGCTGCGCTGTTCCCGGGAGGTGGGGGCGTGGAACGATAGGGGCCGTGAGCTCGTTCGTCGGGAACGTGACGCTCGTGGCCGAGCGGGAGCGGCGGGAGCACGCCGGCGTCGGGGTGACCCTCGCCTCCACCGACGAGCGCTGGTTCGGCACCGTGCAGGGCGAGGTCGAGGGCCTGCTGGACGGCGACGTCGTCGTGGTCCGCCTGCCCAGCGGGCTGGAGGGCCGGGCCGAGGTGGTCATCGACCTGACCGGCCCGGACCCGGCCGTCCGCCTCCGCGGCGTGGGTCGCCCGCCCCTCTGACGAACGCCGCACGCGACGCTGCGGGGCGCACGTGCGCCCCGCAGCGTCGGGTGTCTCGGGTTTTGGGTGCGTCAGTCGGAGTAGGTGGTGCAGAAGTTCCTGGTCACCGGCGACCCGGGGTCGCTGTTGGTCGCCGTGACCCTCACCATGACGGCGTCGCTGCCCCCGCTGATGTTGGGGAGGTTCAGCGTCGGGCCGGAGCCCTGGCTGGACCAGCCGCCCATCGAGGGGTTGCAGCTGCTCGCCGCGCTCGAGGAGTTGTGCGTGTACCAGGCGTAGGTGAACGTCGGCGCCGGCGTGCCCGTCCAGGTGCCCGCCGAGGCGGTCGCGGTGTCGTTGTCGTCGCAGCTGCCGGGGCAGCTGATCCCGCCGCCGCTGACGTAGGCGGGGGCCGCCGTCGCGGCTGCGGCCACAGCGAAGCTCTGCGTGTCGGAGCCCGGCTCGAAGTCGTCGTCGCCGGCCTGGGAGCCGGTGAGGGTGCAGGTGCCGACCGAGTTGAAGGACACCACCCCGCTTGCGATGGAGCAGGCGCCGCCCGCGGTGATCGTCACGGGGAGGCCCGAGTCGGAAGTGGCGGCCGGCGTGTAGGTCGGACCGCCGACCCGTGCGTTGGTGGGCGCCGTCGAGGTGAAGCTGACCACCTGGGGCGCCGGTCCGGTGGGTCCACCGGGCCCGCCAGGTCCGCCAGGTCCGCCGGCAGTGCCATCGCTGTTCTCCGCGGTGCAGGGAGCGACGGGAGCGAGCGCGTAGGCGGCGCCGCCGCCGGTCATCGTGAACTTCTTGGGAGGTTCACGCAGGAAGTCCGGCATGAGCTCGTCGAAGGTTGCCGCGTAGCCGCCGTCGTTGTTGGCCTTGAAGGCCTCCTGGGCGGTTTCGATCGTCTTGCGCTCTGCCTTGCACGAGCTGGCGATGCTCTCAGTCCGGGCGTTCCCAACGGCGAAGAGGACGATCGCCGAGAGGATGCCGAGGACCACGATCACGATCAGGAGCTCGATGAGGGTGAAGCCCTCCTCCTGTCGTCGTGCCTGGATGTGGCGGTTCATTGTGCGATGGCCTCCGTTGGGGCGTTGAGCACCGACCCCAAGTCGGTGTCCGATTGCAAAGAGTCGGGAGCGGGCGACTGCGGCGCCGCCCGCTCCCGAGCGGAAGGACCGGCTCAGTCGCTGTTCTCGAGGGTGCAGGGCGCGATGGGGTTGAGACCCCAGTCGGTCCCGCCGCCGGTCATGGTGAACTTGGAGGGCGCTTCGCGCAGGTACTCGGGGATGAGGTTCCCGAAGGTGTTCTCGTCACCAGCGGAGGTGGCGTTGGCGTAGCCGCCGTCGTTGTTGGCCTTGTAGGCCTCCTGGGCGGTCTCGATCGTCTTGCGCTCCGCCTTGCAAGCGCTGATTTGGCTGTCCGTGCGGGCGTTGCCGACGGCGAAGAGCACGATGGCGGAGAGGATGCCGAGGACCACGATCACGATCAGGAGCTCGATGAGGGTGAAGCCCTCTTCGCTCTGTCGGGCTCGCCGGACGGTGCTGAACATGGTGTGGCCTTTCGGGGTCGGGTGGAACGGGGGTTGGTGGGACGGTGTCGTGCGCTGACCGACTGGTTCGGCGGCGGGCGAGGAGCTTCCTCGTCTACCGATCCCCAACTCGTCCCAACTCGTGGTGTCCAAGTCTCGAACCGGGTCGACATCGCCAACCCTGCGGTCGCCCAACGGACGCCCAACTCGCTGGTTGTGCCTAGCGCACAACGACCCAGTCGAGGACCTCGACGCGGGCCCCAGGCAGGCCCACGTCGTCAGCCGGGTCGGTCGTGCCCCGCGTATCGATGTCGACGTAGCGGACCCGAGCCCGCAGCTTCACCTCGCCGTCGACCCTGGCCGTGAACACGACCTGGCGGGCGGCCGATGCCGCCGCTAGCTGGAAGGGGGCGTCGTCCTGCTTGGAGCTGTTCGACACCCGGACCTCGACGTGCCTCGCCACCACTCCCCGGCGGAACAGCGTCGTTCCCTTGTTGTGGACGTTCACCCGTATCGCTGCCGTCGGGGCGTACACGGTGCCGTGGAGGAAGATCGTGTTGTTGTTTCCCGTGGTGGTCAGCAGGGAGCAGCTGGGCGGGATGGTGACCGAGGGGCAGGTGTGCGCCTCAAAGCCGGGTGCCACGTACCGGACTAGCAGCCGCACGACGTCGAGGCTGACGACGGCGTTGCTGCCGGGACCGGCGGGCCCGCCGTTGCCGCGAGTGGCCGTGAAGGTCGCCGAGGAGATGCCATTGAACTCGGCGGCGTCGACACCTTCCCGGATCGCGTCTGTGATGTCGCACGACTCCGTGCGGTTGGGGCCCGTCCCGAAGGCGCAGCCAACGACCGTCCCGTTGGCCGACGTCCACGTCGCTCCCACGTCGAGCTGTCCGGTCTGGCCGGTCTCGCTGTGCTGGATCTCGAGGATGGCGACGACGACGTGGGCCCCGTCCGGAATGTCGGCGAAGCCGCTCACGGTGACGCTGCCGCTGAGCGACGAGCCGCCCGTCTGGCGGGGGAACGTAGCGGTGATCGAGCTGCCGTCGTCGGCCAGGGCCCGCCCGGCCTGGTCGGCGGCGAACGGCGCGGTGGCCGATGCCGCGGTGCCGACCCGCTCCTGGTGGCCCGACGCCGGGATCGTTTCCCGGGCGCCGGAGGTTAGGCCGTAGACCGCGATCCTCTGGTCCGTTCCCGGGTTCGGCCCTGCGCAGAGCTCGACCTTGCGGGCCCCGTCGGTGTTCGTGTTCTCGAGCCGGCTCTGGCCGCCGAAGACGAATTGCACGCCCGCCTGGGCCGGATCGGGGTCGCAGGCGCCGGGGATGGTGGCGCTGACGAACGTGCCACCGACGACCGAGACCCCGTCGGCCTGGGGATCCCAGACGGCGTCGTCGTCCGGGAAGTCGAAGTAGTAGGCGCCGGGGCTGAACCACCAGAGCGGGGCGCCGGCGCAGGGCAGGCCGGGGTCGGTGGCCACCACCTGCTCGAGCAGCCGCTTCGGTCGTTCAGAGTACAAACCGGGGAGGAACTTCACCCGGGCCGAGCCGACGCATTCCGGCTCCGGGTCGATGTCGTCGAGGTCGCCGACGCCGCCCACGGCGGCCGGGTAGCCGGGGTCGTCGCCCGTCGGGTAGGCGCCACCGCCGATCGAGCACGCATTGGTTCCGGTGGCGGTGACCGCTCCGGAGCAGGCGCCTCGGGCGACCGCGTCGCCGATCACCTGGACCGGGCCCTGGGCCGCCTCCAGCCGCCCGTGCGAGAAGATCCCGCCCTCGACCGTGAGCGTGGCGTTCCCCGACTTCACGAAGCCTTCGCCGTCCCCGGTCCCGAGGGTGAGCACCGAGAACGGCGGCTGCTGATCGTCGGCAGCCCCGGGCACGGGCTCGGGGGAGCACTCGACGACCACCTCGGGGTCGTCCCCGTCGGCTGGCCGGACGAACGGGCCGCACTGCCCGTCGGTGCCCGGCAGGCCTAGCTGGTTGCTGTTGCGGATGCTGTTGACAGCGCCGTCGACGGCGCTCTCGACGGCCAGGTTGGTGACCCGCAGCTCGGCCACACGGGCGCTCACGTGGAGGCCGGCGCTGGCGAGGTCGAGGGTGGCGCCGACGATGACGCCGATGGCGACCACGAAGACCAGCACCATGATCAGCGCACTGCCGTCCTCGCGCTCGGGCGTCCGGTCCCGGACCGGCACGGCACGCCGGGTCACACTGCCACCGTCGTCACCCGTCGGGTGGCCTCGATCCGGAACTCCCGCGCCTCGTAGGCGGAGTCCCGGGCCGCCGGGTTGTCGTTCCGCACGTCGAGCGTGACCTTGCGGACCGGGGCCGCCACGTCGCCCTCCCGGGCGGTCGGGCAGCCGGTCGACCCGTCGTCACGGGTGCATGTCACGGCGAAGCCCGGCGGCCCGGACGGCTCGGTGCTAAGAGACCGGACGAGCCGGGACTCGTCGCGGACCTGGCCCGACCCATCGCAGCGGACCCGGTGGAGCGACGGCCCCTCCGAGGCCGTCGACCGCTGCTCGTAGACGACGATCGTGTCCTCAGCCGTTGCCGGGTCCTCCCACTCCAGGCGGAGCAGGGGGGCGCCCGAGCCCGAGCACGGCACCCCGGGCGCCGGCGACGGCACGCCGATGACCCACTTGGCGCTCTGGATGTCCGTCGACGCGTAGCTGGCTAGCAGCTGGACCGAGGACGAGTCGGTGATCAGCTCGCGGGTGCCGCTCGAAGTCATGAAGCCCAGCATTAAGGCGGCGCCGATCGGCACGATGATGATCCCGAGGATGGCGACGCCGAGCATGACCTCGATCAGGGTCATGCCCCTCTCGTCGGCGCGCCGGCTCACGCGTTCCCCCGGCGCACGACGACTCGACTCGTGGTCGTGGTGGCGGCCGCGCCCGACTTGCCCTCGGGGCGGACCTCCATCGTGACCCGCTGCACCCCCGAGTCGCACGACGGCGGCAAGGGATCGGGGAGGCCGGCGCACCGGGCGGCGGCCTCGGCGAGGCAGCCCGCCCGGCTGCCGTAGCTGCCGTTCCGGGGGTCGCCCTCGTCCGGGTCCCAGTACTCCACGGCGGTGATCGTGACCGTGTAGCCGGGCTCGTCGAAGTCGGGCGTCAAGGCGGTCGCCGGCGGGCAGAGGGTGAAGGTCGTGGCCGCGAGCGCCTTGGCCTTGACGGCGTCGGCGTAGTCACGGGTGACGGCTTCACCGCCCGCTAGCGAGCGGTGCACGTCGGAGCTGGTGATCGACGTCGTCATAGCGGCCAGCACGGCGACGACGCCCGTTCCGAGCACGACGACGGCGATGAGCAGCTCGATGAGCGAGAAGCCGTCCTCGTCGCCGGCGCGGGCGGGCACGGTCAGACCTCGACCTGGTTGAAGATCCCGTACATGGCGGACACCAGGGCGATGGCGACGAAGCCCACGACCAGGCCGACGGCGACGATGATCGCCGGCTCGAACAGGCCGGTGAAGCGGGTGATCTTGTAGTCCAGCTCGCGGTCGAAGTACACGGCCGCCGTCTCGAGCTGCTGGTCGAGGCTGCCGGTGTCCTCGCCCACCCGGAACATCTGGCGGGCCGCTCCGGGGAACAGCCCGGTGGCGGCCAGGGGCTCGGCCAGGCCCTCGCCCCGCAGCATTGCCTCCCGGGCGTTGGACAGGCCCCGCCGGTAGACCCGGTTGTTGGTGGCCTCGCTGGTGACGGCCAGCGCGTCGGGGAGGGGCACGCCGGCGGCCACCATCGAGCTGAGGATGCGGCAGAAGCGCTCGAGGATGGCGTGGCGGACGACGTCGCCGAGGACCGGGAGCCCGAGCAGGACGCGGTCGCGTTGCGTCTTGCCCCAGTCGGTCCGCATCGAGACGAGCACGAAGACGACCGCGCCGACGATCGAGCCGGTGATCACCCACCACCACTCGCCCATGAAGTCGGCGGCCGAGATCAGCATCCGCGTCGGGAGGGGGAGGTCGGCGTCGAGGCCCTCGAAGAAGTCCTTGAACTTCGGCAGCACGTAGGAGACGAGCACGATCACGGCCACCACGGCCATCACCGACACCACGGCCGGATAGATGAGGGCGGAGACGATCTTCTGGCGGGCCTCGACCTCCCGCTCGATGTACTCGGCGAGCTGCTCGAGCACGGTGTCGAGGTTGCCGGTGAGCTCGGCCGACCGCAGGATGCCCCGGTAGAAGGCGGGGAAGGCGTTGGGGTGCGCCTCGGCGGCGTCGGCGAAGGTGCTGCCGCCCCGGAGGGCCTCGGCCATCTCGGAGAGCACCCGCTTGAACGTCTTGTTCGGCGAGTCCTCGACGATCACCTCGAGGCCGTCGATGATCGGGATGCCGGCCCGCACGAACACCGCCAGCTGGCGACTGAAGTGCATGACCTCCTTGCGGGGCACCTTCTCGCTGGTCAGCTCGAACTGCAGGATGTTGCGCTTCTCGCGCATCTCGAGCACCCGCAGGCCGTCGGCCCGCAGCGAGGCGCGCATGAGCCCCGGCGTGGTGGCCTCGCCGACACCCTTGACTTCCACCCCGTCGGGGCCGATCGCCGTGTACCGGTACTTCGCCACGCTGCCGAGCTCCTATGCCGAGTAGACCGTCTTGACGACCTCGGAGATCGTGGTCACGTCGTCGTCGACCAACTCGAGAGCTTCGTCCTTGAGGGTGCGCATCCCTTGTTGGACGGCCAACCTTCTGAGCTCGTCCTGGCTGGCCCAACCGACCACGAGGCGCTTGAGCTCGGGCGTCATCCGCAGGAGCTCGTAGACGCCGATGCGGTCGCGGTAGCCGGTGCCGGAGCAGAAGTTGCAGCCGGCGCCGTGGAAGAAGCGCTTCTTCTCGCCGGTGCCGTTGGTGAGCTCGTCGTAGATGGCCAGCTCGTCGGCGGACGGGCTGTAGGGCTCGCGGCAGGCGGTGCAGATCCGCCGCACGAGCCGCTGGCCGATGATCGCCCGCACCGACGAGGCGATCAGGAACGACTCGATGCCCATGTCGAGGAAGCGGTGGAGGGCCAGCACCGAGTCGGTGGCGTGGATCGACGAGAGCACGAAGTGGCCGGTGAGGGCGGACTGGGTGGCGATGCGGGCCGTCTCGACGTCGCGGATCTCGCCCACGAGGATCACGTCGGGGTCCTGGCGCAGGATCGACTTGAGGCCGTCGGCGAAGGTGAGCCCGCCCAGCTCGTTGATCTGGATCTGGTTGATCGACGGGAAGACGTACTCGACGGGATCCTCGATCGTCATGACGTTGCGCTGCGGGTCGGCGATCTCGGCCAGCGTGGCGTAGAGCGTCGTGGTCTTGCCGCTGCCGGTGGGCCCGGCGCAGACCACCATGCCGTAGGGCGCCCGCACCATGTCCATGTAGAGGGCGCGGGTGTCGTCGGGCATGCCCAGGTCGTGGGTGCGGAAGAGCTGCTTCGACTTGTCGAGCAGCCGCATGACGACCTTCTCGCCCTTGATCGTGGCCGTGGTCGACACCCGGATGTCGAGCTCCCGGCCGTCGATCTCGGTGGCGATCTGGCCGTCCTGCGGGCGGCGCCGCTCGACGATGTTCATGCCGGCCATGATCTTCACCCGGCTGACGAGGGCGGGCCCGATGTCGAGCGGGAGGGCCAGCACGTCGTGGAGGGCGCCGTCGATGCGGAACCGCACCCGCAGCCGGTCGCTCTGGGGCTCGAAGTGGATGTCGGACGCCCGGTCGCGCAGGCCCTGCGTGATGACCAGGTTCACGACCTGGACGACGGGGGCGTCGTCGCCGGCGGCCTGGGCGGTGACGGCCACGGCCGCCCGGTGGAGGCTCTCGGCGGCCGAGGCCTCGAAGGCCCGGACGTGCTGGTCGACGTCGGCGAGGGCCCGGTAGCCGTTGTCGATGGCCCGGCGGATGTCGGACTCGGGCGCCACCGCCAGCACGACCGGCCGACCGGCGGATCGGGAGAGCTCGGCGAGGACGGCATCGGACACGTCGGCGACGGCGACGACGAGCGCGTCGTCGTCGATCCGGAGCGGGATGGCGCCGAGCCGGCGGGCCACCGGCTCCGAGATGAGGCCGACGGCCTCGGGCTCTGGGACCTGGCGGCGCAGGTCGACCAGCTCCAGGTCGAACTGCTCGGCGAGCGCCTCGGCGAGGGCGGAGGCCTTGAGTGCGCCCACCTCGACGAGCAGGGTGCCGATGCGCTTGCCGGAGGCGGACTGCTGGAGCAGGGCCTCGGCGAGCTGGGCGTGGGAGATGTGGTCGCCCCGGACCAGCAGCTCACCGAGCTTCTCGGAGGGTGCCGGGAGGCTGGGCCCGGACGGGGTCTCGGTGGCACGCGGCTTCTCGGCCGCCGCCGCGGAGCCTCGGAACCGAGCCACGTGTGCAACCTCCTGTCGCCCGACGGGGGTTGCCGGGCAGTACAGAATGCCTGTTCTCGGGGCGATTCGCCCAACGGGGCCGACCCGCGCCCGGTGCCGGGCCTCTCAGACGGCGTCGATGCCGGCCAGCACCAGCCCGACCCCGGCGACGGCCAGCACGACCCCGGCCAGCTGGGCCGAGGGGGCCCGGCCGGGGCGGCCGGCGAGCACCAGCAGGGCGGCGCCGGCGAGCAGGGCGGCCCACACGGTGGTGCCCCGGCCGGTGTCGAGGGAGGAGCCGGCGGCGGCGGCCACCACCGCCGCCACGGGGGAGGAGGCGGCCGCGCCGAGCGTGAGCTGCCAGAGGGTCACGGTCACGAGCACCAGGCCGGCGGCGATGCGGGCCGACGGCTGGGTGACGTCGAGCCAGTCGCAGGCGTCGGCAGCCAGGAGCGCGATCGCGACGGCGACCGGCACGAACCAGGCCCGGCCGACCCGGCCCCGGCCCCGGAGCGGCTCGCCGGCGGCCAGGAGCACGACCGCGGTCCGCAGCAGCTCACCCATCGGTACCTCCGTCGTCGTCGGTCGCCTGGGCCAGCACCGCCGCCAGCAGGCCGGAGAGGGCGTGCTGCTGGTCGTCCATCCTGGTCACGCCGTCGGTGAACCAGGCGCCCCGCACGAGCGCCTCCCGACCGCCGTGCTGGCGGGCGGCGAGGATGCCGCCGGTGCAGGCCAGCCGGTCGCCGAGGTCGGGACGGAGCTCGCCGAGGCGGTCGTCCGCCCCGCCCAGCCGCCAGAGCGAGCCGAGGGCCTCGGCCTCGACGCCGAGCCCGGACCCGCTGGCGGTGCCGCCCCGCACGAGGCGGGCGATGGGGTTCGACTCCCGCTGCGACTCGGTGCGGGCATAGAGGCCGAACCGCTCGGACAGCCGGGTGGCGTAGGCGATCTCGTCGCGGTCGAGCGTCCAGCCCGCCTCGGCCAGGCCGTAGGCGGCCCACTGGTCGGCCCAGAGCCCCCAGTCCACGTCCTCGACCCGGTCCCGCTCGGTCGCGAGGTAGCGCGAGACGGCCCGGGCCGGCGCCCGCCAGCCCTCGCCGGGGAAGGCGGCGTCGAGCAGGGTCAGGGCCCAGAAGGCCTCGCCGGTGGCGTAGAGGGAGCGGATGCCCGGGATGGGCTGGCCGGTGCGGCGGTCGAGCCGGTCGAGGAAGGCGCCGTCGTCCTCCTGGAGCAGCAGCACGAAGGCCCCGACCCGGCGGGCGAGGTCGTCGTGGACGGTCTCGCCGGTCGCCAGGCGCCGCTGGAGCAGGCCGGCGAGGAGGAGGGCGCTGGCGCCCAGCTGGGGCGGCCCGCCCGACGTGAAGGCGCTCCAGCCCGGTCCCCGCGCCAGCCTGGCCTCCATGTAGGCCAGGCCCCGGTCGGCGGCCTCGAGGGCGGCGGCGGCCCCGGGGCCGCCGGCCCCGTCGCCGGGGAGGTCGCCCGCCAGCGCGGCGTACTGGTAGAGCGACATGGTCACGCCGGCGTGGCGGACGATGTTGTACGCCTCGTCGGTCTCGAGCGTCCCGTCGAGCGGATGGAGGTAGACGTACGAGCCGTCGGCCTCCTGGGCCCGCACGATCCAGCCGACCGCCTCGTCGACCGCCGCGGTCATGGCCGGCACGGTCGGGTCGCCGCAGTCCTCGGGTGGCAGCCCGGCGATCCGTAGGGCGCCGAGCCCCACCGCCCACACGGCCAGCCGCCCCACGCCCCGTCGCACAGGCCGGGCAGCTTTCCAGCCCGGACCGGCCCTCGCCCGCTTTCCGGCGTCCAACCCCCGCCAGGTGTGGGTGGGGCGCCGGAAAGGGGGCGCGGGGTTGGGCCGGCGGGGTCGGGGAGAAGGTCCGTCGATGCTCAAGTCGGACAAATCGGCCGTCGACACTCGGGTCATGGACCTCGCCGTCGCCCGGACCCGACGCGCCCGTGCGGGCCTGGTGGCCGGCGCCCTGTTCGCCGCCGCGGTCTCGGCCGTCGTCGCCACCCCACCCGCCGGGGCCCTCGGGGGGAGCCTGTCCCAGGCGTGGGAGCGCGTCGGCGACGCCCGGTTCCACTCGTCATCGCCCACCGTGGCCGACGTCGACGGCGACGGCACGCCGGAGATCGTCATCGGCGACCTCGAGGGTTGGCTGCACGTGTACGACAAGTCGGGCAACGACCTGCCGGGCTGGCCCCAGAAGGTCCAGCCCGACGGCGCCCATCCGACCGCGGTCGAGGCCGGGCCGACGGTGGCCGACCTCGACAAGGACGGCAAGGTCGAGATCGTCGTCGGCGCCACCTCCACGTGGGTGCCGAACCAGCAGGGCGGCCTGGTCGTGTTCAACCGGGACGGCGGGGTCCGCTGGACCTGGCGGGGCGCGGACGAGTTCACGGTGTGGGGCATGGGCCCGAACCCGGACGGCTACACCGAGGGTGCCTACTCCACGCCGGCGGTCGGCGACGTCGACGGCGACGGCTTCCCCGACGTGGTCTTCGGCGGCTGGGACCTCCGCATCCACGCCCTCGACCGCAACGGCCAGGAGCTGCCCGGCTTCCCGCTCTGGAACGACGACACGGTCTGGTCGTCGCCGGCCCTCTACGACGTCGACGGCGACGGGCGGCTCGAGATCTTCATCGGGGGCGACTCGACGGCGGGCGGCGACGAGGACTACGACGGCGGCCAGATCCGGGCGCTCGACGTCCAGGGCGGCGCCGTGCACCACCTCTGGAAGCGCACGTTCGCCGAGACGATCTACGGGAGCCCGGCCATCGGCGACATCAACGGTGACGGCCGGCCCGAGCTCGTCACCAGGACGGGCGACTTCTACAAGAACGACGAGAGCAGCCGGGTCCACGCCATCCACCTCGACGACGGCTCCAACGTGCCCGGGTGGCCGGTGTCGACCGGGACGCTCAACCGTGGGGAGGTGGCGCTCGGCGACGTGACCGGCGACGACGGGGGCAACCCCGAGGTCGTCCTCGGCGGGGACAACGGCGTCGTCTACGCCTTCCGGGGCAACGGGGCGCTGCACGTCGCGGTCGACCCCCACCTGCCCGGCGAGGGCGGCGGCCAGATCGTGGGCACGCCCGTCATCGCCGACGTGGACGGCAACGGCCGCAACGACATCGTGGTCGGCAACGGCTGGGCCACGTTCGTCATGAACGGCGACGGCGGGCGGCTCACCGCGCCCGTCGCCCAGGGCTGGTCGTTCCACAACTCGCCGGCCGTCGCCAACTTCCCCGGCGTCGGCTGGCGGCTCATCGTGGCCGGCTTCCACCGGGGACCCGACGTGCCGGAGTCGGCGCCGGATGCCGACGGGCGGATCGCCGCCTACGCCATCGACGCGCCGGCCCTCACCCCGCCCTGGCCCCAGTGGCGGAAGAACGCCCTGCACCTCGGGGCCGACCCCACCGGCGGTGACCCGCTGCCGCCTTGGCTGTGCCGCCGGCCTTCGAACCCGCCGGCCGACCCCGAGCCGGCGTCGTCGAACGGCTACTGGCTCCTCGACGCCAACGGCGGCGTGGCCGCCCTCGGTGGCGCGCCCTTCTTCGGGAGCCTGCCGGGCCTCGGCATCCACACCCGGACGAGGGCCATCTCCGCCTCGCACTCGGGCCACGGCTACCTGATCCTCGGTGAGGACGGCGGGGTGTTCGCCTTCGGCGACGCCGCCTTCCACGGGTCGATGGGCGGCGTGCCGCTCAACGGGCCGATCATCGGCCTGGCCGCGACGACGTCGGGCAACGGCTACTGGCTGCTCGGCCGCGACGGCGGTGTCTTCTCCTTCGGCGACGCCCGCTTCTTCGGCTCGATGGGCGGCCTGCCCCTGAACGCGCCCATCATCTCGCTGCTGCCGACCCCGTCGGGCAACGGCTACTGGCTGCTCGCCGCCGACGGCGGGGTGTTCTCGTTCGGCGACGCCCGCTTCTTCGGCTCGACCGGCGGCATGGTGCTCAACGCGCCGGTCATCTCGATGGCGGCCCACCCGGCGGGCGGCTACTGGCTGCTCGCCCGGGACGGCGGCGTGTTCTCGTTCGGTGTCGCCTACCAGGGCAGCATCCCCGGCACGGGGCTCTGCCACCAGCCCCCGGGCATGCAGATCCGGCCCACGCTCACGGGCGACGGCTACTTCCTGGCCGCGGCCGACGGGATGGTGTTCGCCTTCGGCGACGCCCTCCACCGGGGCGACAACTTCCCGAAGGACATCTTCTTCGACAACATCGTCGACATGACCCTGCGCCGGTAGGTGAGGTTCCCGGGACCGACGGCGTCGGGAGAGAATGTGGTCGTGACCAAGATCGCCGACCTGCTGGCGGCCGGCCCGACGACGTCGTTCGAGTTCTTCCCGGGCAAGACGGAGGAGCAGGCCCAGCGGCTCGAGAAGGTGCTGCAGCGGCTCGAGCCGATCGGCCCGTCGTTCGTCTCGGTCACCTACGGGGCGCTCGGCTCCAGCCGGGCGCAGACCCGGGCGATCGTCGAGCACATCCACGCCGACACCTCGATGACGGTGCTCCCGCACCTGACCTGCGTCGCCCAGCGACGGGACGAGATCGAGGAGCTCGTGGTCGGCTACCGCGACATCGGGGTGCAGAACCTGCTGGCCCTCGGCGGCGACCCGCCCGCCGACGGTCTCGACCACCCGAGCGACTTCACCTACGCGGTCGAGCTCATCGAGCTGGCCCGGTCGATCGGCGACTTCTCGATCGGTGTGGCCGCCATCCCGGAAGGCCACCCCCGGTCGCCCGACCTCGTGTCCGACCGCCGCCACCTGGCCGAGAAGCTGACCCTGGCCGACTTCGGGATCACCAACTTCTTCTTCGTGGCCGACGACTACCTGCGGCTGCTCGACGACCTCGCCGCCCTCGGCGTCGAGAAGCCGGTGCTGCCCGGGCTCATGCTCTTCACGACCGTCGACAGCGTCCGGCGGATGGCCGCCGTCAACCGCACCACCATCCCCGACGAGCTCGAGGCCCGGCTCGACGCCGCCGACGGCGATCCGGCCGCGGTCCGCAAGGTCGCCGTCGACGTGGCCGTCGACCTGGCCGGGACGCTGCTCGACCGGGGCGCGCCCGGCCTGCACCTCATCACCATGAACTTCTCGCAGGCCGCCCTCGAGGTCTGCGCCCAGCTCGGCCTCGCGCCGGCCTGACCGGGCCGCGGCCTCGACCGGGCGGGGCGTGACCCCCCGGCCGGCGAGCCGTCGTTCAGCCGGCCATCTTCGCCCGGAGCCGGTCGTCGAGGGCGGCGAGGAACTCCTCCGTGGTGAGCCAGGGGGCGTCCTTCGAGATCATCAGCGAGAGGTCCTTGGTCATCTGACCGGCCTCGACCGCCTCGATGCACACGGCCTCGAGGGCGTCGGCGAAGGCGGTGACCTCGGGAGTGCCGTCGAGCTTGCCCCGGTGGGCCAGGCCCCGGGTCCAGGCGAAGATCGACGCGATCGGGTTGGTCGAGGTCTTGTTGCCCTTCTGGTGCTCGCGGTAGTGGCGGGTGACGGTGCCGTGGGCGGCCTCGGCCTCGACGGTCCTGCCGTCGGGGGTCATGAGCACCGAGGTCATGAGCCCGAGCGAGCCGAAGCCCTGGGCCACGGTGTCGGACTGCACGTCGCCGTCGTAGTTCTTGCAGGCCCAGACGTAGCCGCCCTCCCACTTCATGGCGGCGGCGACCATGTCGTCGATGAGGCGATGCTCGTAGCTGATCCCGGCCGCCTCGAAGTCGGCCTTGAACTCGCTCTCGAACACCTCGGCGAACAGGTCCTTGAAGCGGCCGTCGTAGGCCTTGAGGATCGTGTTCTTCGTCGACAGGTAGACGGGCCAGCCCCGGTCGAGGCCGTAGCGCATCGACGCCCGGGCGAAGTCGCGGATCGAGTCGTCGAAGTTGTACATGCCCATCGCCACCCCGCCGCCGGTGAAGTCGGCGACGTGGAGCTCCATCGGGGCGCCGCCGTCGGCCGGGGTGTAGGTCATCGTGACCGTGCCGGGCCCGGGCACCCTGAAGTCGGTGGCGCGGTACTGGTCGCCGTGGGCGTGACGGCCGATGACGATCGGCTTCGTCCAGCCGGGGACGAGCCGGGGGATGTTCGAGATCACGATGGGCTCGCGGAAGATCACGCCGCCGAGGATGTTGCGGATGGTGCCGTTCGGGCTCCGCCACATCTGCTTCAGGCCGAACTCCTCGACGCGGGCCTCGTCGGGCGTGATGGTGGCGCACTTCACGGCCACGCCGTAGCGCTTGGTGGCCTCGGCCGAGTCGACGGTGACCTGGTCGTCCGTGGCGTCGCGGTGCTCGATGCCGAGGTCGTAGTACTTCAGGTCGACGTCGAGGTACGGCAGGATCAGCTGCTCCTTGATGAACTGCCAGATGATCCGCGTCATCTCGTCGCCGTCCATCTCGACGACGGGGTTCACGACCTTGATCTTCGGCATGTTCGCTGACTCCTCGGGGCGACTCGATCGGTGCCGGAGACACTAGGGCGGCCCGGCCGGCGGCTCCGAGCCGGTGAGCGGTCGACCGATCGGCCGGCCGGCCAGCCGGCCGAGCAGCCGGCCGAGCAGCCGGCCGGGGCGCCGGTTGGGGTCTCCTCCACCGGCCGGTCTAGCGTCCGCACGACCCGCGGTCCCCTCGACAAGGAGCCTCTTCGGTGAAGGACCCCGTTCGCGTCGCCGTCACCGGTGCCGCCGGCCAGATCGGCTACAGCCTCCTGTTCCGCATCGCCAGCGGCGCGATGCTCGGACCCGACCAGCCGGTGCACCTCCGCCTGCTCGAGATCACGCCGGCGCTGGGCGCGCTCGAGGGCGTGGCGATGGAGCTCGACGACTGCGCCTTCCCGCTCCTCGAGTCGGTCGTCGGCACGGACAGCGCCGACGAGGCGTTCGACGGCGTGAGCGTCGCCCTCCTCGTCGGCTCGCGGCCCCGCACCGCCGGCATGGAGCGGGCCGACCTCCTCGAGGCCAACGGCGCCATCTTCACCGTGCAGGGCAAGGCCCTCTCCGATCGGGCGGCCGACGACGTGAAGGTCCTCGTGGTCGGCAACCCGGCCAACACGAACTGCCTGATCGCCCAGCGCAACGCGCCCGGCATCGACCCCCGTCGCTTCACGGCCATGACCCGGCTCGACCACAACCGGGCCAAGGCCCAGCTGGCGGCCAAGGTCGGCGTCCCGGTGCGCGACGTCACCCGCATGACGATCTGGGGCAACCACTCGGCCACGCAGTACCCGGACGTCTTCCACGCCGAGGTCGGCGGCCGGTCGGCGGCCGAGCTGGTGGACGACCGGGCGTGGGTCGTCGACGACTTCATCCCCACGGTGCAGCAGCGGGGGGCGGCGATCATCGCGGCCCGGGGCTCGTCGAGCGCGGCGTCGGCGGCCAACGCCGCGATCGACCACGTGCGCGACTGGGCCATGGGGACCCCCGACGGCGACTGGGTGTCGATGGGTGTGTACTCCGACGGCTCGTACGACGTGCCCGAGGGCCTGATCACGTCGTTCCCGGTCACCACCTCGGGCGGCGACTGGTCGATCGTCCCCGGCCTCGAGATCGACGACCTCTCCCGGGCCCGCATCGACGCCTCCAACGCCGAGCTGGCCGAGGAGCGAGACGCGGTGCAGCAGCTCGGCCTGATCTGAGCGGGCCCGACCGGGTGCGTGCCTTCCGGCTCAGCTGGCCCGATGGTCACCTCGGGGTGCGGTTGGGCGAGCTGCGGGCGTCGGTCGACGTGGAGGTGCGCCACGGGGGGCAGCTGCTCGTGCTCCGTGACGACGAGCTGGCCCTCCCCCCCCGTGACACCTGCGACCTCCGGTCCGACGGGCTCTGGCTGAGCCTGACGGACGAGGGCGAGGGGCGCTGGACGGTGGGCCTCGAGGCGTTCGCGCTGGCGGTCGAGCACCCGGACGACGACCGGGGCGACCGGGTGCCGCTGGGCCTCGACGCCGAGTTCGACGCCGGCCTCCTGTTCGGCGAGCTGCTCGTCGGCGACGAGGCGGTCGCCCTCGACGTGGCCGCCGAGCTGGCCGTGGCGGGGTGATCCGGGTGCTGGGACCCGCGGCCGGACGGGCCTTCCTCCCCGGCGGCCGACACCCTGCTCGGAGGTCAAGTCGCCGACCGCGGGCGACGAGACCTCCGGGGTGGACGACGCCGGTTCGGACGGGGGGGCGGTGACGGCGCCCATCCGCGTCCTCGTGGTCGACGGCTCCGACCGGGGCGGGATCATGCGCTACTCCGAGATGCTCTGCGACGAGCTGGTGGCCGCCGGGGTCGACGCCCGCCTGAGCACGGCGGCCGCCGGCCGCTCCCGGGGGGCGCCGGCACTGCCGAAGATCGCCTGGGGCGACGAGGTCCTCGGCATGGGCAGGGCCCGCTTCTACGCCCGCCGGCTCGTCGAGACGGCCCGTCGCTCGGTCGCGCTGCTGGTCGCGGTGGCGCGGGTGCGCCCCGACGTCGTGCACGTCCAGACCGGGATCACGGCTCGCTTCGACCCGATCCTCCTGACGGTGCTCCACCGGTTCGTGCCGATCGTGGCGACGGTCCACGACGTCGTGCCGTTCGAAGGCGGCGACGCCGCGTCGGACCGCCAGTTCGACCGGCTGCGCCACGCCGACGTCATCGTCGTCCACACCCCGGGCGACGTCGACCTCGTCCGCCGGGGACTCCCCGGCGCGTCGGTGGAGGTCGTGCGGCCGGCGTCGGCCTACGCCGCCGTCCCCGGCGGCCGGGCCGCGGCCCGGGAGCGTCTCGGCCTGGGCGACGACCCGATCGTGCTCCTCCTCGGGATCATGCGGCCCTACAAGGGCATCGAGCTCCTGGTCCGGGCCTGGCCGGCCGTGCACGCCGCCCGGCCCGACGCCGGCCTATGGCTGGTGGGCTCGCTGTTCGACCCGTTCGCCGACCTGGACACCCTCCTCGGCCTGCCCGGGGTGAACGGCCGGATCGGCTGGCTCGAGGACGAGGAGATGGACCTCTGGGCCGCGGCCGCCGACGTGGCCGTGCTGCCGTACACCCGGGGTGCGCTCTCGGGCGTGCTCCAGCAGGCCGCCGCCAACGGCACCCCCGTGCTCGTCTCGGACGCGCTGGCCGAGGAGGCCGAGCGCCACGGCATCGAGCCGCTGCCCTACGACGCCGGGGCGTGGACCGAGGGACTGCTCGCCGCCCTCACCAACCCGCCGCCCCCCCCGGCCGAGCCCGACCGCTCCCGGTCCGGCGACGCCACCCGGGCGATCTACGAGCGACTGCTCCCACCCCACCCCTGAACGGGAGAGAGGGTCAGCGCTGGCCGATGAGACCGCGGTTCTTGGCCTTGGCTTTCAGGTAGTCGCGGTTCATGTAGGCGATGAAGTCGAGGCTGATCTCCTTGGGACAGGCCTCGTGGCACTCACCGTGGTTCGTGCAGGAGCCGAAGTGCTGCTCCATCGTCTCGACCATGGCCTCGGTCCGCTTCCAGCGCTCCGGCTGGCCCTGGGGGAGCAGGTTGAGGTGGGCCAGCTTCGCCGCCGTGAACAGCTGGGCCGCCGAGTTGGGGCAGGCCGCCACGCAGGCGCCGCAGCCGATGCAGGCCGCCGCGTCCATGGCCAGGTCGGCCGCCGGCTTCGGGACCAGGGTGAGGTTGGCCTCCTGGGCCGCACCGGTGTTCGCCGAGATGTAGCCGCCGGCCTCGATGATGCGGTCGAAGGCCGACCGGTTGACGACGAGGTCGCGCACCACCGGGAAGGCGGCCGCGCGCCACGGCTCGACGACGATCGTGTCGCCGTCGTTGAACTTCCGCATGTGGAGCTGGCAGGTGGCCGTGCCCTTCTGGGGGCCGTGGGCCTGGCCGTCGACCATCACGCCGCACGAGCCGCAGATGCCCTCGCGGCAGTCGTGCTCGAAGGCGATGGGCTCGTTGCCGGCCACCGTGAGCCGCTCGTTCAGCACGTCGAGCATCTCGAGGAACGACATGTCCTCGCTGATCCCGGGGACCTCGTAGGTCTCCAGGGCGCCGGGGGCCGTGGGCCCGGCCTGGCGCCAGACCTTCAGGGTCAGGTCCATCTACTTGTAGCTCCTCTGGGCCAGGTGGACGTGCTCGAACTCGAGCGGCTCCTTGTTGAGCACGGGCTCGGCGCCCTCGCCGGCGAACTCCCAGCCGGCGACGTAGGCGAACCGGTCGTCGTCGCGGAGCGCCTCGCCGTCCTCGGTCTGGTGCTCGAGGCGGAAGTGGCCGCCGCAGGACTCCTCGCGGTGCAGGGCGTCCTGGCACATCAGCTCGGCGAGGTCGAAGAAGTCGGCGACCCGGCCGGCCTTCTCGAGGGCCTGGTTGAGCCCTTCGTCGCTGCCGAGCACCCGGACGTCGCGGTGGAACTCCTCGCGGAGGGCGGGGATCTCCGCGAGGGCCTTGGTGAGGCTGGCCTCGGAGCGGGCCATGCCGCAGTTGTCCCACATGATCTTGCCGAGCTCGCGGTGGAACCAGTCGACCGTGCGGGTTCCGCCGGTCGAGAGGAAGCGCCGGGTGCGGTCGCGAACGGCGCCCTCGGCCGCCTCGAAGGCGGGGTGGTCGGTCGGCACCGGCGGCCGGCCGAGCTTGTCGGCGAGGTAGTTGCCGAGCGTGGCCGGGAGCACGAAGTAGCCGTCGGCCAGGCCCTGCATGAGCGCCGAGGCGCCGAGGCGGTTGGCGCCGTGGTCGGAGAAGTTGGCCTCGCCGCCGGCGAACAGCCCGGGGATGGTGGTCTGCAGGTTGTAGTCCACCCACAGCCCGCCCATCGTGTAGTGGACGGCCGGATAGATGCGCATCGGGACCTTGAAGGGGTCCTCGCCGGTGATGCGCTCGTACATCTCGAAGAGGTTGTCGTAGCGCTCGTCGATCACCGACCGACCAAGCCGCCCGATGGCCTCGGAGAAGTCGAGGTAGACGCCGTTCTTCAGCTCGCCGACGCCCTTGCCCCGGTCGACCTCGGCCTTGGCCGCCCTCGACGCGACGTCGCGGGGCACGAGGTTGCCGAAGGCGGGGTAGCGGCGCTCGAGGTAGTAGTCGCGCTCCGACTCCGGGATCTGGTCGGGCGACCGGGGGTCGTCGAACGCCTCGGGCACCCAGATCCGGCCGTCGTTGCGGAGCGACTCGGACATGAGGGTGAGCTTCGACTGGAAGTCGTCGCTGGCCGGGATGCAGGTGGGGTGGATCTGGGTGAAGCAGGGGTTGGCGAACGCGGCGCCCTTGCGGTAGGCCCGCCAGATCGCCGAGGCGTTCGAGTGCTTGGCGTTGGTGGAGAGGAAGAAGACGTTGCCGTAGCCGCCGGTGGCGAGCACGACGGCATGGGCCGACCACGACTGGACCGCGCCGGAGTGGAGGTGGCGGGTGACGATCCCGGCGGCCGCGCCGTCGACCGTGACGACGTCGAGCAGCTCGGTGCGGTCGTGGAGGGTGACGTTGCCGGCCGCCACCTGGCGCATCAGGGCCTGGTAGGCGCCGAGGAGGAGCTGCTGGCCGGTCTGGCCGCGGGCGTAGAACGTGCGGGAGACCTGGGCCCCGCCGAACGAGCGGTTGGCGAGGAGGCCGCCGTACTCGCGGGCGAAGGGCACGCCCTGAGCCGCGCACTGGTCGATGATGTCGACCGAGAGCTCGGCGAGGCGGAACACGTTCGCCTCGCGGGCCCGGAAGTCGCCGCCCTTGACGGTGTCGTAGAAGAGGCGCTCGACGGAGTCGCTGTCGCCCTTGTAGTTCTTCGCCGCGTTGATGCCGCCCTGGGCGGCGATGGAGTGCGCCCGGCGGGGGGAGTCGTGGTACGTGAAGCACCGCACCCGATAGCCGAGCTCGCCGAGGGTGGCCGCGGCCGCCGCCCCGGCGAGGCCGGAGCCGACCACGATCACCTCGAACCGGCGGCGGTTGTGGGGTGCCACCAGCTTCATGTCGAACTTGTGGTTGCGCCACTTGTCGGCGATGGGCCCGTCGGGGATGCCGGCGTCGAGGTCGAGCGTCATGGGGCGTGCTCCTTCAGTCCACGAAGCCGGTGACGATGGCGAGAGGGAACGAGATGTTGCCGAGGACGACGGCGCCGGCGAAGCCCCAGGCGAACCACACCCGCCACTGCCGGAACCGCGGGTTGTTCACGCCGAGGGACTGGAAGAGGCTCCACGCGCCGTGCCACAGGTGCACGCCGAGGGCGAGGTTGGCCACGACGTAGGCGATGGCCACCGGCACCCGGTCGAAGCTCTCGATCATGTTGTGGCGAACCTCGCCGCGGACGAAGTCCGGGTTGGCGCTGCCCCACGTCAGGTCCGTGAGGTGGAAGGCGATGAAGGCCAGGACGATGATCCCGGTCCACCGCATCGTCCGGCTGGCCCAGCTGGCGGCGATGTAGTCGCGCTCGGACGCATAGGGAGCGTTGGCCCGCTTGTTCATCCTCGTGAGCGACCAGGCGGCGTGGACGTGGATCAGGAGGGCGGCGCCGAGCAGGACCCGCATGATCCAGAGGAAGCCGCCGTGGGGGAGGGCGGGCGACCCGATGGTGCGGAGCCACTCGCCGTAGTGGTCGATGGCCTCGACGCCCGCGCTCGACGGGCCGAAGTAGAGCTTGAGGTTCCCGACCATGTGGCCGACGACGTAGAGCATCCCGAGGACGCCCGTGATCGCCATGGCGTACTTCTTGCCGACGCCGGTCCGGTAGATCTCGAGGACCCACGGGCGCCGCCTCGGGGTGCCGGGCGCCTCCGGTTCACCGGGGCGGGTGATCGTCGCCATGGTCCGGACCGTACTCCCGGCTCTCGCTCGGGGCCGAAATGGCACCGGGGTCGCGACCAGCGGAAACGGGCTCAGCCGATGAGCGCTGCGTCCGTCCAGCCGGCGACCACGCCCCCGGCGCCGCCGGTCCCGCTCCGGGCGCCGATGGTCAGCTCGAGGGCCAGCGAGCAGGGCCCGGGGGCGTCGGGCACGACCACCTGGATGGTGCCGACCCGGCTGCAGCCGTCGGCGGGCGCGTCGCCCCGCCACCGCCAGGCGTGGGAGCCGCCGGACCAATCGAGGCGGGCCTCGACGACGGCGCCGGTGAGGGCCTGGCGCCGGTCGTTCACGACGTGGACGTCGAGCACGAGGGCGGCGCCCGGCGCGAGCCGGGCAGGGAGCCGGTCGGCCACCACGGCCAGCGGGGCGCAGGCGGTGGCGGCGTCGTCGCGGTCGGCGAGGAGGAAGCCGCCGCTCGGTCGGTACTTCAGCCGCCGCAGCTGGGCTGCGGCCGGGGCGCCGACGCCTGTCCGGAACCGCACCGCCCGGGGCAGGATCCGACCGAGCGTGGCGATGTCCCGGCCGTCGGCCCCGTCGTCGACGTGGAGGCGGACCGGCCGGGTGCCGTCGGCCCGTTCGAGCGCGCGAGCGACGACCCGCTCGACGAACCCGCTGCCGCGGCCCCGGTCGCGCCCGGGCCGGGTGCCGCCCCCGCCCTCCCCATCGCCGGGGGCGGGGCCGGGGCGGGGGGCGAGGTCGAGGTCGTGGACGCACCAGAGGGCGATCGAGGGGTGGTGGCCGAGCAGGTCGACGGCGGCCACCGCCTGGCGGGTGGCCTGGCGCCGGGCGGTCCGGGGGAGGGGCCCGACGAGGGGGTGGTCCTGCCAGAGCAGCAGCCCGGCCCGGTCGGCGGCGTCGTACAGCTCCGGGCGGCTCACGTGGCCTCGCTGGCGGAGGAGGTCGAGCCCGTCGCCGACTGCCCTGTCGACCACCGCGGCCAGCTCGCCCGGCGTCGCGTCGGCCGGGTCGAGGCGCACCGGACCGACGACCGCCCCCTTGAGGAAGAGGCGCTCACCGTTCACCCGCAGCACGCCGGCCGACATCGAGAGCGACCGAAGGCCGATCGTGCGCTCGACGACGTGGCTCGGTCGGCCGTCCACCTCGACCTCGACCCGGACGGCCTCGAGCGTGGCCTCGCCGAGCGCCCGGGGCCACCAGCGCCGGGGCCGGGCCACGGTCGCGGTCCACTCGACGAAGTTGGAGCCGACCGCCAGCGGGCGCTCGACGGCCTCGTCGTGCGCGCCGACGGCGGTCCGGAGCGTCACCAGCCGGGCCTCGTCGCTGTCGAGCTCGGCCCGGAGAACGACCAGGGCCCGCTCGGGCTCGACGTCCCGGCACAGGACCCGGAGGCTGCGGGCCCGGACCGGGCCGGTGCGCTCGAGCCGGACCGGGCGCCAGATCCCGCCCGGATTCCAGCCGGGGTCGTCCCGCTGGTACGCGCCCAGGGCGCCGCCGGAGGTCGGGCTCGACACCTCGACGGCGAGGACGTGCTCGGACCGGTCGCGGAGGGGCTCGGTGACCTCGAACGTGTGCCGGGCCATCGACCCCTCGGTCGGCCCCAGGTAGGCGCCGTCGAGCCAGACGTCGCCCTGCTCGAAGACGCCGTCGAGCACCAGCCAGTCGCGGCCCCCGGGGGCGGCGCCGTGCGTCTCGAAGCGGCGCCGGTGGAGGATCGGCCCGTCGTGGCCGGCGAAGGCGGCGGCCCGGCGCCAGTGCCCGGGCACGGTCAGCTCGGCCCAGGCCCCGTCGTCGAGCGCCGGGTCGGCGAAGCGGCGCCTGAGGTCCTCGTCGGCGGCGGCCGCCCGCCAGCTGCCGCCGAGGTCCACGTGGGGAGCCTGACACGCCGCCCGGGGGCGGCGGTAGCGTCGATCCATGACCTCTCGTCCCGCCACGATCGGCCAGCTCCGCGAGTCCGGTTGGGTCTCCGTCCCGGTGAAGGAAGAGCTCCGGCGCAACGCCGTGGCCAGGATCAAGGCGGGCGAGCCGCTCTTCCCGGGCGTCCTGGGCTACGACGACACCGTCCTGCCGCAGCTCGAGAACGCGCTGCTCGCCGGCCACGACGTGATCTTCCTGGGCGAGCGGGGCCAGGCGAAGACCCGCATGATCCGCAGCCTGGTCCAGCTCCTCGACGAGTGGCTGCCCGTCGTCGCCGGCTCGGAGATCAACGACGATCCCTACGAGCCCGTCTCCCGGCACGCCCGCGACCTCGTCCTCGAGCGGGGCGACGAGGCGCCGATCGAGTGGATCCACCGGGAGACCCGCTTCGGCGAGAAGCTGGCCACTCCCGACACGTCGATCGCCGACCTGATCGGCGAGGTCGACCCGATCAAGGTGGCCGAGGGCCGGTACCTCTCCGACGAGCTCACCCTCCACTACGGCCTCGTGCCCCGCACCAACCGGGGCATCTTCGCCATCAACGAGCTCCCCGACCTCGCCGAGCGGATCCAGGTGGGCCTGCTCAACGTGCTCGAGGAGCGTGACGTGCAGATCCGGGGCTACAAGGTCCGGCTGCCGCTCGACGTGATGCTCGTCGCCTCGGCCAACCCCGACGACTACACCAACCGGGGCCGCATCATCACCCCCCTGAAGGACCGCTTCGGCTCGCAGATCCGCACCCACTACCCGCTCGAGGTCGAGACCGAGGTGGCGATCGCGGAGCAGGAGTCCCGCCCGATGGACGTGCCCGGCGTCCGGGTGGAGATGCCGGCGTTCATGGCCGAGGTCGTGGCCACGGTCTCCCACCTGGCCCGCTCGAGCCCCCACGTCAACCAGCGCTCCGGCGTGTCCGTCCGGCTCACCGTCGCCAACGACGAGGTGCTCATGGCCAACGCCGTGCGCCGCTCCCTGCACCTGGGCGACGACGAGGTGGTCCCCCGGGTCAGCGACCTCGACGCGCTGATCGCGTCGACGGCCGGCAAGATCGAGCTCGACACGGTCGAGGAGGGCCGCGACGAGATCATCGTCGAGAACCTCGTGAAGGCGGCCCTGCTCACCGTCTGGCGGGCCCACTGCAACATCGGGTCGCTGGTCGACGTGGTCACCGCGTTCGACGACGGCCGCGTCGTGCACGCCGGCGAGGACATCGCCACCGCCCACTACGTCGAGCTCGTCAGCCAGGTCCCCGCCCTCCGGGCCCACGTCTCCGAGCTCATCGGCGACGACGAGAGCCCCGGCATGGTGGCCTCCGCGGTCGAGTTCCTCCTCGAGGGCCTCCACCTCTCGAAGCGTCTCAACAAGGACGCCGCCGGCACTCGGGCGACCTACCGGAGCCGGGGCTGACCCGCTGACCGATCCGTTCCGGGTTCACGGTTCCCACACATCCGTGGATCCGTGAACCCGGAAGGCGGTCAGGTCTGGCAGGTGGCGCAGGCGTAGGCCCAGCGGCCGCCGAGGTCGAAGCGGCGCACGGGCCCGCCGCAGCGCCGGCACGCCTCCTGCCGGTAGACGTCGCGGGTGGCGATCCGGTTCTCCTTCACGCCCTTGCGCAGGAGGCGGCGCAGCGTCGCCCAGATGGCGTCGAACTCGGCCCGGGTGAGCGTCGCCGCCGGCCGCTCGGGGTGGATGCCGTGGGTGAGCAGCACCTCGGCCCGGAACACGTTGCCGACGCCGGCCAGGACGGTCTGGTCCATCAAGGCCTGACCGACCGTCGTGCGCCGCCGCCGCATCGCCTGCCAGGCCCGCTCCGGGTCGGCGTCGCGCCGCAGCGGGTCGGGCCCGAGCCTGCCGACGACGGCGGCCTTGCCCTCCGGGTCGAGCAGCTCGCACGTGGAGGGGCCGACCAGGTCGATCACCGCGTCGTCGCCGGTGAGGCGCATCCGGCAGGTGTCCCTCGGGGACGGTGCCGGCACCGGGTGGGCGGTGAACTTCCCGTAGATCCCGAGGTGGACGTGGACGATGCGGTCGCCGTCGTACTCGTGGAAGAGGTGCTTGCCCCAGGCGTCCGTGCCGACCAGCACGGCGCCGTCGACGAAGGCGGCCTCGGCGAACCGGCCCTGCGGCGAGCTGACGCCGACCGGGCGACCCCCGAGCAGGGCGAGGTGGTCGGCGGCGAGCCGGTGGACGACATGACCTTCGGGCACCTCCCAGGTGTAGCGCCCCGACCGGCCCGTCCACGCCGGATCGCCGCCCACCGGGCGGTCGGGCCCGCCGACGCCGTAGCCTGCCGACGTGGGGCGCTTCAGCTACTCCCGGTGGGACGGCACGCAGGTCGGCTTCGACATCGACGCCGACGCGGTGCTGCAGGAGATCACCGACGACCTCATCCACCACGGCGACGTCAACGCCGCCCTCCGCCGGATGCTCCAGTCCGGTTTCGAGGACCGCGACGGCAACCGGGTCGAGGGCATGCGCGAGCTCATGGAGAAGCTCCGCCGCGAGCGCCGCGAGCGGCTCGAGAACTTCGACCTCGGCGGCGTCTACAGCGAGATCGCCGAGGCGCTCAAGGACGTCGTCGACACGGAGCGGGAGGGCATCGAGGAGCTCCAGCGTGAGGCCCGCGAGTCGGGCGACGAGCGCCGCCGCGAGGTCACCGACGAGGTCGCGGCCGAGAAGAACATGGAGCTCGACCTCCTGCCCCCGGACCTCGCCGGCCAGGTGCGCGAGCTCCAGCAGTACGAGTTCACCTCGCCCGAGGCGAGGGAGAAGTTCGAGGAGCTGATGGAGAAGCTCAAGCAGGAGCTGGCCAACTCCTACTTCAAGCAGGTCTCCCAGGGGATGGAGAACATCACCCCCGAGGACATGGCCCGCATGAAGGACATGCTTGCCGAGCTCAACCACATGCTCGAGCAGCGGGCCCAGGGCGAGGAGCCCGACTTCGACGGGTTCATGGAGCGCTACGGCGACTTCTTCCCGGAGAACCCGAAGGACCTCGACGAGCTCCTCGAGCAGATGGCCGAACGCATGGCCGCCATGCAGGCCATGCTCAACTCGATGACGCCCGAGCAGCGGGCCCAGCTCCAGGCCCTGTCCGACCAGCTGATGGAGGACATGGACCTCCGCTGGCAGATGGAGCAGCTCGGCCAGAACCTCCAGGGGATGTTCCCCGACGCCGGGTGGGGTCGCCAGTACAAGTTCACTGGCGACGAGCAGATGGGCCTCGGCGAGGCAGCCGGCATGATGCAGGACCTCGGCGATCTCGACCGGCTCGAGCAGCTCATGCGGGGCGCGTCGAACCCGGGTGCCCTGGCCGAGGTCGACGTCGACCGGGCCCGCCAGCTCCTCGGCGACGAGGCCGGGCTCTCCCTGGAGCGCATGGCCCAGGTGGCCCGCATGCTCGAGGACGCCGGCCTCATCGAGCAGCGCGAGGGCCGCTACGAGCTCACCCCCCGGGGCATCCGCAAGATCGGGCAGAACGCGCTGGCCGACCTCTTCTCCAAGCTGCTGAAGGACTCCGGCGGCCGTCACGAGCAGCCCCGGCAGGGCATCGGCCACGAGCGGGCCTACCAGACCAAGCCCTACGAGTTCGGCGACCCGTTCAACCTCGACATCGAGCGCACGATCCGCAACGCCATCACGCGCGCCGGCGGCGGGACCCCCGTGCGGCTGTCGCAGGAGGACTTCGAGATCGAGCAGACCGAGCAGACGACCCGCGCCAGCACGGTGCTCATGCTCGACGTGTCCCTCTCGATGCCCATGCGCGACAACTTCCTCGCCGCCAAGAAGGTGGCGATGGCGCTGCACGCGCTCATCCAGAGCCAGTTCCCGCGCGACTTCCTCGGCGTCGTGACGTTCTCGAAGGTGGCCCGGGAGCTCAAGCCCGAGCACCTGCCCGAGGTGTCGTGGGACTTCGACTACGGCACGAACATGCAGCACGGCCTGCTGCTCAGCCGACGGCTCCTCTCCCGCCAGACGGGCACCAAGCAGATCATCATGATCACCGACGGCGAGCCGACGGCCCACTTCGAGCCCGGGATGGCCGAGCCGTTCTTCAGCTACCCGCCGGTGCGCGAGACCGTCGACGCCACCCTGCGCGAGGTCAACCGCTGCACCCGCGAGGACATCCGCATCAACACCTTCATGCTCGACGCCAGCTCGTACCTGAAGACGTTCGTCGAGAAGATCACCCAGCTCAACGGCGGCCGGGCCTTCTTCACCAGCCCTGACACGCTCGGCGACTACGTGCTCGTCGACTTCGTCGAGCACCGCCGCAACGTCACCCGGGGCCGCCGGGCCGGCTGAACTGTCTTGATGCGCAGCTCCGGCTCGCGTTGCTGATGCGCAGCTCCGGCTCGCGTTGCTGATGCGCAGCTCCGGCTCGCGTTGCTGATGCGCAGCTCCGGCTCGGCTGGCGCCTCGCCTGCGCAGCTGGGCGTGCACGCAGCCGCGCGATCTGGGGAGGCTCGCTTCGCTGGCGCTCCGCAGCGTCGCCGACTGCCTATCCGGCGTCTCGTCGGGTCGGCAGGCAGGCTGCTGGGGAGGGGCACCGGGCGATCGAGGGTGGGGGAGCCAAATTGTCCCCTTGCGCCCGAAGCGCGGAACGGGTCATGATCACAGGGATGTAATTACACGGGTGGTTCACCGACCCGAGGGGAGTCCCACCGTGATCGCAGTCGATACGACAGACAAGACCTGGCAGGACCTCGCGAACTGTCTCGGCGTCGACCCCGACCTCTTCTTCCCGGAGCGTGGTGCGTCCACGCGCGAGGCCAAGGAGGTCTGCAAGGGGTGCGTGGTCCGGGACGAGTGCCTCGAGTTCGCGCTCGCCAACGGCGAGAAGTTCGGCATCTGGGGTGGCATGAGCGAGCGTGAGCGCCGCCGCATCCGCCGGGCCCGGGCGGTCGCCCGCCGGGCCGCCGCCGTCTCCTAGGACCGCCGTCCCCCCGACGCCGATTCGGTGGACCGGCGTCAGCCCCCCGACCCGGCGGTGTGCCAGTGGGCCAGCCTGGCCTCGACGGTCCGATCCTCGTCCAGGTCGAGCTCGGCCCACCGGTCCTCGTCGACGGCGCGGAGCACCGCCCGGGGGAGGAGCCCGACCAGCTCGGCACCGGCTACCGGGGCCAGGGCGGCGACGGCGTCGTGGGCGGCGGCCGGCCCGACGGCCCCGGGGTCGACCAGGTTCATCGACACCTGCACCCGATCGCCGACCTCGAGCCCGAGCGCCCGCACCGCCGGCGACCGGACGGCGGCGGCGACGCGGCGGGCCAGCCCGAGGTCGGGCTCGGCCAGCCACACGTTGTAGGCGACGAGGGGGTACCGGGCGCCGACGGCCACCGCGCCGGCCGTGGGGTGGGGATGGCCCGGGCCGGCCGAGGGCGCCAGGTCCACGAACGCCCGCCGCCTGACCTCGGGCAGCCCCGGGGCACCGTCGCCGTAGAGGAAGGCGGGGACACCGAGCTCGGTGCCGATCCACGTGGCGAACCGGTCGCGGGCCGCCCGGGCGTCGACGATGTCGGCCCCATCGTGGGGGACGAAGGGCACGACGTCGAGCGCACCCATGCGGGGGTGCACGCCTCGGTGCCGGCGCAGGTCGATCCGCGCCACCGCTTCGGCGGCCAGGCGCCGGGCGGCGTCCTCGCCGACCACGGTCAGCACCGAGCGGTGGTGGTGAGGATCCCGGTGGAGGTCGAGCAGCTCGGGCCCGGCCGCCGCCGCCAGGGCGTCGAGCACGTCGTCGGACCGGCCCTCGCTGACGTTGACCGGGCAGACGAGGATCACCGGTTCGCGCCGGACCACCGGCCCCGGGCTACCGCTGGGGGGAGCCGCCGGTACGCTTCGGGGATGGCTGGCCTCGGGGCTCCTGAGCTCCTCATCATCCTGCTCATCGTGCTCCTCGTGTTCGGAGGGGCAAAGCTCCCGAAGCTGGCCCGATCCCTCGGCGAGGCCCAGCGCGAGTTCAAGAAGTCGGCCGAGGAAGCGACGGCCGACGAGGACAAGCCCGGCGCCTGAGCACCAGCACCCGGTCCCTCCCCAGGGGCCGGGTGCTTCGACGACCGCCTAGCGCTCGACCCGCTCGCGCTCGACGCGCTCGTCCTGGCGCCGGCGGCGCAGGATTCGGCGGCGCTCCCGCTCGGACGTGCCGCCCCAGACCCCGTGGTCGATGCGCTCGGCGAGGGCGTACTCCAGGCAGGGCTCCCGCACGGCGCAGTCGGCGCAGAGCCGCCGGGCGATCTCGACCCCGACCCCGTCGCCGGGGAAGAAGGTGCTCGGGCTCAGCTCGCGGCATCGCCCGAACTGCATCCAGTCGTTCTGCATGTGGGGCCTCCGTGCGGGGTCGACGATCACTGTACGGATCCGGACCGCCGTTCGGATCGCACTCCCGAGCCGCACGGCCGCCGACGAGACGTTCACGACCTCAACGTCCGACGGGGTCGTACCGTTGCACGGGCATGGACGAATCCTCCCCCTGGGCCCGCTCGCCCGAGCCGGTGCCCGACCCTCCCCGCTGGCTCGGGCCGCCGCCGAGCGGCCCGGCCACCGTGTCGGACGCGGGGCCCGACGCACCGATCGGGCCGAGTCGGGCTGCCGGGCGCCCCGATCGGGCCCGTCCCCGGCCGGGTCTGCTGGGCGTGGTCGTGGGGAGCCTGGTCGGCGCCCTCGTCGGCGCGGGTGTGGCCGGTGGCATCGTCGCCGTCACGGACGACGACCCCGAGGTGGTGCGGGTCCCGACCGTCAGCAGGCCGAGCAGCCAGCTCGTCGACCGGGAGCTCGACATCCGCGCCCTCCTCGACCAGGTGAGCCCGGCGGTCGTCTCGATCACCGCCCTGGGGGTCGGCGCCGGGAGCGGGATGGTGATCGACGAATCGGGCGTGGTCCTCACCAACGCCCACGTCGTCTCCGGAGCCCGATCGATCACCGTCACACTGGCCGACGGGTCGGAGCGGGCCGCCGACCTGGTGGGGTCGTTGCCGTCCAGCGACCTGGCGGTGGTGCGGATCCGGGATGCCGCCGGGCTGGCCACCGTGCGTCTGGGCTCGTCGTCCGACCTCCAGGTCGGCGACGACGTGATCGCGGTCGGCAACGCCCTCGGCCTCGGCACCGAGCCGACGGTGACACGGGGCATCGTCTCCGCCCTCAGCCGCACGATCGCGGAGCCGAACGGCATCCAGCTGACCGACCTGATCCAGACGGACGCCGCCATCAACCCCGGCAACTCCGGCGGGCCCCTGGTGAACGCGTCGGGCGAGGTGGTGGGTGTGAACACGGCCGTCGCCGGCAACGGCGCCCAGAACATCGGCTTCGCGTTGGCGATCGACTCCGTCCGGCCCCTCATCGGGCGGCTCCGCTCCGGGGTGGGCGGCGCCATCCTCGGGGTCACCACGATCAGCGTCGCCAACGTCACGGCCGCCGCCCTGGAGCGCTTCGATGTCGACGTGACGGCCGGTGCCTTCGTGCAGAGCGTGCTGGCCGGCAGCGGTGCCGAGGCGGCCGGGCTGCGCGAGGGCGACGTGATCGTCGCCATCGGCGACGACGAGATCTCGACCAACGCCGACGTGAGCGCCGCCATCCTCGAACGGGCCCCCGGGGAGACGGTGACCATCGACTATGTACGCAGCGGGAACGAGCTGCGGACCCGGGCCACCCTGGGCTCGAGAGCCGCCGGGTAGCCTCGTCGCCGATGTCGACCACCCCGATCGCCGAGCAGGGCCCGCCCCAGGGACACATCCGGGTCGTGTACCTCGGACCCGTCGCCCCCCACTGGGAGGTGCACTCCGACTTCGGCGATCCGAAGGTCATCGACGAGCTGCGCCAGCGGGTGATGGCCCGGCTCCTGCTCCTGCCGCCCCACGACCCCCAGTTCCGTCGCAACCGGGAGCGCATCGCTCGCGACGCCGAGCGCGAGAACCTGATCCTCGAGTGGGACCTCGGCCTCCCCGACGAGCAGGCACCCCCCGACCCGGCCTACCGAAGCTGAGGCACGAGTCGGCCACCTCCCGTTCACCGGGAGGCCATGTCACCGTCTCCTGCCCGACCGTGCCGCTTTGTAGATTCGCGGCGTGACCGTCCAGCTCGAGACCTTCATCGAGGCCTGGACCCATCCCGAGCCGGACGAGCGCTACCTCAACCGCGAGCTCTCCCGGCTCGACTTCGACGCCCGGGTGCTGGCCCTCGCCGACAGCTCGGCCACACTGCTGCTCGAGCGGGTCGAGTTCCTCGCCATCTTCGCCGCCAACCTCGACGAGTTCTTCCAGGTGCGGGTGGCCGGCCTCAAGGACCAGGTGGCCGCCGGCCTGGGCGCGGTCACGCCCGACGGCCTGACACCCGTCGAGCAGCTGGCCGCCATCCGGGAGCGGGTGGTCGAGCTCCTCGGCCACCTCGACCGCGTGTTCCTGACGGAGGTCGCCCCCGGCCTGGCCAAGGCCGGCGTGCACCTCGCCGACTGGTCCGACCTCGACGAGGAGGACCGTCTGCACCTCATCGACGTTTTCGAGCGCGAGGTCTACCCCGTGCTCACGCCGCTGGCCGTCGACCCCGGGCACCCGTTCCCCTACATCTCGAACCTCTCGCTCAACCTGGGCGTGCTCGTCAGCGACCCGGACACGGGGCTGCGCCGCTTCGCCCGCGTGAAGGTGCCCGACCTCCTGCCGAGGTTCGTCGTCCTGCCCGACGGTGAGCGCTACGTGCCCCTCGAGCAGGTGATCGCCGAGCACCTCAGCTGGCTGTTCCCGGGCATGGTGATCGTCGCCCACCACCCGTTCCGCGTCACCCGCAACGCCGACCTCACCCTCGAGGAGGACGAAGCCGACGACCTGCTCGAGGCCGTCGAGCTCGAGCTCCGGCGCCGGCGGTTCAACAAGGCGGTCCGGCTCGAGGTCGGCCTCGACATGGACCCGGAGATGCTCTCGCTCCTGGTGCGCGAGCTCGAGCTCATCGACGACGACGTCTACGTCAGCGCCTCGCTCCTCGACCTCAGCGGGCTCTTCACCCTGATGTCCCTGCCCCGGCCCGACCTCAAGGACGAGCCGTGGCAGTCGGTCACCCAGCCCCGCCTGGTCTCGCGGGACGGCGACCGGGTCGACCCGTTCGAGTGCATCCGGGCCGGCGACCTCCTCGTCCACCATCCGTACGACAGCTTCACCACGTCGGTCACGGCCTTCGTCCAGGCGGCCGCGGCCGACCCGGACGTGCTCGCCATCAAGCAGACGCTGTACCGGACGTCGGCCGACAGCCCGATCGTCTCCGCCCTCATCCGCGCTTCCGAGTCGGCGAAGCAGGTGGTGGCGCTCGTCGAGCTCAAGGCCCGCTTCGACGAGCAGGCCAACGTCACCTGGGCCCGAGCCCTGGAGCGGGCGGGCGTCCACGTCGTCTACGGCGTGGTCGGCCTGAAGACGCACAGCAAGATCTCGCTCGTCGTCCGGCGGGAGGCCGACGGGCTCCGTCGCTACTGCCACCTCGGGACCGGCAACTACAACGAGCGGACGGCCCGGATCTACGAGGACGTCGGGCTCCTCACGTGCGACCCGGCCATCGGGGCCGACGCGTCCCAGCTCTTCAACTACATCACCGGGTACGGCCGCCAGCAGCGGTTCCGCAAGCTGCTCGTGGCGCCGGGACCCATGCGGAGCCGGCTCTGCGAGCTCATCGCCAACGAGGCGGCGGCCGAGCGGGGCCGCATCGTCATGAAGATGAACAGCCTGGTCGACCCGGCCGTGATCGACGCCCTCTACGACGCGTCGGCCCGGGGGGTGCAGATCGACCTGATCGTGCGGGGCATCTGCTGCCTGCGGCCGGGGGTCGAGGGGCTCTCGGAGAACATCCGGGTGCGCTCGATCGTGGGGCGCTTCCTCGAGCACTCCCGCGTGTACCACTTCGCCAACGGGAACGGCCCCGGCGAGCCGCTGTACTACATCGGCTCGGCCGACCTCATGCCCCGCAACCTCGACCGCCGGGTCGAGACGCTCGTCCCGATCGAGGACCGGGCCCTGCAGGCCCGCCTTCACGAGATGCTGGACGTCAACCTGGCCGACGACGAGCTGGCCTGGACCCTGCTTCCGAGCGGGTCGTGGCAGAAGGTCGAGCGGAGCGCCGGCATCGACACCCACGAGGTGCTCATGGCCAGGGCGCGCGAGCGCGAGCGCGGCACGGACTGATGCGACCCCGATCGACGGTGGCCGGCTGATGGGGGCCGGTCCGATCGAGCGCGAGGTGAAGCTCGGGGCCCCCGAGGGGTTCCGCCTCCCGACCCTCGGCGACTTCGTGCCCGGCGGCGTGACCCGCACCGGGCCGCCGCTCGAGCTCGACGCCACCTACTACGACGCGCCGGACCTCCGCCTGGCCCGGTCCGGGATCACCCTCCGCCACCGCGTCGAAGGGGCCGTCCAGGTGTGGACGCTGAAGCTGCCGACGCGAGCCGGCGGCGGGTCCAGCTCCCTCGCGAGGCGGGAGATCGACCTGCCCGGCCCGGCAGGCACCCCGCCCGAGGTCCTGACCGCGCTGGTGGCGTCCCGCCTCCGCACCGCGTCGCTCGAACCGGTCGTCCGGCTACGGACCGTCCGGCGCTGGCTCTCGCTCCTCGACCACGCCGGCGACCAGGTGGCCGAGGTGGTCGACGACGAGGTCACCGTGCTCGACGGCGACGAGGCCGTCGAGCGGTTCCGAGAGGTCGAGGTCGAGCTGGGTGTCGCCGGGTCGCCCACCCTGCTCGACGCCCTGGCCGAGCGGCTCGTCGAGGCCGGCGCCGGCGAGCCGGACCCGACGCCCAAGGCGGTGCGGGCCCTCGGGCCACGGGCCGCCGAGCCCCCCGAGCTGGCCGAGCGGCCCCTTCCCGACGAACCGACGAGCGCCGAGGTCGTGCTGGCCGGCATCCGCAAGGCGGTCCTGCGCCTCGTCGAGCACGATCCCGTCGTCCGCGAGGGCACCGACGCCGAGGGTGTCCACCAGGCCCGGGTGGCGACCCGCCGGCTGCGCTCCGACCTCCGGGTCTTCGCCGCCCTCCTCGACCCGATCTGGGCCGAGACGCTCCGGGACGACCTGCAGTCGCTGGGCCGCACCCTCGGCGAGGTGCGCGACACCGACGTGCTGCTCCTGCGCTTCCGCCGCCAGCTCGACGAGCTCGACGCGGTCGACTGGCCGCCGGCGCTGGCCCTGCTCGAGGTGCTCCGGGCCCAGCGGGCCAGGGCCATGAGCTCGCTCCTCGACGAGCTCGGCAGCCGCAGTTACCTGGTCCTCCTCGACCGGCTGGTGGCTGCAGCCGGAGGCGACGTCCCGTTCACCGAGCTCGCCGGCCACCCGGCCCGGGAGTTCCTCCCCGGGCTGGCCCGGGCGCCGTACCGGGCGCTCACCAAGGCCGCCCGCTCGCTCGACCCGGAGCCGGCCGACGCCGACCTGCACCGGCTCCGCATCAAGGCCAAGCGGGCCCGGTACGCCGCCGAGCTGGCCGCTGGTGTGGTGGGCCGCCCGGCACAGAAGCTGGCCGACCGGCTCGGCGCGCTGCAGGACGTCCTCGGCGACCACCAGGACGCCTGCGTGGCGAGGACCTGGCTCCGGGGAGCGGCCAGGGGGCAGGACCCCGCCGTGGTGCTCGTCGCCGGCGAGCTCATGGAGATGCAGCGGGCAGAGGCGCTGGCCCACCGCCGGGCCTGGCGGGCGGCGTGGAAGGCGACCCGGGAGGAGGAGCTCCGTTCGTGGCTGACGTGAGGTCGGGGTCCGTCGGGGCGCCGGACGCGAAGGGGGCCGACGCGAAGGCGGCCGACCCCAAGGCGGCCGGCACCGGGGTTGCCGAGAGCGGGGTTGCCGACGCGAAGGGCTCCGAACCGAAGGGCGGCGAGCGCCTGGTCCGGGCGGCCGGCGGCGTGGTCTGGCGGGTGGAAGGCGACAAGCCCGAGGTCCTCGTGGTCCACCGCCCCGCCTACGACGACTGGTCGCTGCCGAAGGGGAAGCTCGACGCCGGCGAGACCGACGAGCACTGCGCCGTCCGGGAGATCGAGGAGGAGACGGGGCTGCGCTGCGAGCTCGGCCCCGAGCTCACGACGGTCTCGTACATCGACCGCAAGGGCCGCCCGAAGACCGTCCGCTACTGGGCCGCGGTGCCGGTCGGCGGTCGCTTCGAGCCGAACGACGAGGTCGACGAGATCCGCTGGCTGGCGCCGTCCCGAGCCACCGACCTGCTCACCTACGAACGCGACGGCGCCGTCGTCGATGCCTTCCTCCGCCGAGCCTGGTCGCTCCCCCGGCATCCCTCGAGCGGGACGGGCGGGACGCGGGACGCGGCGAGCCAGCGGCAACCGGTCGACGGGTCGGGCTACCGGCGGATGGCCGAGCCGGAGTGGCGGGCCTTCCTCGCCGAGCCGCCCCGGCCGGGCGTGCTCGCCACGGTCCGAGCCGACGGGCGCCCCCACGCCGCACCCGTCTGGTTCGTCCTCGACGGCGACACCATCGTGTTCAACACCGGCGCCGCCACGGTGAAGGGCCGCAACCTGGCCCGCGACGGGCGGGCGACCCTCTGCGTGCAGGACGACCGCCCGCCCTACTCGTTCGTGATGGTCGAGGGCACCGTCGAGCTGGTGGACGACCTCGACGAGGTGCGGGCCGTGGCCACCCGGCTGGGCGGCCGCTACATGGGGGCGGCCGCGGCCGGCACCTACGGCGCCCGCAACGGGGTCCCCGGCGAGCTCGTCGGGCGGCTCACCCCGACCCACGTCGTCTCGGCACGCGACCTCGCCGACTGACAGACCTCGCCGACTGACAGACCTCGCCGGCCGGGGCGACTGAATGGCGTGGGCCACCACGCCGAGCGGCGGAGGCACGACGGCCCTCCTCGAAGGTTGGTGTGCCGTTCACCTCTGGTTCACCTCGGGGCCGGGGGCCGGACATGCGTCGCTCCTACCGTCCTCCCCGTCGACCTTCGACTCCCCGAGGAGGGAACCCGTGCGACTGTCCAATCGCCGAACCTGGCGCCTGCTGGCACTGCTGCTGGCATTCTCCCTGACCGCCGCCGCCTGTGGCGGCGACGACGACGACGCTGGCGGTGACGTGCCGTCCGACGTCACCGGGACGGTGAACATCTCGGGCTCGTCGACGGTGGAGCCCATCTCCAGCCTCGTCGCTG
>JBFWQW010000005.1:0-68824 GCA_050249235.1 Acidimicrobiia bacterium | reverse complement strand
CCGAGGTGCATGCCGCGACAAAGAACGGGGGGAGGGGGGTGACGAGGGGGAGACGTGAGCGGACGGTTCGAGGGCAAGGTCGTCGCCATCACCGGCGGGGGCATGGGGATCGGGCGGGTGCACGGCCGGCGGTTCGCGGCCGAGGGCGCCGCGGTCGTGGTCGCCGACCTGGACGCCGAGGTGGGGGCCCGGGAGGTCAAGGAGCTCGAGGCGCTCGGCGGCCGGGCCGTCTCGGTGGTCATGGACGTCGCCTCGGCCGAGGGTGCCAACGCCATGGTGCGGGCCGCCACCGACGCCTTCGGCGGGGTCGACATCCTGGTCAACAACGCCGGCATCCACCTCGAGCACGCCTCGTTGCCCTTCACCCAGGAGGCACTGCCCGACTGGCGGCGCATCTTCGACGTCAACGTCCTCGGCGCGCTCAACTGCTCGGCCGCCTGCCGGCCCTCGATGAAGGCGCGGGGCGGCGGGGCGATCATCAACGTGTCGTCGATGGCGGCGTACCTCGGCGGGGGGGCCTACAGCGTCACCAAGCTGGCGCTCAACACCATGACCGTCGGCCTGGCCTCCGACTTCGCCGCCGACAACATCCGGGTCAACGGCATCGCCCCGAGCATGGTCGACTCCGAGGCGGCCCTCGCCTCGATGGCGCCGGCGGCCCAGCAGGGCGTGATCGCCGGTCAGATGATCAAGCGGCTCGGGCGTATGGAGGACCTCGCCGACATGTCACTGTTCCTGTGCTCCGATGCCGCCAGCTTCGTGACCGGCCAGACGATCCTGGTCGACGGTGGCTTCGTGAAGAAGCCCTGGTAGCGGCGATGTCAGCTGCCGAGCGCATGGTCGTGCGGGCCGACTTCACCATGAGCACCCTCACCGACGACGAGGCCGACGAGGTCGTCCACGGGATGATCGAGGCCGTCGAGGCCGAGGAGCCGGGCACCATCGTCTACGCCTGGTTCCGTCACCGGGACGACCGCAAGCGGTGGTCGGTGCTCGAGGTCTACGAGGACGAGGCCGCCCAGAAGGCCCACCTCCGGGGCCCGCTCGTGCGCAGGGCCAGCGCCCGGCTGGCCACCGCCATCGACGAGGGCGGCGTGCCCACCCAGCTCGAATGGGTCGACGCCAAGGGCATCCGCAAGCCCACCGCCTGACCTCGACCTCCGAAACCCAGTTCGGTCGTGCCGGCGAGCTCAGGGCTCCGCGGGGACGTCGACCCAGCCGGCGCCGGCCGACGAGGCCCGGGCGGCGTCGATGACCTCTTCGACCCGCCAGGCGTCGCGGACCGACGGCACCCGGGTGGGCTGGCCGTCGAAGGCGGGCAGCCAGTCCTCGAGCATGAGGGCGAGGGAGTGGATGGCCGCCCCGGCCCGCCGGGGAGGCACGGGTCGGCCGCTGGCCGGCATCCGGTCGCTGCGGGGCACGGGGAGGGGCTCGTCCGAGCCGACCGTGTGCAGCACGGCGGCGCCCTCGGCGCCGCTGCGCACCTGCTCGAGCGTCCCCTCGCTGCCCAGGATGGTGAACAGGTTCGACCCGGCCTGGTAGCCGACCACCGAGGTGGTGAGCACGCCGAGGGCCCCCGACTCCATGCGCAGCACCAGGGCCGAGCTGTCGTCGGCGTCGACGTCGAGGGTGGAGCCGTCCTCCCGGCGGCGGGTCGGGATCGACGACCGGACATCGGCGGTGACCGACACCACCCGGCCGAACAGGGTCTGGAGGTAGTCGAGGTCGTGGGAGGCCATGCCGCTCAGGTAGCCGCCGCCCTCGGCCAGGTGGTACATCCACTCGGACTGCAGCGGCCGGGTCGGGTGCCAGTAGGGCGCCGTCTGGCTCGACTGCACGAAGTAGGGCCGGCCCAGGCCGCCGGCGGCCACGAGCTCCCACAGCCCGAGCCGCTCGGGGCTCCACCTGTTCTGGAAGCACACGGCGGTCTGGCGGTCGCTGGCCTCGGCGGCCCGGACCATGTCCCGACCCTCCTCGCCGGTGAGGGAGAGCGGCTTCTCGCACAGCACGTGCTTGCCGGCCTCGAGGGCGGCGAGCAGCACGGGGCGGTGCAGGTCCACGGGCAGCACGATCGAGACCAGGTCGAGGTCGTCCCGGCGGACGAACGCCTCCCAGTCGTTCGAGGTGTCGGCGATGCCGAGCCGCTCGGACGCGGCCGCCAGGGGCTCCGGGCGCCGGCCGCACAGCGCCACAAGCTCGTAGCCGTCGACCAGCCCGTAGGCCGGGCCGTGGACGAGCGCCCCCCAGCCCACGCCGATGATCCCCACCCGCAACGTCTCAGCCATGCCCGCTTCCTACCAGCTGCCCGCGCTCCCCGGCCGACCTCGTGTGCTGCCCTCGTGGTCCGCACGAAGCCTCCGCTCTCGGCGCCTGCGGCGCCCTCAGCGGGCGACGACGGGGGTGAGGTGCTCCGGCGGCGCCGAGCCGCCGTCCCCGGTGAGCTCGGGCTCGACCGGCACGTCGTCCTTGAGGGGGATCTCCCGCAGGAACACGACGACGACGACGGCCACGACGGCGAAGGGGATGCCGAGCAGGAAGGCGCCGTGGAGGGCGTCGGCGAACGAGGCGGTGACGTCGGACCGGACGGCGGGCTCGAGGGCGGCGATGGCCCTGGGGTCGCCCTGGAGGACCGCGTCGGACAGCCCGGCCCGCTGGCCGGCCGTGAGCCGCCCGGCCAGCTCGCCACCGAGCCGGCTGTTCACCACGCCGAGGGCGATGGTGGCGCCGACCGAGCCGCCGAACGACCGGAAGAAGGTGAGCGTCGAGGTGGCGACCCCGAGGTCGCGGTGCTCGACGGCGTTCTGGGCGATCGTCATCATGACCTGCATCCACATGCCGAGCCCCACGCCCAGCACGACCATGTAGGCCGACGCCGTCAGGCGGGTGCTGTCGGCGCCGAGGGTGGCGTAGAGCACGAAGGCGAGGAGCGCGAGGATGCTGCCGGTCACCGGGAAGACCTTGTAGCGGCCGCTCCGGGTGACGGCTCGGCCCACGAGGATCGACGTGAGGGAGATCGATCCCAGCAGCGGGAAGGTGAGCAGGCCCGAGTTGGAGGCACTGGCCCCGGTGACCACCTGGAGGAACATCGGCATCGACACCCACGCCGCCCACATGGCGATGCTGAGCACGAACGACGATGCCAGCGTGACCACGAAGATGTCGGAGCGGAAGATGCGCAGCGGGAGCACCGGCTCGGCGGCGCGGCGCTCGATCGCCACGAGCGCCACCGCCAGCACGACGGCGGCGGTGCCGAGCCCGAGGATGAGGGGCGACCCCCAGGGGTGCTGGTCGCCGCCCCAGCTCACCGTCAGCAGGGCGCAGGTGGCCATCCCCACGAGGCAGAAGGTGCCGGCGATGTCGAACCGGTGGCGCTCGACGAGCCGGCGGGCCGGCAGCCGGAGGGCGACGACGGTGAGGCCGAGGGCGACGGCGCCCAGCGGCACGTTCACGAAGAAGGCCCACCGCCAGGACGCGTGGTCGACGAAGAAGCCGCCGACGAGGGGCCCGGCGATGCTCGCCACCGCCATGTTCGCCCCCATGACGCCCTGGTACCGACCCCGCTCGCGGGGCGAGACGATGTCGCCGATGATCGCCATCGAGAGCACCATCAGGCCCCCGGCCCCGAGGCCCTGGATGGCACGGGCCGCGATGAGCTGGCCGATGTCGTTCGAGAGCCCGCACAGGACCGAGCCGATCACGAAGACCGAGATGGCCAGCTGGTAGAGGCGCTTGCGGCCGTAGAGGTCGGAGAGCTTCCCGTAGATCGGCGCCGAGGTCGTCGAGGTGAGCAGGTAGGCCGTGACCACCCAGGCGATGTGGTCGAGGCCGCCGAGCTCGCCCACGATCGTGGGCAGGGCGGTGATGAGCACCATGGTGTCGAGGGCGGAGAGGAAGTTCCCGACCATCAGGCCGACGAAGATCAGCCAGATCTGCCGGGACGGGAGGCCCGTCCTGCCTGCCTCGACCGCTCCCACCACCGCACGCCCTCCCAACACACCGCCCCGCACGAGACGGGTGCGTGCCTAGCAGCCCCCGTCGGGAGTTGCCGTGGTGACGGCGGCTCCCGTCCAACCACCCGCTTGCCGGGCCCGGGGCGCGGCGGCAGGGTGGGCGATCCCGGGGCCGCCACACGAGCCGGTCCGGGTCGGGCAGCGAGGGGACGGATCATGGGTGTCGCGGTCGGCGAGGACCATCTCGAGCTGGCGGGCGTGGTGCGCGCCTTCCTCGACCGGCAGGGCGCCCGGGCCCAGCACCGGGCCGTGCTCGACGCCGAGGACGACGCCCTCCCGCCGTTCTGGAAGGAGCTGGCCGACCTCGGGTGGCTGGGCCTGCACCTGCCCGAGGCCCACGGCGGCTCCGGCTACGGCTTCCCCGAGCTGGCCGTGGTCCTCGACGAGCTGGGCCGGGCCGCCGCACCCGGTCCGTTCCTCCCGACGGTGCTGGCCTCGGCCACCGTCGCGGCGGTGGGCACGCCGGCCCAGCAGGCCGCGTTGCTCCCCGGCCTCGCCGACGGCAGCCGGGTGGCCGGCGTCGGCCTCCACGGCTCGCTCGCGGTCGACGGCGACCGGCTGACCGGCGACGCCGGGGTGGTGCTCAGCGGCTCGATCGCCGACGTGCTGGTGCTGGCCCTGGGCGAGGACGCGGTGGTGGTCGACCGCGGCCGGCCCGGTGTGACCGTGACCCCCGCGCCGAGCCTCGACAAGGGCCGGCGGGTCGCCCGGGTACGCCTCGACGGCGTCCCTCGGGCCGACGTGGAGGTGCTGGTCGGCGGGCGGGCCCGGGCACTGCAGCTCGGGCGGGCCCTTGCCGCCGCCGAGGCCGCCGGCGGGGCGTCGGCGTGCGCCGAGATGGCCACGGCGTACGCCAAGGTGCGCATCGCCTTCGACCGCCCGATCGGCCAGTTCCAGGCCGTGAAGCACCACTGCGCCAACATGTTCGCCCAGTCGGAGCTGGCGCTGGCGGCGGCGTGGGACGCGGCCCGCTTCGCGGCCGACCCCGACCAGGCCGAGCTGCCGACGGCGGCGGCCGCCTCGGTGGCGCTGCCCGCATTCCTGCTCTGCGCCCGGCTGAACATCCAGGTCCACGGCGGCATCGGCTTCACCTACGAGCACGACGCCCACCTCTACTTCCGCCGGGCCATGGCGCTCATCGCCCTGTTCGGGCCGCTGGAGGAGACGCGCGAGCGGGTCGTCGCCGCCCAGCTGGGCGGGGCCCGCCCCATGGCCCGCCTCGACGTGAGCCCGCCGGCGGAGGAGATCCGGGCCGAGGCCCGGGCCTTCAGGGCCCGCTACGAGACGCTGCCCGAGGGCGAGCGCCGCAAGGCGCTGGTCGACTCCGGGTTCCTCGTCCCCCACTGGCAGCCGCCGTGGGGCAAGGGCGCCGACATGCTCGAGCAGATCGCCATCGACCAGGAGCTGGCGGGCATCCCCCGTGGTGCAGCCGGTGGCTGGCTGGCCCTCACGCTCACGGCGGTGGGCACCCCCGAGCAGCAGGAACGCTGGGTACGCCCCTCGATCGAGGGGACCATCGGCATCTGCCAGCTGTTCAGCGAGCCGGACGCCGGCTCCGACCTGGCGTCGCTGAAGACCAGGGCCGAGAAGGTCGACGGCGGCTGGGTCGTCAACGGCCAGAAGGTGTGGACCAGCGGCGGGCTCACGGCCGACTGGGGCTACGCACTCGTCCGCACCGACCCCGAGGCACCGAAGCACGCCGGCATCACGGTGATGATGATCGACATGAAGGCGCGGGGCGTCGAGGTCCGGCCCCTCCGCCAGATCACCGGTGACGCCCACTTCGCCGAGGTCTTCCTCGACAACGTGTTCGTGCCGGACGGCGACGTGATCGGCGACATCAACCGGGGCTGGGGCATCGCCCGGACCACCATGGGCAACGAGCGCATGGTGATCGGCAGCGTGATCGCCCACGTCAGCCCCGAGCTGCTGCTGCAGGTGGTTCGGGACCGGGCCGACGACGGCACGCCGGGCAATGAAGCCATCCGCAATGAAGTGGGCGCCATCCTGGCCGACCACCACGCGCTGAGCGTCCTCGACCTGCGCCGGGCCATCCGGGCGCTGGCCGGCGAGGGCACCGGAGCCGAGGGCAACATCACCAAGCTGCTCGGCAACGAGCTCGACCAGCGGATCGCCGAGGTCGCCATGCGCATGCTCGGCCCCGACGCCGCCGCCATCGACGGCGAGCACGCCCCCTGGGGCTACCAGTACCTGTTCACCCGGGCCTACACGTTGGGTGGCGGCACGTCGGAGATCTCGCGGAACGCCATCGGCGAGCGCATCCTCGGCCTGCCGCGGGACGCGGGCCTCTCGGGATCGAAGGGGTAGCGGTGACCGGCAGCCGATCGGTCCAGCTCGCCGTCCGCGGCGCCGCCGTCCCGGCGCTCGTCTTCGAGCCGCCGACCGACCGGACCGCCCCCCGACCGGCGATCGTCCTGGCCGCCGAGGCCTACGGCCTCAACGAGTTCACCCGCCGGGTGGCGGGCGAGCTCGCCGCCGAGGGCTACGTGGTGGTGGTGCCTGACTACTACCGGGGTGTCGGACTGCAGCGCCCGGACGACTACAGCGACTTCACCGAGGTGATGGGCTTCATCGAGGAGCTCGACTTCACCGAGGCGGTCCACGACGTCATGGCGGCGGTCGACCACGCCCGGTCGATGCCGGCGGTCGACCCCGACCGGGTGGCGGTGTGGGGGTACTGCACGGGCGGCACGTTGGCCATGCTCACCGCCGCGCTCGACGCCCGGCTGGCGGCGGCGGTGTGGTTCTTCCCGAGTCAGCCGACCTTCCCCGAGCTGAGCGACAAGCGCCCCGTGCACGCGATCGACCTGCTCTGGAACGTGGCCTGCCCGGTGCAGCTGATCTACGGCGACCAGGACGCCGGGCTCGTCGCCCTCGCGCCGGAGATCATCCGGCGCTTCGAGCGCTACGGGGTCGAGCACCGGGTCGACGTCTACGAGGGCGCCGGTCACGCCTTCAGCGCCCCGGACCCCCCGCTCCGCCACGACGCCGCCGACCGGGCGTCGTGGGCCGACGCCACGGCGTTCGCGGCCGCCCATCTCCGTCCCTGAGTGGCCGGAGCCGGCCCCGGGGCGGCACGTCCATCTGGACGACCGGGTACCGGGCCGGCTCGACGCCTAGCTTCTCCGGCGATACCAGATCGCAGGAGGATGTACGTGGAGTTGGAGCTCACGTCCGACCAGGAGTTCTTCGCGGAGACCACGCGGAAGTTCCTGGAGGACAAGACGCCGGTCTCGGAGTTGCGGGCCATGCGCCACGACCCGGCCGGGTTCAAGGCCGACTACTGGCGGCAGGGTGCCGAGCTGGGCTGGACGTCGCTGCTCGTCAGCGAGGAGGACGGCGGCGGCAGCATCTCCGGCCGACCGATCGCCGACCTGGCCCTCGTCGCCTTCGAGTTCGGCAACCACGCCGCGCCCGGACCGCTCGTGCCCGGCAGCATCGTCGCCGGCGCCCTCTCGCGGGCCGGCTCGGCCGAGCAGAAGGGCGGTCCGCTGGCCGAGCTGCTGGCCGGTGAGGCCGTCGGCACCTGGGCCCACGCCGAGCCGAGGCCCAACGACGGCCTCGGCCAGGTCACGCTCACGGCCGAGGTGTCCGGCGACACGGTCGTGCTGAACGGCGTGAAGGCGCCGGTCGAGTCGGCCGAGCAGGCGCAGTACCTCCTCGTGACGGCCCGCACGGGCGACGGCCTCACCCAGGTGCTGGTCCCCGCCGGCACCACCGGGGTCACCGTGACACCGATGAAGAGCGTCGACCTCACCCGCCACTTCGCCAAGGTCGCCTTCGACGGCGTGGAGCTGCCGGCGTCGGCGATCGTGGGCGAGGCCGGGGGTGCGTCGGCCGACGTCGACTGGCAGACCCAGGTGGCGATCGTCCTCGAGCTCAACGAGATGGTCGGCGCCATGGACCGGGCGTTCAAGATGACCCACGAGTGGTCGTTCGACCGCTACTCGTTCGGCCGGCCGCTGGCCTCCTACCAGGAGCTCAAGCACCGCTTCGCCGACATGAAGCTCTGGCTCGAGGCCAGCCACGCCATCACCGACGGCGCCGCCAGGGCCGTCGAGGACGGCTCGCCCGAGGCGTGGGACCTCCTGTCGGCCGCCAAGGCCTATGTCGGCCACTACGGCCCCGAGCTCATGCACGACTGCGTGCAGATGCACGGCGGCATCGGCGTCACGTTCGAGCACGACATGCACCTGTACCTGCGCCGGGTGGTGCTGGGCTCCGGCCTGCACGGCACGGTCGCCGACCATCGTGAGCGCCTCACCGCATCGCTCGAGAAGAAGGAGGAGGCAGCGTGACCGACACCGCTGTGGCAGACACCGAGATCGAGTCCGTCGAGAGCTTCCGCCAGCGGGCCCGCACCTGGATCCGGGCCAACCTGGGCCCGGCCCGTGGCCGCGGCTTCGGCGGGATGTCGGACGAGGAGGAACTCGAGGAGATGGCGCGGCAGCGGGCGCTCCAGCGCCAGCTGTTCGACGCCGGCTTCGCCGGCATCTGCGTCCCGAAGGAGTACGGCGGCCAGGGGCTCACCCCGGCCCACAACGAGGCCTTCAACGAGGAGATCTCCGGCTTCGACTACCCGTCGATGCTCCAGGTCCCCAACATGACCCCCTGCATGGCGGTCATCCTCGAGTTCGGCACCCACGAGCAGAAGCTCCGGCACGTGCCGCCGATCCTCAAGGGCGAGCACTACTGGGTCCAGTACCTCTCGGAGCCGTCGTCCGGCTCCGACGCGGCCGGCGCCCAGACGACGGCCACGCGCGACGGCGACGAGTGGCTCCTGAACGGCTCGAAGATCTGGTCGTCCGGCGCCTGGCGGGCCGACTTCGGGCTCACCCTGGCCCGAACCAACGTCGACGTGCCCAAGCACCGCGGCCTGGGCGTGTTCCTGGTGCCGGCCCACGCGCCCGGCATCGAGATGCACCGCATCGAGATGCTGAGCGGCGGCAACGAGTTCTGCCAGGAGTTCTTCACCGACGTCCGGATCCCCGAGAGCGAGCGGCTCGGCGACGTCGACGACGGCTGGACGATCGGCATCCGCTGGCTCTACTTCGAGCGCAGCTTCGCCCTGTCGCCCTACCTCATCCGGCCCAAGGGCGGCGGCGAGGCCTTCGCATCGCCCGACGGCGCGATGATCGACCTGGCCCGCAAGGCCGGCCGCCTCGACGACCCGGTCGCCCGGGACATGATCGGCGAGGTGCGGGCCGACAGCCTCGTGGCCGGCTTCGCCCAGCGCCGCATCGGCCAGGGCATGCGCACCGGCTACCTCAACGACCAGGGCGCGGCGCTGTCCCGGCTGCTGAGCGGGGTCAACGCCACCCGGTCGTCCACGGTGGCCTTCGAGCTGGCCGGCCCGACCGCGGTCGCCTGGGAGGAGGAGGACGACGACATCGGTCGCCGGGGCATCGGCTTCCTGTCCCGCCAGGCCGCCCAGATCGGTGGCGGCACCACGGAGATGGCCCGCAACGTCATCAGCGAGCGGGTGCTCGGCATGCCCCGGGAGCGCGACAACTCCCGTGACATGCCCTTCCGCGAGGTGCCGAAGGGGCCCACCAGCCGCTGACGGCCGGGCTCCGTCCCGTCGCCTCCGGACCGCCGTCTGTCCAGTGGTCACCGCCCGCCCCGCGAGGGGCGGGCGGTGCCGCGTCCCGGCTACCTTGCACGCACTGGACGTCGCGAGGCGTCAGAAGGGGATGCAGACATGACGACCACCGACGAGAACCTGATCTACGTCAGCGACCGGAAGCTGCCGTATGCGGTCTTCGATGCCGACAACCACATGTACGAGAACCGGGATGCGCTCACGAAGTTCCTCCCCAAGGAGTTCGACGGGCTGATCAAGTACGTCGAGATCAACGGCCGCACCAAGCTGGCCATCGCCGACAAGATCACCAACTACATCCCGAACCCGACGTTCGGCCGCGTGGCGGTGCCCGGGGTGTACGGCCTCGACGTGAGCAAGTCCCACAAGGGCAACCGGGCCGGTGAGCAGACCTCGATCCCCCGCGGCGAGCGGGTGCGGGCCATGCCCGGCCTCGACGCCTTCTTCGACCCCGAGCCCCGGCTCGAGCTGATGCGCGACATGGGCATCGACCGCACGATCCTGTGGCCGACCCTCGCCAGCTCGCTCGAGGAGCGCCTGGCCCACAACCCCGACGCCGCGGTGGCATCCATCCACGCCCTCAACGAGTGGATGCACGAGCACTGGACGTTCAACTACGCCGACGCCATCTTCTCCACGCCGATCATCAGCCTGGCGGGAGGGAACGGCCCGGCCATCGAGGAGCTCGAGACCATCGCGGCCCGGGGCGCCAAGATCTTCCTCATCCGCGTCGCCCCGGTGCCCACCTGGAAGGGCCTCAAGTCCTTCGCCCTCCCCGAGTTCGACCCGTTCTGGGCCCGGGTGGAGGAGCTCGGCCTCGTCGTGGGCATGCACGCCGGCGACCCCGGCTACACGAAGTACGCCAACGAGTGGGAGGGCGTCAACTACGAGGCCAACTTCGGCAGCGTGGGCACGCCGGCCTTCCTGGCGCTGATGTCCGACAAGAACGCGCTCATCGACGCCATGGCCTCGATCATCGGCCACGGGCTCGCCACCCGGTTCCCCGGCCTGCGGTTCATGCCCACGGAGTACGCCAGCGGCTGGATCCGGCCCTTCGTCGCCAAGCTCGAGCGCACCTACGAGAAGTCGCCGGTGATCTTCGAGGAGGACCCGGTCGAGCGGTTCAAGAGCTCCGTCTACATCCACATGTTCCACGAGCCCGACCCGCAGGGTCTGCTCGACATCGGGCTGCGGGCCGACCACCTCATGTTCGGCTCGGACTTCCCGCACCCGGAGGGCATGGCCGACCCGCTGGCCTACTCCGAGGTCGTCGAGGACATGAAGCCCGAGGACCAGCAGCTCATCATGGGCGGCACCATCGCCCGCCTGATGGGCTTCGAGTCGGCCGCGGCCTAGCTCGCCGTCGGTCCGGGGATCGCGTCGTCATCGCCCCCATGGGTGCGTTCCACGACGCGATCCCCACCGACTGGCTCGCCCCGGGCGAGACCGGGACGGTCGAGGTGGCCGGCCGGCCGGTCGCCTTCGCCAACGTGGAGGGCGACTTCTGCGCCTTCTCCCACGAGTGCCCCCACCAGAGCACGCCCCTCGGCGGCCTGCCCCTCAGCCGGGGCCGGCTCCTGCGCTGTCCCGAGCACGGCTCGATGTTCGACGTCACCACCGGAGAGTGCGTGCTCGCCTCCAGCGACGGCTGGAGCGGCCCGCTCCCGCGCTACGAGACCCGCGTCGTCGACGACGTGGTGCAGGTCTCCTTCGGCTGACCGCCCCGAGGCCCACTCCGACCCGTGCGGGACCGGCCCAGTTCGGGTTCTGGGAGCTAGATGGCGGCGCCCTCGCGCTCCGAGATGCTCTTGTTGGTGGCCCGCATGTGCTCGAGGATGTTGCCGCGGCGGGCGTCGGGGTTGGCGTGCATGGCCGACATCTGCATGCCGTGGGCCAGCTCGTGGATGTCGAAGCTGTGGGCCAGCGAGCTCGAGAACCCGGCGGTGTCGAGCTGGGCGTTGATGCCCCGCTTGATGAGGCGGGTCATCACCGGATCGAGCGTGGCGATGTCGCGGGCCCACACCATGGCCTCGTCGCGCAGGTCGTCGAGCGGGACGACCTTGTTGACCATGCCGAGGTCCATGGCCTCGGTGGCCGAGATCGGCGTGCTGCGGAACAGCAGCTCCTTGGCCTTCCTCGGCCCGAACTCCCACATGTGGGCCATGTACTCCACCCCGGCCAGGCCCATGCGGGCGGTGGGGTCGGAGAACTCGGCGTTGTCGGCGGCGAGGATGAGGTCGCAGGGCCAGCACAGCATCATCCCGGCGGCGACGCACTTGCCCTGCACGGCGGCGATCGAGGGCTTGGTGGCGTTGCGCCACGACATCGAGTAGCCGAAGAAGTACTTGGCCTCGCTGTCGTAGGCGTTGGCCAGCGTGTAGGGCGGGGGCGGGGTGCCGTCGTCCGACCGGGGGGCACCGCCGGCGAGGTCGTGGCCGGCCGAGAAGTGGCGGCCGTTGGCCTGGACCAGGATGACCCGCACCTCGGGGTCGGCGTCGGCCGAGCGCCAGCACTCATCGAGCTCGATCAGCAGGGGGCGGTGCTGGGCGTTGGCCTTCTCCGGTCGGTTGAGGGTGATGACACCCACGTTGTCGACGACGTCGTACTCGATGAACTCCATGGTCACTCCTCCGACCCCGGATCGGGGCTCGACTCGGCGCCGACGAGCCCAGCGTCGCCGGGCGTTGCGCTCGCCGCACCCTACTTTCGACGGTGCCCGGGTGGCCGTGCGGGTGTCCGACCGGTCGCGCGGCGGCGCCGGATCCGGCCATGCAGCAAGCTCTGCGGGACCGCGACCCACGACGGGAGAGAGCCATGACGGAGCAGCTCGAGGCCAGGATGCAGCGCCTGGAGGACCTGGCCGAGATCAACCAGCTCTTCATCGACTACATCGAGTACCTCGACGCCGGCGACGCAGAGGCCTACGCCGGGCTCTTCGCCGAGGAGGGCGAGATCGTGCTGGGACCGGGCACGCGGGCCAAGGGCCACGCCGCCATCGCCGAGCTGATCACCAAGGTCGTGGAGGGCAAGGTCGGCAACGCCTTCCACATCGTGAGCAGCCCCCGGGTGCAGCTCGACGGCGACACCGCCCGATCGCAGGTCATGTGGACCGTGATCGAGAAGGACGAGGCCGGCAAGCCCACCGTCACCCTGATGGGCCGCCACTTCGACCGCCTGGTGCGTGAGGACGGCGCCTGGCGGTTCCTCAAGCGCACCGGCCGCCTCGACATCCCCACCTTCGGCGGCTGAGCCGGGGCCGGACTGACGGCGGTCGGCGCCGGCCGCCTACGGTGCGGGTGATGGCGGTGGGTGCGGACGTGGACGCGGACGTTGGGGTGGCGGAGCGGCGCCGGCCGGCGGTGGCGGGCACGCCGGAGTTCATCGCCATCGTGGCCAGCTGCATGGCCATGGCGGCGATGTCGATCGACTTCCTGTTGCCGGCGTTCCCGGAGATCCGGGAGGAGTTCGGCCTCGAGCCGGGCTCGACCGAGGTCTCGCAGCTCATCACCACGTTCTTTCTCGGGCTAGCGGCGGGCCAGGTGTTCTACGGGCCGCTCTCCGACCGGTACGGGCGCAAGCGGCTCCTCTACGTCGGGCTGGTGGTGTACGCCGTCGGCGCCGCAGCCGCGACGTTCACCTCGACCCTCTCGGCGACGGTGGCGCTGCGCTTCGTGTGGGGCTTCGGCGCCGCCGCCCCCCGCTCCCTGGCGCTGGCCATGGTGCGCGACTCCTACGAGGGCGACCGCATGGCCCGGGCCATGTCGCAGGTCATGACGGTGTTCATCCTGGTGCCCGTCTTCGCCCCGGTGCTCGGCGCTCTGGCGGTGGCGCTCGGCCCGTGGCGCACGGTGTTCTGGATCCCCGTGGTCGGGGCCTTCGGGCTGAGCTTCTGGCTCCGCCGGCTGCCCGAGACCCTTCCGCCCGAGCGGCGGCGCTCGGTCACCCCCCGTGCCCTCGGCGACGCCCTGTCGGCGGTGGTGCGGACCCGCGAGACGATGGCCTACGGCCTCGCGACCACCCTGCTGTTCGCGGTCATGACCTCGTTCATCGGCGGGTCGCAGACGATCTTCGAGGAGGTCTACGACGCCGAGGACGCCTTCCCGTTCCTGTTCGGCGGCATCGCGGTCATGCTCGGCGTCGGCTCGCTGCTGAGCGGGCGCTTCGTGGTGCGCTTCGGCCTGTACCGGCTGCTGAAGGGCGCCATCGTCTACCTGCTGGTGGCTGCGGCCGCGGTGGCCCTGTTGGCGGCGGCGACCGACGGGCACCCGCCGCTCTGGTCGTTCTGCGTCGGCCTCGGGCTGCTCCTGCCCGGCGTGATGATGCTCGTCCCGAGCTGCAACACCGCGGCCATGACGCCGGTGCCCCACGTGGCCGGCATGGCGTCCGCCGTCCTCGGGACCATCTCCACCGCCGGGGGCGCCCTGCTCGGGTCGGTCGTCGACGGGCTGTTCGACGACACCGTCCGGCCCTTCGCCTACGCCGCTCTCGTCTACGCCGTGCTCGCCGCGGTCGCCATCCTCGTCCTGGCCCGGGTACCCGACCGGCCGCCCCACGAGGTCGTCGTCCTCGCTGAGCGCCCGCGCGGCTAGTCACGTCCGTCCTGGTTCTCGGCTCCTCCGGCGCCGGGCCGCCGCCGGCCGATCCCGGTCCGTGTCACCATCGGCGGATGCGCCTCGAGCTCTCCGCCGACGACCTGCTCTCGACGACCCGTGCCGTCCGCAAGCGGCTCGACCTGGGCCGCCCGGTCGAGCGGGAGGTGCTGCTCGAGTGCCTCGACCTGGCCGTGCAGGCGCCTTCGGGATCGAACTCGCAGCGCTGGCACTGGGTCTTCGTCACCGAGCCGGCCAAGAAGGCGGCCATCGCCGCCGTCTACAAGGCGGTGTTCGACGCGACCTACAAGCCGGACGTGATGGTCACCGACGAGGCATCGGCCCGGGTGTACGAGTCGGCCCGCTACCTGGCCGACCACTTCGGCGAGGTGCCGGTGATGCTGCTGCCCTGCTCGTGGGGCCGGCCGTCGCCGGTCGGGGGCCCGGCCGATGGCGGCAACCAGGCCGGCTTCTGGGGCTCGCTGCTCCCGGCGGCATGGAGCTTCATGCTGGCCGCCCGCGAGCGGGGCCTCGGCACCACGTGGACGACCATGCACCTCCGCCACGAGGAGGAGGTGGCGGCCCTCCTCGGCATCCCCTACGAGCGCTGCATCCAGGGCGGCCTGTTCCCGATCGCCTACACGCTCGGGACCGACTTCAGGGCCGGGCCCCGCAAGCCCCTCGACGACATCGTGCACTGGGACCGCTGGTGACGCCGGCCCGGCGCCGGGCCGCTCGGGCCACGGGCACGCCTCCGGCGCACCCTCAGCGGTCGAGCTGGGGCACCACCTTCTCGCCGAAGGCGGCGATGGCCTCGAGCGAGGTGTCGACGTTGCCCCGGATGACCGGCGCGTGGGTCCACGTGACGCCGAGCGAGGCGAGGTTGCCCAGCCCGTCGACGTAGGCGTCGGGGTCGGCGAGGCCGACCCGGGTGGCCGTGATCGAACCCGAGATGTCGATGTCGGACAGGCTGCGGCCGTAGCTCTCGAGCCGGTCGCGGACGTCCTCGATGGCGAGGGCGAAGTCCTCGTCGGTGGTGATGGCCGACGTGCGGGCGGTGCGGGTGAGCACGCCGCCGCCGAGCATCGGCGCCCAGCCGTCGCCCCAGCGGGCGATCCGGTCGCGGACGACCTTGGCGTTGCCGCCCAGCCACAGCGGCGGGTGGGGATCCTGCACCTGCCGAGGCACCATCGTCTGGCCGATGGCGGTGAAGTGCCTGCCCTCGTAGTGGAAGTCGTCGGTCGACCAGATGCCCTTGGCCACCTCGACGGCCTCGTCGAAGAGGGCGTTGCGCTCCTCGAACTCGACGCCGAGGGCGAGGAACTCCGACCGCAGGTAGCCGGTGCCGAGCACGAAGGTGGCCCGGCCGCCCGACACCACGTCGACGGCGGTCATCGACTTCGCCATCAGGAGCGGGTTGCGGTACGGCACGACCGTCAGCGCCGTCATGAGGCGGATCGTCGTGGTGACGGCGGCGCAGAAGCCCAGCCCGACGAAGGGGTCGATGGTGGCGTGGCCGCCGTTCTCCATCCACTTCTTCGACGGGGCGGGGTGGTCGGTGAACGCGATCCCGTCCACGCCGGCGGCCTCGAGGGCCTGGGCCACCTTCACCATCTTCTCGGGCACCGACCAGGGCTCGCCCCGATCGTCGAGCCCGAGCGGGAACTCGACCATGAACTTCACGCTGCGTTGCGTAGCAGACGGGATGACCAGTCACCGCGCTGAAGGGCCAGTCACCGCGCTGAGAAGCCAGTCCGACTGGGTCCGGCCGTCCCGGCCGGCCGCGGGTGGCCGTCCCCTAGGGTGCGCACGTGCTCGGGGGGGCGCGGCGACGCGGCAGGGAGCAGTGGAAGCGGAACAACTTCGCCGCGACGCTGGCGGTGTTCCTGCTCACCGCCGGGTTCGCGTTCACGATCCCCTTCCTGCCGGTGTACCTGCAGGAGATCGAGACCATGACCGACGAGAAGGCGGCGTTCTGGGCCGGCGTCGCCAGCGCCCTCGGTGGCCTGGGATCGATGATCTCCGGACCGATCTGGGGCGTGCTCGGCGACCGGTACGGGCGCAAGCCGATGCTCGTCCGAGCCGCCTTCGGCGGCGCCATCGGCCTGTTCCTCTTCGCCTTCGCGGCCGCCACGTGGCAGGTCGTGGCCATCCGCTTCTTCATCGGGGTGATGGCCGGCGCGCCGGCGGCGGCGATGGCCCTGATGGCCACCAGCACGCCCTCGGAGCACCTGGGCCGCTCGCTCGGCGTGTTCCAGGCGGCCACCCAGGCGGGGCTCGCCATCGGCCCGCTGGTCGCCGCCACCCTGCTCTCGTGGCTCAGCTTCGAGTGGACCTTCATCGTCACCGCCGGGGTGATGCTCTGCGGCGCGATCGCCACCGTGGTGATGGTGGTGGAGGACCGGGTCGCCGAGACGGAGCGGAAGGCCAGGCCGAAGGGCGAGCTCGGTGCCGCCCTGCGGTCGCCGGCCGTGCTCGCCATCCTGTTCGTCGTGGCGGTCGTCGGCATCGGCCGGCCCATGACCCAGCCCATCCTCCCCGGCTTCGTCAAGGAGATCCTCGACGGCTCGGGCTCGGTGAACTTCACGATCGGCCTGCTGTTCTTCGGCATGTCCGCGCTGACGGCGGTGGCCAGCCTCTACACGGCCCGGATCAACGAGCGCTTCGGCTTCAACCGGGTGGTGCTGGTCACCTGCCTCGTGAGCGCGGTCCTGATCGCCCTGACCGGGGCGTCGTCAACGGTGGTGCAGCTCCTCGTCCTCACCTGGGTCGTCGCCTTCCTCCAGGGCATCCTGGCCACCGGCACCGTGGCCCTCCTGTCGACGGCCGTGTCGGCGGCGGTGGTGAGCGGGGTCTTCGGCGTGTACCAGAGCGTGCAGGCCGGTTCCGGCCAGGTCGGACCCCTGCTCGGCGGCAGCCTCGCCGTCGGCCTCGGCTTCCGGTGGGTGTTCGTCGTCGGTGGCGCCCTGTTCTTCGTGGCCGGCGGCATCGCCTACGCCGTGCTCCAGCGCTCGTCCCGCCCGAACCCGGACGCGGACCCGGCGCCGGCCACCGTCTGAGCCCGGCTCCGGCCACCGATCCGGGTCAGCCCGGGGCCGACCAGGCGTCGACCAGCTCGTCGGTGGTGGTCACGGTGGCCAGCAGCCCCAGGGTGTGCCGGATCACCTGCTCCCCGTACTCGGCCGGCGTCCCGGCCACCGCGTCGCGGGGGAGCACCACCTCGAAGGCCTGGTTGACGAGCTCCATCACCGTGTTGGTGACCCCGATGTTGATCGACACGCCCACGACCACCACCGTCGTCACCCCGAGGTTGCGCAGGACGGGCACCACGCCGGTGTCGCTGGCCGCCCCCATGCCGTGGAGGCGGGTCATCACGAGGTCGCGCTCGTCGGGGCCGAGCGCCGGCACCACCACCGAGCCCTCGACCGGGCGGCTGTCGGGCGCCACCTCGTCGCCGGGGACCTGGCCGCGGAGCCGGTAGAGCATCACGTTGCGGTTCCTGGCCAGCGAGTCGCGCCGGAAGACCTTGACGCAGTGCACCACCGGCACCCCGGCGGCGCGGGCGGCGCCGGCGAGGCGAACGATGTTCGGCAGCACCAGGGCGCCGGCCTCGCCGAGGCTGCCGGGTGGGCCTCCTCCCACCGTCGAGGGCTGGACCTCGTTCGTGAGCAGGGCCGTCGTCGCCGGCACCACCAGCGGTCGGACATCGAACGGCATGGCGTCCCCCTTCGCGGGCCTCCGGCAGACGGACCAGACCCCCCGGGCGAGGCGGGGCCGGAGCCCCGGAACGTAGCGTCTGGCCCGTGCGCTTCACCGCCCTCCACCCGCTGCACCACACGACCTACAGCCAGGAGATCCTCGAGCCCGGGTTCGTCGCCGAGTTCGCCCGGACGGCCGAGGCGGTCGGCTTCGACGCGCTGGCGCTCACCGAGCACCCGGCGCCCTCGGCCCGCTGGCGCAACGCCGGCGGGCACGACGCCTTCGACGTGTTCGCCGTGCTCGGGTTCTGGGCCGGGGTCACGAGCCGGATCGCGCTGATGCCCTACGTGCTCGTCCCCGGGTTCCGGAGCGCCGTGCTCGGCGCCAAGCAGATCGCCACGCTCGACCGGTTGGCCGGGGGCCGGCTGATCGTCCCCGTCGGCACCGGCTACCTGCGCAGCGAGGCCACCGCGCTCGGCATGGACTTCGACGCCCGGAACGACGTGCTCGACGAGGCTCTCGACGTGTGGCGCCAGGTGTGGTCGGGCGAGGAGGTGTCGATCCACGGCCGCTTCACCGAGGCCGACGGCATCCTGGCGCGGCCCACCCCGCACGGCGACGGCCACCCGCCCATCTGGATCGGCGGGAACAGCGCCCGGGCCCGCCAGCGGACGGCCGATGTGGGCCGGGGGTGGACCCCGATCCTCGGCGGCGCCCAGCTGGCCCGCACGACGCGGACGGCGCCGATCCCCGACCTCGAGACCCTCGCCCGGACGGTCGACGACCTGCGCCGCCGCCTCGAGGCGGCCGGACGCGACCCGGGGGAGGTGGCCGTGCAGCTCCAGGGCGGCGGCGGCCGCCTGGTCGAGCACGACGAGCCGGCCGGTCCCTACCTCGACTGGCTGGCCGAGGTGGAGGCTGCCGGTGTCACGCAGCTGATCGTGGAGCTACCCGCCGACAGCGCGGCCCGCTCGATCGAGGGCCTCCACCGCTACGCCGCCGAGGTGATCCACCGCTGACGAAGGCGGCGCCGGGCCCTCAGGCCGGCGGGCCCTCAGGCCGGCCAGCGGGGCAGGTCGTCCTCGGGCTGGATGCCGAGCCCGTTGAGCACCCCGGCCAGCATCCGGTAGAAGCCGGCCAGCGCGATCAGGGCGATGGCCCGCTCGTGGCCGGCGAGCTCCTCGAGCGCCGACCACACCGGCGCCGAGACGGTGTCGTCGCGGTGGAGGTCGTCCACCATCCGCAGCGCGGCCCGCTCGAGCTCGGTCCAGCCGCCCTGCTCCGGCGGGAGGGTGGTGCGCCGGATCTCCTCCTCCGAGATGCCCACCTGGCGGGCGGCGAGGACGTGCTGGCCGAACTCGTAGACGGCCTGGGTGACCCAGCCGGTCCGGAGGATCACCAGCTCCCGCAGGCGGGGGTCGAGGATCTCGGGATCGAAGAACACCGACGACATGGCGGCGATCGCCTTCGACACCGGTCGGTTGTGGGCCAGGGTGGCGGTGAGGTTCACCGGCCTGACCAGCCCGCCGGCTGCCACCTCACGGGCCCGGGCGGCCACCTTCTCGACGGGTGGCACCCTCGGGGTCGAGAGCCGCTCGCCGGTCACTCGGCCATGGTACGAGGCGGCCGCAGGGTCGTCCCGGTGCACGGTCCGACACCGCGTGGGTTGGAGCCACGCGTGGATCCGAGGACCCGGCGTGGACCCGGGGGGTCAGCCTCCGAGCGCCGGGGGCACGGCCCGCCAGGCGGGGGGCCGGCCCCACCGGTCGGCGTAGGTGACCTCGTGGGCGGGCTGGCGGGGGGCCACGCCCCAACGACCGAGCGGGGTGCCGATCGGGAGCGAGGCGTAGAGCCGCACGCCGGCGTCGGCGGGCACGCCGAGGATGCGGTCGACCTCGGGCGCGACCCGTGTGAGCAGCGTCGTGTAGGTCGAGCCGAGGCCCTCGGCCCGGGCCGCCAGGCACATGCTCCAGAGGGCCTGCACCACCGTGTTCGACCCCATGCCCTCGGGGCCGTAGCCGAGGATCAGCAGCGGCACGTCGTCGAAGTGGTCGTGGAGGTGCTGCGACGACGAGGCCTGGGCCTCATTGGCGTAGAGGTTCGGCACCTGGCGCAGCAGCTCGTCGCGGGCCGACCGCCAGAGGGCCCCCAGCTCGGCCATGACGGCCCGGTCGGTGACGGCGACGAAGCGCCACGTCTGCGCCCCCACCGGGCCGGGCGACGGCGCCCGGGTGCCGGCGTCGACGATCCGGGCGATCACGTCGTCGGGGACCGGGTCGGGCCGCAGCCGCCGCATGGCCCGGGTCGTGTGCAGGGCTTCGTAGACATCCACCGTCAGGTCCTCCCGGCCGGCCGGAACTTCGGCACCTTCATGCCGCTCTGCTCCTCGAAGCAGACCTCGAGCGCCATGTCCAGGACCAGGTCCTCGGGGGTGGCGGGGACGCCCACGATGCTCGTGAGCAGGCGGACGCCCTCCTCCAGCTCGACCTGGGCGATGGCGTAGGGCGCTTCGTCCTCCCAGCCCGGCATGGGTCGGTGGTTGATGACGTAGGAGTGCAGGGTCGCCCGGCCCGACACCTGGACCCACTCGACGTCCCACGAGAAGCAGTGGGGGCAGAAGGGCCGGGGATAGAAGTAGAAGCGCGAGCAGGCCTGGCAGCGCTGGATCTCGAGCCGCTCCTCCTGCGCCGCGTCCCAGAAGGGCTTGGTCTCGGGTGTCGCCACGGGTGCCGGCTTGTCCCGCTTGGGAGCGGCGGCCGATGCGTCGCTCATCGCAGGGCCTCCGCCGCCTCGGGCGTCGAGAACACGATCGTGCTGGCCGAGGTGAACATGCTCCCGACCCCGTGGGCCACGCTGATCCGGACGTCCGGCACCTGCGCGGCCGCCTCTCCCCGCACCTGGCGGATCGCCTCCTGCATCACGAACATCCCGTAGATCCCGGTGTGGGTGTAGGACAGGCCACCGCCGTTGGTGTTCATCGGCAGCTCGCCGCCGGGTGAGGTGCGGCCCTCCTCGATGAAGGCCCCGGCCTCGCCCCGACCGAGGAAGCCGAGGTCCTCCAACGCGTAGATGGGGAGGTGGGCGAAGGCGTCGTAGGCCATGAGGTGGTCGACGTCGGCGTGGGTGATGCCGGCCTGCTCGAAGGCCAGCCGCCCGGTGGTGCGGAACGCCTCGGACGTCGTCATGTCCGGCATCTGGGAGATGAGGGGCGAGCCCGACGCCTCGGCCGCGCCGAGGATGTGCACGGGCGGCTTGGCCAGCGGGAGCTGCCCGGCGATCTCCTCGCTCGTGATGATCAGCGCGCCGCCGCCGTTGGTGGCGAGGCAGCACTCGAGGCGGTGCATCGGGTAGCTGATCATCGGCGAGGCGAGCACGTCGTCGACGGTGATCAGGTCGCGCATCATCGCCCGGGGCACCTGCGACGACCACTTGCGCTGGGCCACGGCGACCGACGCCAGCTGCTCGTGGGTGAGCCCGAACTCCTTCATGTAGCGGACCACCCCGAGCGGGAACTTCGTGGCCGGCGGGCCCACGCCGTACACCTGCTCGAACTGCTGTTGCAGGTTGGCGAGGTCGAGGGCGCCCGGGCTGCTGGCGGGACCGCCCCGCGACACGCCGTGGGTGACGATGATGATCCGGGCCATGCCGGCGGCGATGGCGGCGCAGGCGTGGTGGAGGTGGACGAGGAACGAGCAGCCGCCCACGAACGTGCCGTCGAGCCAGGTCGGCTTGATGCCGAGGTAGTTCGCCAGGCCGGCGGGTCCCTCGCCCACGCAGGCCACGCCGTCGATGTCGTCCCGGCTGATGCCGGCGTCGGCGATGGCGTTGCGGGCGGCCTCGGCGTGCAGCTGGATCGGCGAGACGTCGGTGATGACGCCCAGCCGGTCGGTCTCCGCGGCACCGATCACGACCATTCTCGGTTCGAGCACGATCGGGGATCGTACGGGCCCCGCACGGGCCGGCTCCCGCCGTCCATCCCGACTGGGGCGGTGCAGGCCCGACTGGGGCGGTGCAGGCCCGACTGGGGCGGTGCAGGCCCGACTGGGGCGGTGCAGGCCCGACTGGGGCGGTGGCGGGCATCCCGGCCCCGGGCCTAGGTTCGCGCCGCCCGGGGGGACCGGCACCGACAGGAGGAGCCGTGGTGGAGAGCATCGTCGAGACGACGACCGGCAAGGTGAGGGGCGAGCACGTCGGCGGCGTGCACGTGTTCCGCGGGATCCCGTACGGCGGTCCGACCGGTGGGCGGCAGCGGTTCCGGCCGGCCGAGCCGCCGGCGCCCTGGGCCGGTGTGCGGGACGCGGTCGCCTACGGGCCGACGGCCCCGCAGGTGGGCCACCGGGCCGAGGCCGGTTCGGCCACCGAGGAGGCCGGAGGGCTGGCCGCCGAGTTCGTGCGCTTCATCGACGGGCTGGCCGGCGGGGCCGAGCCGGCCCAGGGCGAGGACTGCCTCGTCCTCAACGTGTGGTCGGCCGGGCTCGACCAGCAGCGCAAGCGCCCGGTGATGTTCTGGGTCCACGGCGGGGCGTTCAACACCGGCACCGGGTCGTGGCCGCTCTACGAGGGCACGCCGCTCGCCCGCCGCGACGATGTGGTGGTGGTCACGATCAACCACCGGCTCGGGGCGCTCGGCTACCTGCACCTGGCCGAGCTCGGCGGCGAGGACTACGCCGAGTCGGGCAACGTCGGCATGCTCGACATCGTCCTCGCCCTGCGGTGGGTCCGCGACAACATCGAGGCGTTCGGGGGCGATCCGAGCCGGGTGCTCGTGTTCGGCGGCTCGGGTGGCGCGTCGAAGACGTCGACGCTGCTGGCCATGCCCGACGCCCACGGCCTGTTCAACCGGGCCGGCCTGCTCAGCGGCCCGATGCTCCGGGCCTGCCCGGCCGAGGCCGCCACCCGGAGCGCCGAGCAGCTCCTGGCGCGGCTCGGCATCGCCCCGAAGGACCTCGGGAAGCTCCACGACGTCCCGGCCGACCTCCTCGTCGCCGAGGCCGAGAAGCTCGGCATGCCCATCAGCGACGGCCTGGCCGGCGCGGCCGGGGGCGAGGCCTTCATGCCGCTGCAGCCGGTGGTCGACGGCCGGATCCTGCCCCAGCACCCGTTCGACCCGGCGGCCTCCCCGCTGGCGGCCGACGTGCCGACCATCATCGGCTCCACCCGCGACGACATGACGATGATGATGCTGGGCATGCCCTGGTTCGGGACGCTCGACGAGGCGACCATGCGCCAGATGGCGGCCGGCCTCTTCGGCGAGCTGGCCGAGCCCATCGTCGCCGAACACCAGCGCCTGAACCCGGGGGCGACGCCGACCGACGTCTTCTGCAGGCTGGTCACCGACCGGACCATGTGGGCCGGGTCGATCCAGTGGGCCGAGCGCAAGTCGGCCGGTGGCCGGGCGCCCGTGTACCTGTACCAGTTCGACTACGAGACGCCGGCCATGGGAGGCCTGATCGGCGCCTGCCACGGCCTCGACATCCCGTTCGCCTTCAACAACTACGACCTGACCCCCATGGCCGGCGACCGTCCCGAGAACGCCGAGATGGGCCGGATCACGAGCGAGGCGTGGGTGCGATTCGCCCACGACGGCGACCCCAACCACCCCGATCTGCCGACCTGGCCCCCGTACTCGGCCGACGACCGCTCGACCATGGTCTTCGACACCGAGTGCCACGTCGAGGTCGACCCCCGCCCCGGCCTCCGCGAGCTCTACGCCAAGGCCCTCGACTAGCTCTCCCGTCCACCGGGATCCGATCAGAACCGACCAGAACCCGAACTCGGTGCGCTGGTCGCCCCTGAGCGGCGACGAACGCACCGAGTTCGAGGGAGGGCCGGCGGGCGGCGCGTCCAGGTGGGGGCGGGCGGGCGAGACATCGAGGTGGTGGGCGGCACGTAGCGTGCCCGGCCGGGCGCGGCGCCGCGGGGCGCCGGCCGGGAGGTGGGGAACGTGTTCGAGATCGGTGACGTGTTCCACATCACCCACGTGGTCGACGACGTCGACGCCGCCGTCGACTGGTACGCCGACGTGTTCGCCCCGATCGTCTTCCAGCGCAGCGAGGTCCTGGGCTCGCGGCTGGCGCTCCAGACGATCGGCGACGTCGTCCTCATGCCCCTCAGCCCGCTGCCCGACGTGCCCACCGCGGTCGGCAAGTTCCGAGAGCGGGTCGGTCCCCACCTCCACTCGCTGGCCGTGCACCTCGACGACCCGCAGGACTTCCTCGACCACTTCGCCTCCCTCGGCCGCCGCCTCACCGGCGCCCTGGGTGGCGAGGTGCAGGGCCTCGGCGACGAGATCTGGACCCGGCCCCGCGACTTCCCCGGCCTCTACGAGCTCTGGAACCCCCGGATCGAGACGGACCCGAGGTGGGCCGAGGGCTGGACCTCGTCGTTCTGGCGGGACGAGCACCCCCTCGGGCTCCGCGGCCCGGCGTGGGTCACGGTGGTCACCGCCGACCGGGCCGGCCGGGTGCCGCCGATGCTCGAGGCCTTCCGGGCCACGGTGGGCCACGAGGTGGCGGCCACGCCGTTCGGCACGTCGTCGGCGTTCGTGACGCTGAGCCCGACCGTGAGCCTCGAGGTGGCCCAGCCCCTCGACACCGGCAGCGACGCCGGCCGTGAGCTCGAGCGCAACGGCGAGATCGTCCACGCCGTCACCTTCGAGGTGGTCGACGCCGGTGCCGCCGCCGACCACCTGGCCTCGAAGGGGATCCGGGTCGAGCGCCCCGCCGACGGCCAGGTGACGGTCGACCCGGCCGACGCCCAGGGCGTCCTCTTCCGCTTCACGGAGACCCCCTTCGGGGCGTGGTAGCAGAGGGGCCTCGGGGGGGCGTCGCTAGGGTCCGGCGGTGACCGAGGCCGCCACGTCGATCGACGAGCTGTTCGCGCTCGAGCCCGTCGGCAACGACGCCTTCCGCCACTTCGACCCACCGCCCGACCCTCGGTTCACCGGCCTCTTCGGCGGGGTGCCGCTGGCGCTGGCCCTGCGGGCCGCCGGCCTCACGGTCGACCCCGACCGCCACCCCCACTCGCTGCACGCCTACTTCCTGCGGCCCGGCTCGTCGGTCGAACCCATGGAGCTTCGGGTCGAGCGGGACACCGACGGCCGTTCGTTCTCGGCCCGCCGGGTGGTCGTCTCGCAGCGGGACCGGGCGATCTTCACGATGTCGGCGTCGTTCCACGTGCCCGAGGAAGGCCCCGACCTGGCGGCCGCCACCTTCCCGGACGGGGTGCCCCTCCCCGAGGATCTGGAGACCGAGACCGGGATGCCCTTCCGGCACTCCTCCGCGGTCGACGTCCGCAACGTCGGGACGGGGTTCGGCTCGAGCGTGCCCAACCGGGCCTGGGGCCGGGCCATCGCGCCGGTCGGCGACGATCCCCTGCTCCACGCCTGCGTGCTCGTGCACTTCTCCGACCTCTACACCGGCCTGCCGTCCCGGCCGGGGACGGGCGACGCCGGTGGGCCCAGCCTCGACCACGGGTTCTGGTTCCACCGCCCGGTCGACATGGACGACTGGGTGCTCATGGATCTGGTGACGATCGCCGCCAATCAGGGCCGGGGTCTGTACGGAGGCTCCTTCTTCGACCGTGACGGCAGCCTGCTGGCATCGCTGACCCAGGAGGTGCTCTACAGCTCGAGCCGCCCGCCCCGGGTCCTGCCGGCCTGGCTCGAGGCCGAGAAGCAGCCCCCGCCCCACCAGGACTGAGCGCCTCCCCCCGGCCGGCGGCGGGAAGAGGCCGGCGACGGACCACTAGGGTCGCCGGCACCACGAGGGGAGGTCGCAGACATGCCGAAGGCACTGGTGACGGGCGCGAGCCGGGGGATCGGGAAGGCCATCTCGATCGCGCTCGCCGAGGCGGGGTTCGACGTCGCGCTGGCGGCGCGGACCGTGAGCAAGGGCGATCCCACGCCCGAGCACACCCAGACCGTCCACAAGGTCGACACCCGGCCGCTGCCGGGCAGCGTCGAGGAGACGGCCGAGCTCGTCGAGGCGGCCGGGCAGCAGGCGCTCCCGCTGCGCATGGACCTCACCGACATGAGCCTCGTCGAGTCGGCCACCCAGAAGCTGCTCGACGAGTGGGGCACGGTCGACGTCGTGGTGAACAACGGCCGCCACATCGGCCCCGGCCTCATGGACACGATCCTCGACACGCCGGTCGACCAGTACCGCCTCTTCCTCGAGGCCCATGGTGTGGCGCCCATCCGGATCGCCCAGATGCTCCTGCCCGGCATGATCGAGCGGGGCAGCGGCACCTTCGTCACCATCAGCTCGGGCGCCGGCTACAACTTCTACCCGCAGAGCCCCCGGCCGGGCCTCGGCTACCGCATCGGCAAGGCCGCCGGCCACACGCTGGTCGGCAGCCTCCAGGCCGAGTACGGCGACAAGGGCATCCGGGCCTTCAACGTCGAGCCCGGCTTCGTGCTGACGGAGCGGAACTCGCTCGACGTCGAGGAGTTCGGGTTCGATCCGAGCTGGGCCGCGCCGCCGGCCGCCGTCGGTGCCGCCGTGGCCTGGCTGCTCACGTCGCCCGAGGCCGACGAGCTGCAGCGGGGCGAGGTCAGCGCCCAGAACCTCGCCATCGAGCGGGGCGTCTACCCCGACTGGCGGCCCCAGCCGGCCAGCTGAGCCGGCTCGTCACGCCCGGCTCCGGGCCAGGAGCTCGAGCGCGGCGTGGCCGCGGGCCCGCAGCTCCCGCCCGCGGCGCAGGGCGAGGGTCCCGAGGTCGAGGTTCACGAGCAGGCGGCGGACCGCCGCGGCCCGGCCCAGCACGATCACCCGGCCGCCGGGGCGCAGCGCCGCGGCCGCGCCCGCCAGGGCGGCGACGAGCACCGGGCGGGGCTCCTTGGGCCGGAGCGGGAGCACAGCCAGGTCGATGGCCGGCACCACGCCGAGGCTGGTGGCGTGCCGCACGGCCGGGGTAGGGGCCGCCCCGAGGGCGGCGAGGTTGCGGGCGGTCGCCCGGAGGGCGAGCAGGTCCCGGTCGACGACGAGCATGGACGCCGGCCCGGCGCCGAGGGCCAGGGCGGCGCCGAGGTGGCCCTGGCCGGGGTTGGTGAGGAGCACGTCGGACGCGGCGATGCCGGCCAGCAGCTCGAGGCCGAGCTCGGTGTCGTAGCCGAGCTGGTCGAATTCCCGGACCCCGTGCACGGTTCGGACCTCGACGGTGCCGGAGGGCAGGGCGAGGGGCACGACGGCCCGGTCGTAGACGCCCCGGTCGACGGCGGTGGCGCCGGGCGCCTCGCCCGGCGGCAGGTGGTAGTGGAAGACGGCGTGCCGGGCGCCGAGCTCGCGGAGCGCCACGGTGGCGCCGGCCCCGGCCAGGAGCTCGTCGACCCTCCCGACCAGGGGCTCGACGACCACGACGGCGGCCGTGCGGGCCGCTCCGAGGGGGGCGACGAGCAGCTCGCGGTGCACCAGGTCGGGGGCCTTGCCCGGGACGTTCGAGACGACCAGGTCGGGGCCGGTCCCGACCTCGTCGTAGCCGACCGACCCGACGGCCTCGACCTCGAGCCCGTTGGCCCCGGCGTTGGCGGCCGCGTAGTCGACGGCGAGCGCGTCCCGGTCGGCCACGGTGACGGCCGCGCCCGGCCAGGTCTCCTTGGCCGCCAGCCCGACCGGCCCGTAGCCGCACCCCAGGTCGAGCACCCGGGTCGGCGGCGGGATCGACGCCGAGCGGAGGGAGCGCACGAGGGCGATCGTGCCGGTGTCGACGGCGTGGGCCGAGAAGAGCTCCTGCGACGTCGTCAGCGCCAGGCGCCGGTCGCCGACCCGGAGCACCACCTCCTTGTGGGCGTAGGGGTCGTCGAGCACATCCCATGATGCGCCGGACGGGGGAGGGGTCAGGTCCAGTAGGGGGCGGTGGTGGCGTAGGCGAGGCGGGCGAACTCGGCCACGGGGAGCTGCCGCAGCTCGGCTGAGATCACCTCGACGCTGACGACGCCGTCCCAGCCCCGGTCGAGCAGGGTCGACGCGAACCGGCCGAGCTCGAGCTCGCCGTGGCCGCCCCACGCCCGCCGGTTCGTGGTCTCGGCCATGTAGTCGTCCGAGAGGGCGGGCAGGGCGTCGGTGAACTGGACGATGGGCAGGTGGTCGAGCGGGACCGACTCGAGCATCGACCAGGTGCTGTCACCCCGGAAGAAGTGGAAGGTGTCGGCCAGCACGCTCACCCGGTCGATGCCGAGGGCGTCGACGAATCGGTCGGCGGAGGCGACCGTGTCGGCCGCCCCGCCCGGTCCGAACTCCAGGGCGATCGGCGCGCCGGCCACGTCGGCGCACCGGCCCAGGCGGTCGAGCGACTCGTCGCTGAGGCGGGTCCAGAACATGGCCAGCACGTGGTCGGCACCGAGGGCGTCGACCGCCGGCGCCATGGCCCGGGCCGAAGCCATCGTCTCGTCGTCGTCCCGGGTGACGCGCATCGACAGCACGTCGGTGCAGCGCAGCCCGTGGGTGGTGAGCAGGCGGGCCGCCCCGACCGGATCGCCGGCCAGCTGGGTGAGCGCCAGCGACACGGCGTCGAAGCCGGCGTCGGCCACGGCACCGAGGTAGGTGTCGAGGTCGGCGAGGGTGTGGATCTCGAAGCCGGTTCCCGGCGCCAGCCCGATGGTTGGCACGGTCAGGCCCCCGGCACGGTGGCCCGGCCGGCGGCGTCGAGCCGGGCCAGCTCGTCGCCGGACAGCCGCAGCCAGGCGGTGTCGACGTTGTCGACGGCGTGGGCGACCTTCGAGGTGCCGGGTATGGGCGCGGCCGCGGCCGAGTGGGCCAGGAGCCAGGCCACCGCCACCTGCTGGGTGGACACGCCGTGGGCGGCGGCGATCTCGGCCACCGCCGTCGCCGCCTCGCCCTCGCCGAGGATGTTCGGCGAGTGGGGGATGAAGACGATCCCGCTGTCCTCGCAGGCCCGCAGGACCGGCTCGGAGGACCGCCGGGCGACGTTGTAGGCGTTCTGCACCGATACCACCTCGCACAGCGACCGGGCCAGGGCCAGCTGCTCGAGGTTCACGTTGGAGACGCCGATGTGGCGCACCTTCCCGGCCTGCTGCAGCTCGACGAAGGCTCCCACCGTCTCCTCGTAGGGCACGTCGGGGTCGGGCACGTGCACCTGGTAGAGGGGGATGCAGTCGAGGCGGAGGCGGGCCAGGCTCTTGTCGCACTCCTCCTTGATGTGCTCCGGGCGCCCGAGGGGCGGGAGCGACGACTTGCCCGGCTCGATCTTGCCCGGCTTGAAGCCGGCCTTGGTGGTGATGAACAGGTCGTCGGGATACGGATGCAGCGCCTCGGCGAGGATCTCCTCCGACTCGCCGTAGCCGTAGATGTTGGCGGTGTCGACGAAGTTGACGCCCCGGTCGTAGACGGCCCGATAGAGGGCGACGGCCTCGGCCCGGTCGCGGACGCCGTCGGCGTTCCGGGCCCCGGACACCCGCATGGCGCCGAAGCCCAGGCGCCGGGCGGTGATGTCGCCGAACGTGACCGTGCCGACGGTGTCGTCGGTGAGCGGCCCGGTCACGGGGTGCGCTCCGTCACGGGGATGGTCCGGCCCTCGAGCGCCTCGACGTTGGCCCAGACGTCGTCGGGGATCTCGGCGGCCCTGCCGTCGGCCACGAACACGGTGACGATCTCCGAGGTCTGGATCATCCGGCCGTCGTCTGCGTGCCAGAGCCCGGCATGGAAGGTGCAGCCCCGGCGGGTGCGGGACACCATCCGAATGCCCCGCTGGAAGGACTGGCCCGAGAAGCCCTCGGCGAGGAAGTCGTTGGTGGTCCGGCGCAGCACCGGCCCCGGGCCCGGGGCCGTGCCGGCCCGCACCCGGGCCAGGTAGGCGGACCAGAAGGTCGAGAGCAGCATCCCGGTCTCGTAGTCGACGAGGTGGTGGCCGGCCTGCTCCTTGGCCGGACCCGCCACGTCCTCGATGAGCGTGTACTCGTCCTCGTGCATGGCCCGACCGTAGGTCGGCGGTCTTCCCCCGTGCGCCGCCGCGCTGGTCGTTCCGTGCGCCGCGCTGGTCGTTCCGTGCGCCGCGCTGGTCGTTCCGTGCGCCGCGCTGGTCGTTCCGTGCGCCGCGCTTGCACCGCCGATTGAAATCGTGGTTTCGTACGGTGTCAGTTCGCAGACGGCGCGCGTCGCACGCCGACGACCAGGGGGGGTCCGGACGTGATCGATGGATTCGTGCATACGCGCGCGAGGAGGAGCTTCGGCATCCTCGCCGCACTGTTGGCCGCGGTGTTGCTCCTCGCGTCGTGCGGGGGTGACGACGACGACGGGCCCGACGCCGACGAGGCCGAGTCGGCCGACGTCGATCCCGCCGGGGTCCTGCGGCTGGCGTACGCGCTGGTCCAACCCGAGCTGAAGCTCGATCCGATCCAGGCCAACGCGCCGACCGAGTTCTGGATCCATGCCATGTTCACCGACTCGCTCCTCCACCAGCTCGAGGACGGCACCTACGAGCCCGGCCTGGCCGAGAAGGCCACGATCGTGAACCCGTCGACCATCAGGGTCGAGCTCCGGTCGGGTCTGACCTTCCAGGACGGCACCGCGCTCGACGCGGAGGCGGCCAAGTTCTCGATCCTGCGCAACAAGACCGCCAACCAGGCCCGCTCGATGCGGACGGCCGAGCTCTCGCTCATCTCGTCGATCGACGTGACCAGCCCGACGGTGTTCACGATCAACCTGAGCCAGCCGATCGCGGGCGCCTTCTACAACCTCCTCGCCCACCACGAGACCGCGCCGATCTCGCCGGCGGCGGTTGCGGCCGGCAAGGACTTCAACACCGCGCCGGTCGGTGCCGGCGCCTTCAAGTTCGAGAGCCGCTCGCAGCAGCTCCTGAAGCTCGCCAAGTGGGACGGCTACTACGGCGCCGACGACGTGCGACTGGCCGGCGTCGAGATCATCGACACGGCCAGCGAGACCTCGACGATCAACGCCCTGCGCACCAAGACGATCGACGCGAGTCCGATCTCCAACGCCGGGCTCACCCAGGTCCAGGGCGTCGGGCTCGAGACGCGGACGATCGCCAACCCGGACGCGGTGCTCTGGGTCGGGCTCCAGTGCAAGAAGTACCCGGCCCTCGGCGACGTCCGCGTCCGCCAGGCCCTCAACTTCGCGACCGACAAGGACGCCCTGAACCAGGTCCTGGCCGACGGCAAGGGCGAGCCGATGTCGCAGTTCTTCGGCTCGAGCAGCCCGTACCACGACGACAGCCTCGACGACGTCTACGAGTACGACCTCGACAAGGCCAAGAAGCTCCTGGCCGATGCAGGGCACGCGAACCTCGAGCTGTCGCTCGTCACGTCGACGGCCGGCGGCACCGCCAACCAGGCCCACGAGCTCCTGCAGCAGCAGTGGGCCAAGGCGGGCATCACGCTCAAGCTCGAGGCCTCGCCGAACGTCGTGCAGGACTACTACATCGACGGGAAGATGGCGATGACCGTCACTCCCCAGACCCGGTTCTGGACCGACAAGATCACCCGCAACTTCATGCCCGGCAGCGTCGGCAACACCTGCGACCCGCAGGACCCGGCGTTCACGAAGATGGTGAACGACCTCCGTGCCCTCGATCCCGGCAGCAAGGAGGCGGTCGCGCTCTGGTCGAAGATCAGCAAGTACCTGAGCGACAACGCCCTCGGCGTCTGGGGCATCCACACCACGGCGTCGCAGGTGTGGAACGGCGACCGAATCGGCGACATCACGTGGAAGCCGAACCAGCTCGGCGCCCTCTACCCGGACCCGACGAAGGTCTACATCAAGAAGTAGGACCGTTGCCGGGCGGGTCCCGGCTCAGGAGACCGACGAGGGAGGGCCACCCGGGCGGGTGGCCCTCCTCCGCGCCCGGCCAGGGTCAGGGGGCGAGGGTGGTCCAGGTGAGCTCGACCGGCCGGCCGGGGTGGAGCTCGACGAGCACCACGCCGGGCGCCCCGTCGCGTGACGACGCGGTGGCGCCGGGATAGCAGGCGACCGTCCGGGGCGCGCTGACGACGCGGTGCTGGTGGATGTGACCGAGGGCCACGTAGTCCCAGTCGACGTCGAGGTCGTCGGGGAGGATCGTCGACGACCGGCCGCTGCGCTCGTCGTCGACGATCAACCCGTGGGCGGCGGCGATGCACCAGGCATCGGGCCGGCGGGCGGGGAGCCCGGCAAGGGGCCGGTACCGCGGCTCGTGCTCGACCATGCCCCGCCCCCACACGACGATGTCGGTTCCCGGCACGTCGACGGTGGAGCCTTCGGGGTCGTCGAGGAGCTGCACGTTGGCGCAACGCCGGGCCACCTCGAAGCGCCCGTGGACGGAGCGGGCGTCGAGCACGTCGTGGTTGCCCGGGAGCAGCACGACCGGCCGGCCCAGCCGCCCGAGCTCGTCGGCGGCGAGGTCGAGCACGGCGTCGGGGACGCGGGCGTGGTCGAACAGGTCGCCGGCGATGAGCACGGCGTCGACGTCGAGCTCGCCGGCCAGGGCCAGCGCGGCCCGGAAGGCGACCTCCTCGCGCGACCCGGGCAGGGCGAGGTGGACGTCGCTCGTGTGCAGGACACGGGCCGGGCGTCGGGCGTCGGTCATCGGCGCCATGTTCTCAGAGGGTGCGGCCGGGAGCGACAGCCGGGCCCGCCGGGCCGTCCGGACCGGACGCGGGGCGCGGGGCGAGCGGCGCGGGACCCGGCGCCCGCCGCCCCAGCTGGACATGCCGGGGCAGGATTACCCTTCGCCGCGGTGGTGGCCTGGTCGGAGATCGACGTGCACGGCGAGGACTACGACGAGTTCGCCTTCCTCGAGGGCCACGCCGCCTGGGCCGGCCTTGCCTGGTCGGGCCGGCCGGCGGTGGCCCGCCGGCACGTCGAGGTGGGCGGGGGCCGCCGGCTGAGCGCGCTGGTGTGGGGCGAGGAGCCGCCGGAGCTGGTCGTCGTCCACGGGGCCGGGCAGAACGCCCACACCTGGGACACGTTCGCGATGGCCCTCGGCGCACCGCTCGTGGCCGTCGACCTCCCCGGTCACGGCCACTCCGACTGGCGGGACGACCGGGACTACTCGCCGGCCACCAACGCCGTGGCGCTGGCCGCGCTGGTCGAGCAGCTGGCGCCGGACGCCGACGTGGTGGTGGGGATGTCGCTCGGCGGGCTGTCGTCGCTGCGGGTGGCGGCCGGACGGACCGACCTGGTCCGTCGGCTCGTGCTCGTCGACATCACGCCCGGGCTCGGTCGCCGCGACGCCGACGAGGCCCGGCCGCCGGCGCCGACCGACCTGCTGTCCGGGCCCCGCACCTACGACTCGTTCCAGGCCCTCCTCGACGCCACGGCGGCGACGATGCCGCACCGCACCCCCGAGTCGATCATCCCGGGACTCCGGCACAATTCCCGGCCGCTCGAGGACGGCCGCTGGGGCTGGCGCTACGACCGGCTCTTCGACCCGGCCCGCACGGCCGACCAGCCCCCGCCCGACTTCTCGCCGCTCTGGGACGACATCGCCGGCCTGCAGGTGCCCACGATGCTGGTGCGGGGGAGTCGTTCGCCGGTCGTCAGCGACGAAGCCGTCGCCGCCTTCCGCCAGCACCGGCCGGACGCCCGGGTGGAGACGGTCGACGGCGCCGGCCACGCGGTGCAGAACGACAAGCCGCTGGAGCTGGCCGCCCTCGTCGCCGAGTTCCGCCGCTCCTGAGCCCCTCCCGGCGCCGGTGGTGCCGGGGAAGGCGGGTGAGGGCGGTTCCCCTCACCCGCCGCGGCCCGCCGGCGTCCCCGGGTCGCGGCCCCGGCCGGGGGAGCGACCCGGGGAGATCCGGGGTCATGGGCCTCGACGGGATTGCGGCGACGTTGCGGCGTCCGGGCTGTCGGCCGGCTGTGTCCAACCTCACATTGCGATCGCGTGACTAACTAGTTAGTTTGGGCCCCCTACCGACGAGAAGGGTCGGCCTCGGCGCGCTGCGCCCCTTGCTCGCCGAGCCGAGGCCCGACTTCACCGATGCCCGCCCCGGCGAACGGGGGCCGGTGGATGGACGACCCTGAAAGGAGCCTCCATTGTCCCGACGACGCGCGCCCGCACGAGCGTTCGCCGCCGGCGCCGCCCTCACCCTCACGCAGGTGGCGCTCCAACTCCCGACGGCCACGTCGGGTGCCAACGTGGCCCCGAAGGACCTGGGCCGCATCCTCCCCGCGGGCGACGCCGACGCCCTCGGCGCGCCGGACGCAGCGGCCGGCTCGTTGGTCGGCCTGGCCGTGACCCCCTCCGGCGAGGGGTACTGGGCCCTGGCCGAAGGCGGCCGGGTGTTCGCCTTCGGCGACGCCGACCCGCTCGACGGCACCGTGCCCACCGCCCACCCGCTCGTCGACCTGGCGGCCCGGCCCCAGGGTGACGGCTACTGGGTCGTCGCCGCCGACGGCGGCGTGTTCAGCTACGGCGGGGCCACGTTCCACGGGTCGCTCGGAGGGATGGCGCTCAACTCGCCGGTGACGGCGATGGCCGTGACCCCCTCCGGGGAGGGCTACTGGCTCGTCGCCGCCGACGGCGGCCTGTTCGCGTTCGGCGACGCCGCGTTCCACGGCTCGCTCGGCGGGGTGGCGCTGAACTCGCCGGTGACGGCGATGACGGTGTCGCCCTCCGGGGAGGGCTACTGGATGTCGGCCGCCGATGGCGGCGTGTTCGCGTTCGGCGACGCCGCCTTCCGCGGCTCGATGGGCGCCGCGCCCCTGAACTCGCCGGTGACCTCGATGGCGGCCACCCCCTCCGGCGACGGCTACTGGCTGATCGCCGCCGACGGCGGGGTGTTCGCCTTCGGCGACGCCCCCGGGCACGGTCGCTTCTGGGCCGAGGGCCCCATCCGCGACATCGTCGCCAAGCCCGACGGCCGGGGCTACTGGGCGGTGGTCACCAACCCGCTGCCGCTGTTCGCGGCCGCCACCACCGGCTGGGAGCCGGGCGAGCCGACCGACGAGGACTTCGACCGGCTGGCCGCCTGTGAGTCCGGTGGGCGCTGGGACATCAACACCGGCAACGGCTACTACGGCGGCCTCCAGTTCGCGCTCGGTACCTGGCGGGGGCTCGGCGGGCAGGGCTACCCGCACCAGCACTCGCGGGAGGCGCAGATCGAGCTCGCCCGCCACCAGTGGCGCCTGTCGGGCTGGCGGGCCTGGCCCGTCTGCGGCCGCCAGCTGCGCTGACGGTCGGCGGCCCGTCGGCGGCCGCCAGCTGCGCTGACGGTCCTGGCCCGTCGGGCGCCGTTCGCCCGTCGCTGTCCGAGCGACGGGCATGGCCGCGCCGATCGGGCGTGCCACGCTGTCGGGCGGTGGGACGACTCGACGACCTCGATCTCGGGCTGGCCATCTCCACGAAGGAGGAGGCCGAGCGGCTGGCCGTGGCCCAGCGCCGGCTCCTCCACCTCCGCCTCACCCTCGGCGGCCAGTTGGGCGGTGAGATCGGACCGCCGATCTGCATCGTGTTCGAGGGCTGGGACGCGGCCGGCAAGGGCGGGTGCATCCGGCGCCTGGTCGAGCCCATCGACCCCCGCCACGTCCGGGTCACCCAGGTGTCGGCGCCCACCTACGACGAGAAGCGGCACCACTTCCTCTGGCGCTTCTGGCCCCAGCTGCCCGGCTGGGGCGGCATGACGATCTTCGACCGGAGCTGGTACGGGCGGGTCCTCGTCGAGCGGGTCGAGGGCTTCGCCACGGAGGAGCAGTGGGGACGGGCCTACCGCGAGATCGTCGACTTCGAGCGGACGCTGTGCGCCGAGGGGATGATCCTCGTGAAGTTCTGGCTGCACATCTCGGACGACGAGCAGCAGCGCCGCTTCGAGCGCCGGGAGCGCGACCCCCTGAAGCGCTGGAAGCTCACGAACGAGGACGAGCGCAACCGGGCCAGGCGCCACGACTACGAGCTGGCCGTGGAGGACATGCTCGAGCGGACGGATCACGAGGCGGCCTCGTGGGTGACGGTGCCGGCGGAGTCGAAGCGCTACGCCAGGGTCCAGGTGCTCGAGGAGACCTGCCGGCAGCTCGAGCTCGGCATGGGCGGGTGGGGGATCGACCTCCCCGTGCTCGATCCGTTCCCCGGCGAGTCCTGACCTCACACCGGGCCAGGCTGCCGGCCTAGGAAAACCACTCTCCGTAGTGATACAACTACGTCATGAGGGGCCCCATCGGGGTCGGTGCCGCCGCACCGGCCCCGGGCCGCCTCGGCCGGACCGTTCCCAGCGGGAGATGGCGGGGAAGTGCCCGAGGGCCAGGTCCGCCGGCGCCCCCGGGTGCCTCCACCGCCCCGCCGGGACAGCTGGGCCGGGGGCGGCGCCGGTCGCCGCCGTCCCGCCGGGCGGTGCGGGAGTCGGCTGGTGGTCGCGCTCGGGCTTCAGGGCGCCCGGCGGGATGCCGATACCTCCCGGGCAAGGAGGTGCCCGATGTCGGCTGTGCCGACCACCGAACCGACCGAGTCCGTCGCGCCGTCGATCGGCCGCGCCTACGACGAGCTGGCCAGCGGACTGCTGCGCCTGGCCGAGGCCGTCCGCCAGGGCGATCTCTCGAGCCTTTCCCCGGCGCCCGGCGCCCGGCCCGCGCCGCCCCGGGGCGGCGGTGACGACGAGGCCGGCGCTCCCGCTCCGCGGGCCCTCGTCGCGGCCCCACCCGGTGATGCCCTCGGCGATGCACCCGCCGACGCCCCGGGCGCGGCGGGCGACCGGCTCCTTGCCACCGCCGCCATCGAGGTCCTGAAGACGGGCGTGGTCGTCCTCGCCGTCTACCAGGGTCTGCTCTCCCTCCTCCCGGCGCCGGAGCGGCCGCGGTTCGCGCCGGACGCGGCCTCCTCCCTCGCGCCCGCACCCGCGCCGGCTGCCCCCGCCGCCGGGCAGGCATCCCCCGCGGTGTCGACGGGCGTCCCTAGCGTGGCGCCGGTTGCGCTGGTCGCAGCCGGTGGTCAGCCCCCGGAGGTCGAGGTCGATGGCGACGGCAGGACAGAGCCCAAAGCCGTTCCGTAAGCGGCTGTTCGGTTACGACCGCGAGGAGGTCGAGCGGGCCCTGGCCGAGCTCGAGGCCGAGCGCCAGGTGATGCAGGCCGAGCTCGAGCGGCTCCGCAACGCCCCCGACGTCTCGCCGGAGGTGGCCGGGCACCTGGCCGCACTGCTCCAGTCCTTCGCCGAGACCGTCACCGAGGGCCAGCGCGAGGCCGACGCCCGCGCCGCCCAGATCGTCGCCGACGCCGAGGAGCGGGCCGCCCACCTCGAGGCCAACGCCCTCAAGCTCCTCGACCAGGCCAACGAGATGGTGGCCACCTCCCACGCCGAGGCCCAGCGCCGCCAGGACGAAGCCATCGCCGCTCGCGAGCTGGCCTCGGCCCGGATCGGTGAGGCGGTCGACCGCCTGGCCGGGGCCCTCGCCATCCTGGACCGGGCACCGGACGGATCGCCGGCGACCGCTGCCACCCCCAGCGGCGAACCGCCTGCCGCTGCCGGCACCGGTGCGACGTCCGCCGTCGACGAGGGGCCGGGCCCCGCCGCCGGTGCGGTGACCGGTCCGGCCGACGACCCCGGAGGTTCCGCCCCGCCCGCGGTCGAGCCGCCCGGCGCCTCCTCGGCCGGGCCGGGTTGGCGCCGGCCGGGTGGGGGCGCGGCGCCTTCGCCACCGGGTGGGGAGGTGGGCGGCGCGGCCACGGCCCGGATGACGCCGTCTCCCACCGGGGCCGACCCGAACGGTCCGGATGCGGGCGCCTCCTACCTGAGCGTCGTGCGCCCCGATCCCGCCGCCTAGCTCCGCTCGCCCTCGGCGAGGACCGGTTGGCCCCCGGTCGCGGCCAACCGGGCCCGCAGGCCCTCGATGAGGGTGTCGACGGCGTACTCCACGTAGTCCCGGGCCCGGAGCTCGACGCCGAACTCCAGGTGGTCGGTGCCGCCCGGGCGGTCGGAGGCGTCGTGGCCGTGGAGGCGGGCGTCGACGCTCAGCCGGCCGTGCAGGTAGGTCTCGGTGAACGACCAGGCCAGCATGGCTTCGTCGCCGGAGAAGCCGGCGGCGCGGAAGAACTCGATGGCGAGGTCGAGGGCGGGCTGGGTGACGCCGATGGCGGGCCGGTCCATGAGGTGGGTGCCGAGGCCCGGGTAGCGCCGCAGGGTGTCCCAGGTGAGCAGGAGGTGGCGACGCAGGACGTCGTCCCACGGCTCGTCGCTCGGCACCAGCTTCGGCCAGGTGGCGGAGACCGCCTCGGCGACGAGGCGGACCAGCTCCTGCTTGTTCGTGACGTAGTGGTAGGTGGCCATGGGGCTCACCCCGAGGGCGCTGGCGAGCCCCCGCATCGTGAGCCGCTGGAGGCCGACCTCCCTGGTCAGCGCGAGGGCGGCGTCGATCACCTCGTCGCGGCTGAGCGGCGTCTCCCGCCCGCTCGCGGGCGGGCTCACCGGCGCCTGCCTTCGTCCATCCGCACCACCCTAGGTTGCAGCGTGAGAAGTAGACGTCGTATACGAACGTCAGGATGAGGATCTCGGGTTCGTGATGCCGCGAATCGGGTCGAACCGGTCCGGCCCCCGAGGGATCCCGACCCAGGGCCGGGGTCGGTCCTGGACCCCCGGTAGCGTCGCCGGCGTGGTCTGGTTCGCCGGCGGGCTGGTCGCGGTGCTGGCCCTCGTGGCCGTCTACGACCTGGTCCAGCGCCGGCACTCGCTCCTCCGGAACTTCCCGGTGGTGGGGCACCTCCGGTTCCTTCTGGAGGCCATCGGTCCCGAGCTGCGCCAGTACATCGTCACCGACAACGACGAGGAGCGGCCCTTCACCCGTGACCAGCGGACGTGGGTGTACGCCTCGGCGAAGCTCGAGAACAACTACGTCGGCTTCGGCACCGACAACGATCTCGACTCGTCATCGAACTACCTGGTCGTGAAGCAGGCGACCTTCCCGCTGGAGGCGGCGGCCGGCACCGGCGAGGACCTGCCCTGCGCGAAGGTCCTCGGCGGACCCCGAGCCCGCCGCCACGCCTTCCGCCCGGCCTCGGTGGTGAACGCGTCGGGCATGAGCTTCGGCTCGCTGTCCGGCCCGGCCGTCGAGGCCATCAACCGGGGCGCGGCGCTGGCCGGCTGCTGGCAGAACACCGGGGAGGGCGGGCTGGCGCCCCACCACCAGCACGGCGGCGACCTCGTCTTCCAGGTCGGCACCGGCTACTTCGGCTGCCGTGACGCCGGGGGCCGCTTCGAGCTTTCCCGCCTCGTCGACCTGGTGGCCGCCAACCCGGTCCGGGCCATCGAGATCAAGCTCAGCCAGGGCGCCAAGCCCGGCCTCGGGGGCGTCCTGCCGGCGGCCAAGGTGAGCCCCGAGATCGCCGCCATCCGCGGCGTCCCCGTCGGGGTCACCTGTGTCAGCCCGTCCCGCCACTCCGCCTTCTCGGACGTCGACTCGATGCTCGACTTCGTGGAGGAGGTGGCCGCCGCCACGGGCCTGCCGGTCGGCATCAAGTCGGCCGTGGGCGAGGGCGGGTTCTGGGAGGTGCTGGCCGACGAGATGGCCAAGGGTGGTCGGGGCGTCGACTTCGTCAACGTCGACGGGGGCGAGGGCGGCACCGGCGCCGCCCCGCTCGCCTTCACCGACCACGTCTCCCTGCCCTTCAAGGTCGGCTTCGCACGGGTCTACCGGCTGTTCGCCGAGCGGGACGTCGCCGGCGACGTCGTGTTCGCCGGGGCCGGCCGGCTCGGCTTCCCCGACGTCGCCCTCCTGGCCTTCGCCCTCGGCTGCGACCTGGTGAACGTGGGGCGGGAGGCGATGCTGGCGGTCGGCTGCATCCAGGCCCAGCGCTGCCACACCGGCCGGTGCCCGACCGGCGTGGCCACGCAGAGCCGGTGGCTCACCCGCGGCCTCGACCCGACCCTGAAGTCGGTGCGGTTCGCCAACTACGTGGCCACCCTGCGCCACGAGCTCCTCCAGCTGTCCCTCGCCTGCGGCGTCCCGCATCCGTCGCTCGTGGGCGTCGACCGCATCGAGGTGCTCGACGGTCGTTACGGCGCCGTCACCGCCGGGTCGCTGTTCGGCTACCAGCCCGGCTGGGGGCTCCCCCGCCCGGCCGACCAGGTGGCGATCACCGCCACGATGCGGGGCGGCTGACCTCCTGCCCCGGGCCCCGCCCCCGGCCCGGCCCCCGCCCCCGGTCTTCCAAAATTTGGGCGATTCTCATGTCGGAATCGTTCTACGAGCTGCGAGACTGTCGCCCATGGCCGACCTCCCCGCCGCGATCGCCGAGCTCCGCACCAGCGACGAGGTCCTCGTCGCCGTCGACGTGGGGGGAAACATCGTCATGCTGTCCGAGCCGGCCGAGGAGTTCTTCGGCATCGGCCTCGACGACGTGGCCGGCGAGGCCATGGAGCTGCTCATGCCCGAGGAGTTCCGGTTCGGCCACCAGGCCTACCGGCGGGCGTACTTCATGGAGCCGGTCGAGCGGGAGATGGACCCGGGCCTCGAGCCGACCGCCGAGCGGCCCCTCGACGGCGAGCGGGTGCCGATCTCGGTGCACCTCGAGCCCAAGGAGATCGACGCCGTCCGCTACGCCGTCGCCCACATCACCCGCCGCTGAGCGCCGCCGGCGCGGCGGTCAGCCCGTCGGGCGGAAGCGGCGCAGGCGGAGGCTGTTCGTCACCACGAACAGGCTCGACGCGGCCATCGCCGCGCCGGCGACGAGGGGGTTGAGCAGCCCCGCCGCGGCCAGCGGCAGGGCGGCCACGTTGTAGGCGAAGGCCCAGAAGAGGTTCCCCTTGATCGTCGCCAGCGTCCGCCGGGCCAGGCGGATGGCGTCGACCGCGGCGGTGAGGTCGTCGCGCACGAGGGTGAGGTCGGAGGCCTCCCTGGCGACGTCGGTCCCGGCCCCCATGGCCAGACCGAGGTCGGCCCCAGCCAGGGCGGCGGCGTCGTTCACGCCGTCGCCGACCATGGCCACCACCGCCCCCTCGGCCTGCAGCCGCTGCACCACGGCGAGCTTGTCCTCGGGGAGCACCTCGGCGATCACGTCGTCGATCCCGACGGCCGCCGCCACCGCGTGGGCGGCCCGGGCGTTGTCGCCGGTGAGCAGCACCGGGCGGAGGCCGAGGGCCCGCAGGCCGCCCACCGCCCGCCGCGAGCTCGGCCGCACGGTGTCCGCCACCACGAGCACGGCCCGGACCCGACCCTCCCAGGCCGCCACCACCACGGTCTGGCCGGCTGCCTCGGCCCGGTCGGCGGCCGCCGCCAGCTCGGCGGTCGTCGCCAGCCCCCGCGACTCGACCAGGGCCCGGCGTCCGGCGACGACGTGCCGGGCGGTCCCGTCGGCGTCGGTGACGTCGCCCTCGACGCCCAGGCCGGGCCGGCTGGCGAAGCCGTGGACGGCGGCGGCCGGGTCCGTGCCCGTGGTCACGGCCCTGGCCGCGGCGGCCGCGGCGATGGCCCGCCCCACCGGGTGCTCGCTGGCGGCCTCGAGGCCGCCCACCAGCCGGAGGGCGTCGTCCTCGCTCGTGCCGGGGTCGGTGTGCACGGCCGCCAGCGCCATGCGCCCGGTCGTGACCGTGCCGGTCTTGTCGAGGAGGATCGTGTCGAGGCGGCGGGTCGACTCCAGCACCTCCGCGCCCCGCACGAGGATGCCGAGCTGGGCGCCCCGGCCCGTGCCGACCAGCAGCGCCGTCGGCGTGGCCAGGCCGAGCGCGCAGGGGCAGGCGATGATCAGCACCGCCACCGCGGCGGTGAAGGCGAAGGCGGTGGGCTCGCCGGCGCCGATCCAGAAGCCGAGCGTGCCGGCCGCCAGGGCCATGACCACCGGCACGAACACGCCGGCCACCCGGTCGGCGAGCCGCTGCACCTCCGCCTTGCCGAGCTGGGCGGCCTCGACCAGGCGGGCCATCTGGGCCAGCTTCGTGTCGCTGCCCACCCGCTCGGCCCGGACGACGAGGCGGCCGCCGGCGTTGAGGGTGGCTCCGACGACGACGTCGCCCGGTCCGACCTCGATCGGCACCGACTCGCCCGTGACCAGGGAGGCGTCCACCGCCGACGTGCCCTCCTCGACGACGCCGTCGGTGGCGACCTTCTCGCCGGGGCGCACCACGAACCGGTCGCCGGGGGCGAGCTCGTCGACCGGGATCCGGCGCTCGCGGCCGTCGCCGTCGAGCACGGCCACGTCCCTGGCGCCCAGCTCTGCGAGCGCCCGTAGGGCGGCCCCCGCCCGCCGCTTGGCCCTGGCCTCCAGGTGCCGGCCGGTCAGGATGAAGACGGTGACCGCGGCCGCCACCTCGAAGTAGACCTCGTCGGCGCCGGCGGCCCGGTCGGGGAGGAGGTCGAAGGCCATCCTCATGCCGCCCCGCCCGGCGTCGCCGATGACGAGGGCGTAGAGGGACCAGAGGTAGGCGGCCAGGACGCCGACGGACACCAGCGTGTCCATGGTCGTGGCGGCGTGGCGGAGGTTGGTCCACGCGGCGCGGTGGAAGGGCGCCGCGCCCCAGACGACGACCGGGGTGGCGAGCAGGAGCGACCACCACTGCCAGCCGTCCCGCTGGAGGGCCGGGACCATGGCCAGCGTCACCACCGGCACCGTCAGGGCGGCCGAGACCCCGAGGCGGCGACCCGACTCGAGGAGCCGGCGCCGCTCGTCGCCACCCGGATCGGCCGGCGGGCCGGAGGCCACCACCGGCACCGTGGCGCGGTAGCCCGCCGCCTCGACCTGGGCCACGAGCTCGTCGGTCGAGACGCCGGGCGGGAACCGGACGAGCGCCTGCTCGGTCGCCAGGTTGACCGCGGCGGTGACCCCCTCGATGCGGTGCAGCCGCTTCTCGATGCGGCTGGCGCACGACGCGCACGTCATGCCCTCGATCCGCAGCGCCACCTCGCGGTCGCCGGTGGTCTCGACCGTCACGGGTGACGCTCCGACGGCTCCATCTCCGAGTCCATCGAGGGGGCCGTCGGTCGCCGGTCGGCCTCGCCGTGGGTGAGGGCGCCGAGCCCGAGGCCGGCGCCCAGGCTGGTGAGGAGGATGGCGGCGAAGGCGGCCAGCTTGCGGCCCGGGGTCGCCACGATCAAGGCCACCGCCGAACCCATCCCGCTAGCCGTCGCCGGCCAGGGCGTAGCCGGCCTCGCCCACCGCGGCCCGGACCTCGGCGGGGTCGAGGGCCCGGTCGGCGGTCACCTCGACCCTGCCGGTGGGCAGGTCGACGGCGACGGCCGTCACGCCCGCCAGGCCGCCCAGCTCGTCGGTGACGGCCCGGACGCAGTGGGCACAGGTCATGCCGACGACGACGAGCGTGGTCCTGGTCGTGGTCACCGGTCAGCTCCTCAGCAGTCGGGCCACCGCGGCGCTGGCCTCGGTGAGCTTCTCGTCGGCATCCCGGCCGCCCGCCGCGACGGCGTCGGCCACGCAGTGGCGGAGGTGCTCGTCGAAGAGCCCGAGCGCCACGCCCTGGAGGGCCTTGGTGGCGGCCGAGACCTGGGTGAGCACGTCGATGCAGTACCGGTCGGCCTCGATCATCTGCTGGAGGCCACGTACCTGGCCCTCCACCCTGCGGAGACGGGCGAGGAGCTCGTCCTTGTTCATCTCGTAGCCAGGCATGGAACCACCATACCGGGGTGGGGTACCGATGGCAACCCGCGAGTCGCCGACCGGGCGCAGTTGGGCAGGCTGCGCCGAACGGCGTCTCGGTGTTTGCCAACATGCGGGGCATGCCCCTCGTCATCGACCGGTTCCTGCGGCTGCGCCGGCGCCGCTCAGGCGGTCTCGTCGCCAGCCCCTCGCTGGACAACGCCGACCTCGACCGCCTGGCCCGGTCGATCGACGAGCTGCTGGCCCACCGCGACCGGGCCGGGCAGCGCCTCTCGGCGGCTCGGGTCCTGCACGCCTACGGCACGCTGGACACCGTCGGTCGGCGCCGGTTCCTGGGGATGCTCGCCGAGCGCTTCTCGGTCGACGAGGCCGCCGTCGACGCCGCCGTGGAGCAGCTCCGGACGGCCCCGCCCGGCGCGTCCCGGCGGGCCGCCGAGCGGACGATGCGCCAGGCGATCATCCCCCGGCACCTCGCCTTCCTGCGGCTGGTCACGGGCCTTCCCGGCGGTGTGAAGCTCCTCGTCGACCTCCGCGCCGACCTGCTGCCCGTCCGGCGGGAGGACCCGTCCCTCGCCTTCCTCGACGACGAGCTGGTCAGCCACCTGTCGTCGCTCTTCGACGTCGGCCTCCTCGAGCTCCGGCGCATCAGCTGGGAGGCCACGCCGGCGGCCGTGCTCGAGTCGCTCATGGCCTACGAGGCGGTCCACGAGATCGCCGGTTGGGACGACCTCCGCAACCGGCTGGACAGCGACCGCCGGTGCTACGCCTACTTCCACCCCGCCATGCCGGGCGAGCCCCTCGTCTTCGTCGAGATCGCCCTCACCGACGGCATCGCCGAGCGGCTGCCCCCGCTGCTCGACCTCGACGCCACCAACCTGGCGCCGGACGACGCCGACACGGCGATCTTCTACTCGATCTCGAACTGCCAGCCCGGCCTGGCCGGCGTCGCCCTCGGCAACGAGCTCATCAAGCACGTCGTGGAGGAGCTTCAGCGCGACTTCCCGCAGCTGCGGATGTTCGCCACGCTGTCGCCGATCCCGGGCTTCCGGGCCTGGGCCGAGGCCCGCATCTCGGCCGGTGACCTGTCCCAGGCCGAGAAGGAGTCGCTCGGCGACCGCATCGACCCCGGCGACGGGCGGTGGCTCGAGCGGGCCCGCCCCGGCCTCCTATCGCTGGCCGCCCGCTACCTCACCCAGCCGGTGGGCGGCCGGGCGCTCGACCAGGTGGCCAACTTCCACCTCTCCAACGGGGCCATGGTCGAGCGGATCGACTGGCTCGCCAACCCGGCCGACTACGGCATGACGGGGTCGTTCGGTCTCATGGTGAACTACCGCTACGACCTGGAGAAGATCGGGAGCAACACCGTCGCCTACCTCGACCGGGGGGTGGTCGCGGCGTCCCGCGACGTCCGGTCGCTCATCCGGTGAGCGACCCGCGGCCGTGACCCTCCCCGAGGTGGGCGAGCGCTACCTCTCGCTCCTGGCCGGGTGCCTCACCCGGGAGCTCTTCCTCGACCAGGACGAGCCCGGCCTCGACCCCGCCGTCCGCTCGGAGGGCCGGGACTGGCCCCCGACCGCCGAGACGATGATCGGCCGGGTCCGCCTCGACCACGTGCTCGGGTGCGCCCGGACGGCGATCGAGGAGGACGTGCCCGGCGACTTCGCCGAGTGCGGCATCTGGCGGGGCGGGGTCGTCGCCCTGCTGCGGGCCGTGCTGGTGGCCTACGGCGACCCGGGCCGCACGGTGTGGGGGGCGGACTCCTTCGAGGGGCTGCCGGTCCCCGACCCCGTCCGGTTCCCGGCCGACGAGGGCTACGACTGGTCCGGCGTCGACGCCCTCAAGGTGGGCGCCGACGAGGTCCGGGCCAACATCGCCCGCTACGGGCTGCTCGACGACCGGGTGCGACTGCTCGAGGGCTGGTTCGAGGACACGCTGCCGGCCGCCCCGATCGAGGCCCTCTCGGTGCTGCGGGTCGACGGCGACCTCTACCAGTCGACCATGGACGTGCTCACCTCGCTCGAGCCGAAGGTGAGCCCCGGGGGCTTCGTGATCATCGACGACTACAACGGCTGGGACCCCTGCCGCCGAGCCGTCGACGAGTACCGGGCCGGGCGCGGCATCACCGCCCCGCTGACGCCCGTCGATTGGATCGCGGTCGCCTGGCGCAAGGACGGCTGACCCGCGGCTCCGTCCGGCGCCCGACTCGACCGCGCGGTCAAGTTTCCGGCACCATGGCGAGCACCTCCGCAGGTGCTCGCAGCTCGAAAAGGACCCCCCGATGCCCATCGCCATCTCCGACGACCACCGCGACCTGGCCGCCGTCGCCCGGTCCTTCCTCGAAGGAGTCGACGCGAGGGCCGCAACCCGGGCCCTGCTCGACGCCGCGGAGGAGACGCTCCCGCCCTTCTGGAAGGAGCTCGCCGAGCTGGGTTGGCTCGGCCTGCACCTCCCGGAGGAGCACGGCGGCTCGGGCTACGGGCTGCCGGAGCTGGCGATCGTGCTCGACGAGCTCGGCCGGGCCGTCGCTCCTGGACCCTTCCTCACCACCGTCTGGGCGTCGGCCGTCGTGAACGACGCCGGCGACGACGCCCTCCGCAGCCGGCTTCTGCCAGGCCTGGCCGACGGCTCCACGACGGCGGCCGTCGGCATCGGCGCCGGCCTCACCCGCTCCGGCGGCACCGTCGAGGGCTCCGTCGTCGTGCTGGGCGCCGGGCTGGCGTCGCTGCTGCTGCTGGCGGTCGGCGACGACCTCGTCGTGCTCGACGCCGGCCAGGACGGCGTGACGGTGACGCCCGAGGCCAGCCTCGACCTCACCCGGCGGTCGGCCCGCGTCTCGCTGGCGGCGGCGACGCCGTCGGCCACGATCGCGGGCGGCGCCGGCGTCGCCACCTCGCTCGGTCGGGCGCTGGCCGCGGCCGAGGCCGCCGGGTTGGCCAGCTCGGCCACCGACATGGCCGCCGAGTACGCCAAGGTCCGCCAGCAGTTCGGGCGGGTGATCGGCACGTTCCAGGGCGTGAAGCACAACTGCGCCGAGATGCTCGTGGCTGCCGAGCTGGGCGTCGCCGCGGCGTGGGACGCGGCCCGGGCCCACGGCCTCGGCGAGCAGTTCGACCTGGCCGCCGCGGTGGCCGCCGACCGGGCGATCGGTGCCGCCGTCGACTGCGGCAAGCGGAACATCCAGGTGCACGGCGGCATCGGCTTCACCTGGGAGCACGACGCCCACCTCTTCCTGCGCCGGGCCACCACCCTGCGGGCCTTCCTGGGCGAGCCCGATCGGCTCCACGAGGAGATCGCCGCGCTCGTCGGCGCCGGCGTGGCCCGGGTCTTCGGCGTGAGCCTGCCGCCCGAGGCCGAGGCCATCAGGGCCGAGGTGCGGGCCTTCCGGGCCGAGCTCGACGCCCTCCCCGAGGACCAGCAGCTGGCCAAGCTCCTCGACGACGGCTACGTGATGCCCCACTGGGCCAAGCCCTGGGGACGGGCCGCCGGCGCCGTCGAGCAGCTCGTCATCGAGGAGGAGCTGCGGGGCGTCAAGAAGCCGATGTACGGCATCGGCGGCTGGATCATCCAGACCCTCACCCAGCACGCCGATCCCGACCAGATCCAGCGCTGGATCCGCCCGAGCCTGGAGGGCACCTACTACTGGTGCCAGCTCTTCAGCGAGCCCGACGCCGGGTCCGACGCCGCCTCGATCCGCACCCGGGGCACCCGGGTGGACGGCGGGTGGCTCGTGACCGGGCAGAAGATCTGGACCAGCGGGGCCCAGATGTCGAGCCGGGGCTTCGCCACCGTGCGCACCAACCCCGACAAGCCGAAGCACGACGGCATCTCGATGATGGTGATCGACATGAAGGCCAAGGGCGTCGAGGTCCGCCCCCTGCGGGAGGCGAGCGGCGGGGCCATGTTCGCCGAGGTCTTCTTCGACGAGGTCTTCGTGCCCGACGACGACGTCGTCGGCGGCGTCGACGCCGGCTGGAAGGTGGCCCGCTCGACCCTCGGCAACGAGCGGGTGTCGATCGGCAGCGGCGCCGGGGCCGGCACCGGCACCGAGCTGCTGGCCCTCCTCGAGCGCCATCCCGGCGACGTGGGCGCGGCCCGGGACGTGGGGGCGCTGCTGTCCGAGTCGCAGGCCATGCGGCTCCTCAACCTGCGATCGGTCGAGCGGGCCATCGCCGGCGGCGAGCCGGGGCCCGAGGGCAACGTCACCAAGCTCCTGAGCGGCGAGCACGCCCAGCGGGTGGCCGACCTGTCGGTGCGGCTCCTCGGCGCCGACGGCGCGCTGGCCGAGGGGCCGGGAGCCGGCGCGGTGGCCAGCTACATCTTCACCCGGGCCCTCACCATCGCCGGCGGCACGTCCGAGATCGTCCGCAACCAGATCGGGGAGCGCCTCCTCGGCCTGCCCCGCGACCCGCTGGCCAACTGACCGCCGGTCCGGGGCCCGGCCGGCCAGGCTCCGCGCCCGGTCAGCCAGGCCCCGCGCCCGGTAAGCCAGGCCCCGCGCCCAGTCAGATGGTCGGGATGGGGAGGCCCGCCGCGGCCCGAAGTACGCTCGACCGCCCGATCCGAGTTCTGGGGGACGCACGCGCATGAACATCGCCATGCTGCTGGAGATGGCCGCCGACGGCCTCGCCGACCGCACCGCGGTCGGCTCGAGGTCGGGTGGGCTCACCTACGCCGACCTGCTCGACAAGGTGAAGCGGGCCGCCGCGATCTTCCGGGCCAGCGAGGCGGAGCACGTCGTGCTGATCGACCTCAACACCGAGACGGTGCCGATCACGCTGTACGGCTCGGCGTTCGCCGACAAGCCCTTCGTGCCCCTCAACTACCGGCTGAAGGACGAGCAGCTCCAGGCCATCTGCAAGCGGGTGGTCCCGGCCGTCGCCATCGTCGACGGCGCCGTGCCCGACCGGCTGGGCGACATCGACGGGCTCACCGTCATGACCCGGGAGGAGTTCCTGGCCAAGCTCGACGAGGTCGAGCCGAGCGAGGAGCCGGTGCTCGCCGATCCCGAGGAGATCGCCGTCCTGCTGTTCACCAGCGGCACCACCGGTGAGCCGAAGGCGGCCGTCCTGCGCCATCGCCACCTCGTCTCCTACGTCATCTCCACCGTGGAGTTCATGGGCGCCGACGAGGACGACTGCGCCCTCGTCAGCGTGCCGCCCTACCACATCGCCTCGATCTCGGCCTTCCTCACCGGCGTCTACGGCGGCCGCCGGGTGGTGCAGCTCCCCTCGTTCAACGAGGAGGAGTGGGTGGCCGCGGCCCGCGACGAGGCGGTCACCAACGCCATGGTCGTGCCCACCATGCTGAAGCGGATCCTCGACGTGATGGAGCGCGACGGGGAGACGCTGCCGGCGCTCCGGGCCCTCTCCTACGGCGGCGGTGTCATGCCGGTGCCGATCATCGAGCGGGCCCTGCGGCTGCTGCCGAAGGTCGACTTCGTGAACGCCTACGGGCTCACGGAGACCAGCTCCACCATCGCCCTGCTCGGGCCGGACGACCACCGCGAGGCGATCGCCGCCACCGACATCGCCGTCCGCCGCCGCCTCGGCTCCGTCGGGCGCCCCCTGCCCAGCCTCGAGCTCGAGGTCCGCGACGACCTCGGCCACGAGGTCCCGGTCGGCACCTCGGGCGAGATCTGGGTGCGGGGCGAGCAGGTGTCGGGTGAGTACCTCGGCAAGCGGGCCCTGCGGCCCGACGGCTGGTTCCCCACGAACGACGGAGGCCACCTCGACGAGGACGGCTTCCTCTACGTCGAGGGCCGGCTCGACGACGTGATCATCCGGGGCGGCGAGAACATGTCGCCCGGGGAGATCGAGGAGGTGCTCCTCGAGCACCCCGCCGTCGCCGAGGCCGGTGTGGTCGGCATCCCCGACGAGGAGTGGGGCGAGGTGGTGGCGGCCGCGGTCGTCCTCCAGCACACCCACACCGACGCCACCGCCGAGGAGCTCTGCGCCCACGTGCGCGACCGGCTCCGGTCGACCCGTGTGCCCGAGTACATCGAGTTCCGCGGCGAGCTGCCTTACAACGACATGGGCAAGCTGCTTCGGCGGGTCCTCAAGGAAGAGCTGGCTAAGCGGGGCGCCTGAACATCCCGATGGGCTGGCGGATCGCCGCCGGCGATCCGTCAGCCGGCCAGCTGGTCGGCGATGCCGTCGAGACGGTCGCGGCGGGCGGCGACCACGATGCGGTCGCCGGCTCGAAGCGGCCGGTTCGTGTCGTCCTCGACGAGGGCCGGGGTCTCGTCCCGGATCACGGCGAGGACCGTGGCGTCGCCCTCCCCCATGCCGGGCAGGTCGCCGGTGCGGTGTCCGACCGCGGGTGAGCGCTCGTGCAGCGTGACCGTCTCGACACCGACCTCCGAGGTCGAGGTGCGCTCGACGTCGCCGGTCTCGACCGAGAACCGGGCGCCGGTCAGGATGGCGGCCACCGCGACCGCTTGCTCCTGGGTCAGGCTCGTCACCGCGTCGGGGTGGTCGCGGCCACGACCGAACAGGCTGACCTCGCGCCGGCCGTTGCCCTGGACGACGATGACCAGGCACCGGCCGCCATCGAGCAGCAGTTCGTAGCGATGGCCTATCCCGGGCAGTCGTCGGCCCTGTACTCGTACGTCCATCTCCCGTACCTCCTGTGTGTCGGATGTCCTGCCGCCTCCGCGTCCCGCCGGCGGACCGCGTCGTCGGCCACCGCCATGGTCACGGCGCCTCGCCGCTCCGGACACGTCGGGGTCGCCTCGGGGCGCCATGGGGACCGACGGGGCGCTCGCCGGTGCCGGTCGGGCCGGGGCGATCACGTCACCTCCCTCGTACCCGAGATGAGCGCTCGGGCGTCGGCCAGGGCTTGCCCCGCGGCGAGGACGAGGACCGCGTCACCCGAGCGGAGCACCGTCGAGCCCTTGGGGACGACGAGCTCGCCATCGCGGCTGACGAGCACGATGAGGGCGCTGTCCGGGAGGTGGAGGTCGACGATCTGGCTGTCGGCCGCGGGGGAGTCGCCGGCGACGACGATCTCGTGCAGGTCCGCCTCGCGGCCCCCGGCATCGACGTCGAAGAGGTGCGTCGGGCGATGGTCGAGGGGCGCGTCGACCCGTAGCCATCGCGCCACCAGCGGGATGGTGGTGCCCTGGAGGAGCACGGACGTGAGGACCGTGAAGAAGACCACGTTGAAGATCAGATCGCCCTCGGGCACGCCCTCGACCAGGGGAAACGTCGCGAGGATGATCGGCACCGCGCCCCGCAGGCCGACCCACGAGACCAAGGCGGTCTCCCGGAGACCGAAGCGGGTCAGCAACAGCAGGGTCCCCGTCGCGAGCGGGCGGGCCAGGAAGATGAGCACCAGCGAGACCAGCAGCGCCCGCCCGGCGACCGAGACCACGTCAGACGGGAAGACGAGCAGGCCGAGCACCAGGAACATGGCGATCTGGACGAGCCATGCCAGCCCGTCGGCGAAGCGGACGAGGCTCCTCTTGTGGAGGAACCGGGCGTTGCCCATCACCAGGCCGGCCACGTAGACGGCGAGGAAGCCGCTACCCCCCAACATCGCGGCGACGCCGTAGATGAGCAGCACCAGCGCCATCAGCACCACCGGGTACAGGCCCTCGTAGTCCAGCCGGATCCGGTTGATGACCACGACGGCGCCCTTCGCGACCAGGAAGCCGATGACGCCACCCACCGCCATCTGCGCGACGAAGATCGGCGCCAGGTCGCCGACGGCGGTGCCGTCGTCGGTGAGGAGCTCGAGGAACCCGAGGGTGAGGAACACCGCCATCGGGTCGTTGCTCCCCGACTCGAGCTCGAGCAGGGGCCGGAGCTGGCCCTTCAACCCGACGCTCCGGGAACGAAGCACCGAGAAGACCGCGGCGGCGTCGGTCGAGGAGATGATCGCCCCGAGCAACAAGCCGGCGGTGAGCGAGAGGCCGAGGATCCAGGACGCGAACAGGCCGGCGACCGCTGCGGTCATCAGCACGCCGAACGTGGCCAGCAGCAGTCCCCGTCCCATGACGGGTCGGACGGTCGACCACTCGGTCTCCAGGCCGCCGGCGAAGAGGATGACGGCCAGCGCGACCACGCCGACGGTCTGGGCGGCCTCGAAGTCGGCGAAGTGGATGCCGCCCACGCCCTCGCTCCCTGCCAGCATGCCGAGGATCAGGAACAGCAGGAGGGCAGGCACGCCCAGGCGGGCCGAGACCTTGCTCGCCACCACGCCGAGGAGCACCAGGCCCGCCCCGGCGGCCATCACCCCGCCCGTGTCACCCATCGCCGGTGCCGGGTCGAGACGGGCGTGATCGGGCGTGCTCCGACCGCCCGTGCCCGGGGGACGACGCCGCGCAGGCGGTGTCGGTGGCGGCTGCCGCGAGGCACGGGTGGAGGGGGCGGTGCCGCCGCCCCGAGGCGAGTCTGGCGACGTCGCCGTCGACCGGCACGCGGTCGGCGTCCTGCCCCGCCGCGACGACCGGCGCGCCGCCCCCCGGGGCGACACCGGCGCGGGGGCATGCTCGCGCCGAAGCCACGGTTGCGGGGACGGCGCGGGCGCGCCGTCCAGGCGCACTCGACATGTGCTTCCTCTCGGCTCGGGCCGGCACGGCGCGCCGGCGACGGATCGTTCGATCAAGAGCTGAGAAGCGGGGGTGCCCGACCGCAGCGAGGCGACCACCGCGGAGACAGCGCGGGCTCGACCACCGCCGGGAGGGCCACTCGTCGGCGCCCGAGCGTGGGCACGCCGACCGCAACCGCCGCCAGCGCGAGGAGGAGGCGCTGCTTGAGCGCACGCTCGAACGCGCTCGCGTCCTGCCGCTCCCCGGTCAGACGGATGGCCGCGTCATCGATCAGCGATGCACGCGCGGCGAGCTCGACGTCGCCGTTCTCCGCCGCCGCCGCCGACGACGTGGCCGGGCCGCCAACCCCGGACAGCACGAGCGCCGACAGCCCGACACCGAGCCCGACACCGAGCCCGATGCCGAGGAGCCGCAGGCGACGGAGACGCAGGCGACGAGGCATGTCGAGCGGAAGGCTAGTGCTCGACCCCTTGCCGGGCTCCGGCCCTCACGGCCCCGGCGGCCGGGCGTCGGGCCGGGCACGGGGCGGGGCGACGGGGACGTCGTCCAGCACCCACCGGCGGCCCCGGCGGGTCGCAGCCCGGGCCGGGCGGTCGGTGCCGGCTGCCGGGGCGAGCGAGGCGGCCACGCCGGCCAGCGAGACGTCGACGAACCAGCGGCCCCCTTCCAGCACCGAGCCGGCCGCGGCGACGGCGGCGTGGAGCCCGGTGAGCGGGTCGGCGACGGCATCGGCGAGGAAGCGGGGCTCGGCGTCGTCGGGATGGCGGGCCACCAGGCCGCCGGCGACGGCGGCGTCGTCGCCGAACCCGACCCGCCCGTCGTCCCATCCGTGGCCCGTGATGGCCACGACGACCTTGTCGGTCCGGGCCGCGAGCACGTCGTCGATGTCGATGCCGAGCTGCTCGTAGGCCCGGCGCCTCGCGCCGAGCACGACCACGTCGGCGGCGTCCACCTCGTCCCGCAGCTCGCCGAGGGCGACCACCCGCTCGGCCTTGGCCCCGTTGAGGAGCCGCCAGAAGCGGCGGCTGGCCCGTCGGGCCCCGTCGGGCCGGCTCCGGGACTCCACCTTCGTCACCGCCGACCCGCCCGCGGCGAGGAGGCCGGCGCACAGGGGGCCGGCCCAGAGCGAGGACAGGTCGGCGACCGCCAGCCCGGCGAGGCCGCGGGGCCGGCCCGGCCGACCGGTCCGTCGCCACGGCGGGGGCGAGGTCACCGGCGCCGGGTCGTCGGGGAGGGCGCCGACCGGAAGGGCCAGCCAGCCGGCCCGCTCGACCATCTCGTCGACCAGCCGGTCGGCGAGCGCCTCCTCGATCACCGGCCAGACGGGCCCGACCGCCTCGTGACCGAGCCAGGCCGGCACGGAGCGCTCGTCCTCCGGGCGGGGCAGCGCCACCGCCAGCCAGCCGTCAACGCACCGCACCAGCCGGGTCCTGCCGCCGCAGGCCCACCGCCCGCCCCGACGCAGGCGGCGGAGGGCAGCCCGCTCGCCGAGCAGGGCCGGGCCGTCGACCACCACGCCGGTGAGTCGGGCCAGCTCGCCGGCCATCCCGTCAATCGCGCCGGTGAGGTCGCCGACCGGGGCGAGCGGCGGCCCGCCCGGGTCGCCCGTCAGGGCCATCGCCCCGGAGGCGGCCCACCCGGCCGGCCCGGCCGTCACCCTTCCACCCTTCTGGGTTCAAGGATCCACGCAGGTGCAGGAACCGTGAACCCTGATCCGGGAAGGGGCGGGGGCACCACCCGGGAGAACCTACGGTGGCGGGATGGCGCTGGTGACGCTCGGCGAGCTGGCTGGGCTGCTCGGACCGGGAGCCGTGGAGACGTGGAGCCCGCTGACCGGGAACCCGTCGCTCACCGTCGACCTCGACGCGGGTCGGTGGGGTCGGGACGGTCGTGCCGCCGTGCTCGGCCAGCTCCCCTGCCTGACGATCGGCATCGCCACCGATCCCGACCTGCCCGACGACCTGCTCGACGGCTTCGACGTGCTCGTCACCTCGGCCGACGACCCGCCGGGTCGGCGGTGGGTCCACGCCGCCGACCCGGCCGGCGAGGCCCAGCGGCTGGCGGCCAAGGCCGCCGACCAGCCCCTCGCCACGGCCGCGCTGGTCGCCCTCCTCCGCCTCACCGAGCGGCTCCCCGTCTGGGAGGGCGTCGCCGCCGAGTCGTCGACCTATTCGATGCTGCTGGGCAGCCGGGCCTTCTTCGCCTGGCGGGATGCGACCCCTCGCCGCCCGGCGCCTGAGCCCGACCCTCTCGGCGCCGTCGTCACGTCGCGGGACGGGCCGGTGCTGGCGGTGACGCTGAACCGGCCGGCCGCCCGCAACGCCGTCGACACCGCCCTGCGCGACGGCCTGGTCGATGCCCTGGCCCTCGCCGAGGCCGACGACTCCATCGAACGGGTGGTGCTCACCGGCCGGGGACCCTCCTTCTCGGCCGGTGGCGACCTCAACGAGTTCGGGACGGTCGGCGACCCCGCCCTCGCCAATGCCGTGCGGCTGACCCGGCACCCCGGCCTGGCCGTGGCCCGCTGCGCCGACCGGGTCGAGGCCCGCCTCCACGGCGCGGCCATGGGATCGGGCATCGAGATCCCGGCCTTTGCCGAGCGGGTGGTGGCCGACCCCGCCACCCTCTTCGGGCTCCCCGAGCTCGGCATGGGCCTGGTGCCCGGTGCCGGCGGCACCTGGAGCGTGACGGCCCGGATCGGACGCCATCGCGCCAACTGGCTGGTCGTCGCCGGCGAGCGCATCGACGCCGCCACGGCGCTGGTATGGGGCCTCGTCGACGACGTCGAACCCGTGCTCCCCGGGTAGCGGCGAGCGAGCCCGGCGCCGGGCCGGGGGTCGTGACTCGGTAGGGTTCGCGGCGATCAGGTCGGGTGGGAGCCACGCTCCGGCCCGGCGCCGCCGCCCGGGGCCCCACCGGCTCCGCTCACGCATGGGAGCTCGTGTGAACGACGAGCAGTTCGCCAAGGTCCAGCGGGGGCGCGGCTTCGTCGCCGCCCTCGACCAGAGCGGGGGGAGCACCCCCAAGGCGCTCCAGCTCTACGGGGTGGAGGAGAGCGAGTATTCGGGCGACGACGAGATGTTCGACGCCATGCACGCCATGCGGGCCCGCATCATCACCAGCCCGAGCTTCGGCGGCGACCGGGTGCTCGGCGCCATCCTCTTCGAGGGCACCATGGACCGCGAGGTCGAGGGGCTCGGCACCGCCGAGTACCTCTGGTCGGTCAAGCAGGTCGTCCCGTTCCTGAAGGTCGACAAGGGCCTGGCCGACGAGGCCGACGGCGTCCAGCTGATGAAGCCCATCCCGGATCTCGAGGCCCTGCTCGACCGGGCCGTCGGCAGGGGCGTGTTCGGCACCAAGATGCGCTCGGTGATCAAGCTGGCCGACAAGGTCGGCGTCTCGGCCATCGTCGACCAGCAGTTCGAGATCGGCGCCCGCATCGCCGCCGCCGGCCTGGTGCCGATCATCGAGCCAGAGGTCGACATCAAGAGCCCGCAGAAGGCCGAGGCCGAGGCGCTCCTCGAGGAAGCCCTCCTCGGCCATCTCGGGAGCCTCCCCGACGGCCAGCACGTCATGCTGAAGCTGACGCTGCCGGAGACCGACGACTTCTACGCCGAGCTGGTCGCCCACCCCCGGGTGCTCCGGGTGGTCGCCCTCTCGGGCGGCTACAGCCGGGAGGAGGCCAACGCCCGCCTGGCCCGCAACCACGGCGTGATCGCCAGCTTCTCCCGGGCCCTCACCGAGGGCCTGTCGGTCCGTCAGAGCCCGGCCGAGTTCGACGCCGCCCTCGACGCGACGATCCAGGCCATCTTCGACGCGTCGTCGACCTGAGCCGGAACCGCCGGCGCGGCCCCGATAGGTTGTTCGGCGCGACGAACGACCGCGGAGGCGCGCCGGTGGACCAGGAGCTGACCGACGGCATCCGGACGCTCGCCCGGCTGGCCCTGGTCGCCGACCGGATCTGCGCCGACCTCGGCATCAGCCTCGTGCAGTACCGGATGCTGTTCGTCATCGCCGAGCAGCCCCAGCGGGCCGGCCGCCTGGCCGACCGCCTGAGCGTCAGCCGGCCCACGCTCACCGCCGCCGCCCACGCCCTGGTCGACCGGGGCCTCGTCACGCGGGAGCCGGTCGTGGGCGACGGTCGGGGCGTGCAGCTCCGCCTCACCGCCTCGGGCGCGGCCACGCTGCGCCGGGTCGAGGCGGACCTGGTCGAGGTGCTGACGGGAGCGGCATCGGACGGCGAGGTCAAGGAGGCGCTGTGCGGCCTCCTCCCGCTCCGGGGGTCGCTCGAGCGGGCCAGAGAGCGCTTCCGGAAGGCCGACGCCCGACCGCGGCTCGGCCTCGGGCCCGACGCCGAGCCCGACCTGCTCGTGGCGGGCGCCGACCCGGCGCCCCGACGGACCTGACGTGAGCGACGGCGCCCCGGCGGCGACGGTCGTGCTGGTGCGCGACGGGGCCGGCGGCATGGAGACGCTGCTGCTCGTCCGCAGCGCCGCCGCCGACTTCGGGGGCGGCATGGCCGTCTTCCCCGGCGGCCGGGTCGACGCCGGCGACTGGGAGGGCGTCGCCGCCGGCGACGAGCTGGAGGCGGCCCGGCGGGCGGCGGCGCGCGAGACCCACGAGGAGGCCGGGCTCGTGGTCGACCCGGCCGCCTTCGTGCCGCTCTCGCACTGGCAGCCGCCGTCGACGGCGCCCAAGCGGTTCCTCACCTGGTTCTTCGTGGCGGCCGCGCCGGACGCGGTCGTGGCCGTCGACGGGGGCGAGATCGTCGAGCACGTCTGGGTGGCGCCCCGTGCCGCGCTGGCCGCCAAGGTCGAGGGATCGCTCGGGATCATGCCGCCCACGTGGGTCACCCTCGAGTGGTTGTCCCGGCACGCCACGGTGGCCGACACCCTGGCCGCGGCCGGCCGCCGGCCGCCACCCCGGTACCAGTCGACGATCGTCCCGGTCGAGGGGGGCATGGTGCTGCTCTACGAGGGCGACGCCGCCCTCGCCAGCGACCCGCCCGACCCCGACCGGCCCGGGGCCCGCCACCGCCTGGTTGCCGTCGGCGACGACTGGCGCTGGGAGGACACGGTCACCTGACCGGGGTCGGCCCGTCGCCGTAGCCTCGGAGGCGTGCAGCCGGCCGATGCCCTCGAACGGATCGCCTACCTGCTCGACCGGGCCCGGGAGAAGGGCTACCGGGTGCGGGCCTACCTGCGTGCCGCCGACGTGGTCCGGGGCCTGGGTGCCGACGAGCTGGCCGCCCGGGTGGCCGCCGGCACGCTCACCGAGCTGGACGGGATCGGGCCGAAGACGGCCAGCCTCGTCGAGGAGGTGGTCACCACCGGCGCCACCGCCTACCTCGACCGCCTGGAAGAGGACACGGCGCTGGCCGCCGGGGCCGGCGACGCCCTCCGGGGCCTGCTGAAGGGCGACCTGCACGTCCACTCCACCTGGAGCGACGGCGGCGCCGACGTTCGGACGATGGCGACGACGGCCCGCGACCTCGGCCACGAGTACCTGGTCCTCACCGACCACTCGCCCCGGCTCACGGTGGCCAACGGCCTCACCCGCGACCGGCTCGAGCGCCAGCTCGACGAGGTGGCCGCCCTCAACACCGAGATGGCCCCGTTCCGGGTGCTCACCGGAATCGAGGTCGACATCCTCGACGACGGCTCGCTCGACCAGGACGACCACGTGTTGGCCCGCCTCGACGTGGTGGTGGCGAGCGTGCACTCGAAGCTGCGCATGGAGTCGGCGGCCATGACCCGGCGGCTGTGCGTGGCCGCCGCCAACCCGCACGTCGACGTGCTCGGCCACTGCACCAACCGCATCGTCGTCGGCCGGGGCCGCCCGCCGTCCACCTTCGACGCCGAGCTGGTCTTCCACGCCTGCGAGCGCTTCGACACCGCCGTCGAGATCAACAGCCGGCCCGAGCGCCTCGACCCGCCCCGCCCGATGCTCCGTCTCGCCGTCGAGCTCGGCTGCCGGTTCGCCATCGACACCGACGCCCACGCCCCCGGCCAGCTCGAGTGGCAGGTCTACGGGTGCGACCGGGCCGCCGAGTGCGAGGTGCCCGCCGACCGGGTGGTGAACACCTGGTCGGTCGACCGGCTCCTGGCCTGGACGGCCCGCTAGACCCGCTCGACCGTCCCGGGCCCGGCTCCCGTCGCAACCGCACCGGCATCGGCCCCGGGGTCGCCGTCGCCGTCGCCGTCGTCGGCGGCGTCGCCCTCCCGGGCCACCTTGCGCAGGAGCAGGGGCCAACCCACCAGGCCGACGGCGGCGAACAGGAACCACTGGCCGGCATAGGAGAGGTGCGAGCCCTCGTCGCTGCTGTCGGGGAGGGGCAGCACGACCGGGAGCGAGCCGGGAGCGCCCCGGGGCAGGACCTGCTGCACGAAGAGCGGGGCCAGCGCGGCCTCGGGCTGCTGGCGCTGGAGCCGCCCGACGTCGACGCGGTTGACGACCCGCAGCACGCCCTCGGCCGGGTCGGTGGGCCCGATGCGGCCCCGCGTCTCCGAGCGCCGGAGGACACCCTCGAGCTCGACCGGCCCGGCCGGCGGCTCGACGGCGGGGAGCACCTCGTCCGCGTCGCCGGTGCCCAGGGGCGCGAAGCCCCGGTTCACCACCACGGCCGGGGCCGGGCCCGACCCGCCGTCGCTGTCGCCGTCGCGGTCACCGTCGGGGTCGAGGACCAGCGTGCCGAGGACGTGGAAGCCGGGCTCGCCCTGCAGGGCGCGGGACCGCACGAGCACCGTCGAGCCCGGGAGCCAGGCCCCCTCGACCCGCACCCGGCGGTACTCGACCGATGCCGGATCGGGGTCGGTGCCCGGACGGTCGAGCTCGCCGACGTCGACGGCGGCGGCCGCCATCCGGCTCGACACCAGCTCGTTGTGGTCGCGGCGGGTGTCGAGCCGCCGGAGCTGCCAGAAGCCGAGCTCGACGAACAGCACCACCACCAGCAGGCAGATCACCGTGCCGAGCAGCCAGATCGGGCGGCGGAGGGTGCGCATCACCTGGCCCACGGCTCCTCCCGCCGTCGGGGGACGGGCGGCGGCGTCGCCCAGCCGCCGGCCGGTGCGGTCACGGCGGGCATGGCGGGCATGGCCGCCTCGGCCGGCTGGCTCACCGGTCGCGCCAGGCCACCTGGGCGGCCAGCGCCTCGAGGGCGTCGGTGGCCTCCACGGTCAGGTCGGCGGTCCGCAGGGCGGCCAGGGCGGTGGTCTCGAGGTCGCCGATGCGCTGCTCGACCTCGTCCGCCGCACCGGTGGCCCGCAGCACCTCCTGCAGCTCGGCGATGTCGGCGTCGTCGAGGTCGGGCCGGCCCACCCGCCGGAGGGCGCCGGCCTGGCCGGCGTCGGCCCGCTGGCGGGCCAGGGCCACCAGCACCGTCGGCTTCCCCTCGCGGAGGTCGTCGCCGACGGGCTTGCCGGTGGCGGCGGCGTCGCCGAACACGCCGAGGAGGTCGTCGCGCAGCTGGAAGGCCTCCCCGAGGGGCAGGCCGTAGGCCGACAGCGGCCCGGCCAGGTCGTCGAGCCGACCGGCGAGGGCCGCGCCCAGGTGCAGGGGCCGCTCGATCGTGTACTTGCCGGACTTGTAGGTGGCGATGAGGCGGGCCGTCTCGAGGTCGGCGCCGTTGCGGGCCGTGCCGAGGATGTCGAGGTACTGGCCGATGTTGATCTCGGTCCGCAGGTCGTCCCACACCGCCCGGGCCCGGGGGTCGATGCCGGCGACGAGGCGGTCGGCGTAGACGAAGGCCAGGTCGCCGATGAGGATGGCGATGCCCTCCCCGAAGCGCCGGGCCTCGCCCCGCCAGGCCGCATCGGCATGGCGTTGGCGGTACACCCGGTGGGCGGTGGGCTGGCCCCGGCGCAGCTCGGAGTCGTCCATGACGTCGTCGTGGAGCAGCGCGAAGGCGTGGAGGAGCTCGCAGGCCGCGCCGGCGTCGACGACCCGTCCGAGGTCGGTGGCGCCCGCGCCCACGTAGGCCCAGTAGCAGAACGTGGGCCGGAGCCGCTTGCCCCCCGACCGGACCAGCGAGCGGAGGTGGCGGAGGGGCTCGACCAGGTCGGTGTCGACCGCGGCCCAGCGGGCTTCCTCCTCGTCGAGGAATTCCTGGACCCTGGCCTCGACGAGGGCGGCGATGTCCGGCACGCCCCCAGCCTGGCCGTTCACGGCGGCGACCCGGTGTCGCCCAGGTCGGTGACCACCCGCTCGACCTCGAGGCGGGCGGCGGCGATGCGACCCCGGCAGAGCCGGATGAGCCAGGCCGCCCGAGCCACCCGCTCGGCCAGCTGGTCGACGTCGGGCTCGTCGCGCTCGAGGCTGGCGAGGATGGCCTCGAGCTCGGCCAGCGCGTCGACGTAGGCGATCGACTCCCCGTCGCCGACGTCGTTCGGGTCGGTGGGGTCGGTGGGGTCGGTCACGGGTCGGTCTCCTCGACGGTGCTGCGCAGGGTGCCGCCGGCGAGCCGGGTCACGAGGGTCTCGCCGGGCGAGACGTCGGCGGGATCGCGGACGAGGCGCCCGTCGACGGTGCGGGTGAGGCTCCAGCCCCGGGCCAGGGCCCTGGCCGGGTCGGCCGCGCCGGCGTGGGCGGCGGCCACGCCGAGCCGGGCCTCGCGCCGGTCGAGCAGGCCGACGGCGGCGTGGCGGAGGCGGGCGACCGAGCGGTCGAGACCGGCGTCCGACCGCCGCAGCGTGGCCTCGGTGCGCTCGGCCGACACGGACGACGACGCCGCCAGCAGGCGCCGCTCGGCCCCGGCGAGGGCCCGCCCGGCCCGGTCGGCCACCCCCTGCCAGGCGGCCTCGGCCCCGTCGATCGCTTCGGAGGCCCGGCTCACCACCGCCGCCGCGCAGGCGGTGGGCGTCTTGAACGAGCGGGCTGCCACCTGGTCGACCACGCAGTTGTCGATCTCGTGGCCGACCCCGGCCAGCACCGGCACCGGCATGGCGGCGACGGCCCGGGCCAGGCGCTCGCCGTCGAAGGCGACGAGATCGGTGCGCGAGCCGCCGCCCCGCACCAGGAGCACCACGTCGCACCGGGTACGCCGGAGGGCGCCGAGGGCCCGGAGCATCGACGCCTCGGCGCCGCTGCCCTGCACCCGGGCGTCGGCGACGAGCACGTGGAAGCCGATGCCGGAGGCGGTGAGCTCGCCGAGCACGTCCTCGTAGGCGGCGCTGCCGGCGCTGGTGACCAGCCCCACCCGCAGCGGCAGCACCGGCAGGGCCAGGGCGGCGTTGGCACCGAGCAGGCCGTCGGCGGCGAGGGCTCGCAGCACCCGCTGGCGGTCGGCCGCCAGCCGGCCGAGGGTGTGGACCGGGTCGACGGCCGACATGACGAGCGAGACCCGCCCGTAGCCGTAGCTCACCCGGCCCTTCACCCGCACCTCGATGCCGTCGGCGAGGGCGAAGTCCGGCCAGTCGGCGAGCAGGCGCTCGATCCGGAGGCGCTCGGTGCGGAACAGCGCCACCGGGAGGGTGGACGCCGGCCCTCGCCGGTTGTTGCGCTCGCACAGCTCGAAGTAGACGTGCCCGGACTGGTTGGGCGGGCGGAAGCCGTGGACCTCGCCCCGCACCCACAGCTCGGCCGGGAACGCCGAGGCCACCGCCCGCGAGACCCGGGCCACCAGCTCGCCCACGGCGAAGGTGGGCTCCTCGGCCGCCTCCTCGAAGAGGGCGGGCTGGCTCACCGCGGCCCGGCTCCGGGGCCGTCGACGGGGCGGGGCGGGGTCACCGGGTCATCCTGCCAGCAGGGTGCGACACTGGGGTCATGGGAGCCACGCCACCCCCGATCGGGGCCCACGTGAAGATGGACGACCCGCTGGTCACCGCCGAAGCCACCGGCTCCGGCTGCATCCAGCTCTTCCTCTCCGACCCCCAGTCGTGGAAGAAGCCGAAGCCGAGGGACGACGCGGCCGCCCTGCGAGCGGCCACCATCCCGGTCTACGTGCACGCCCCCTACATCGTGAACGTGGCCTCGCCCGACAACCGGATCCGCATCCCGAGCCGGAAGATCCTCCAGCAGACGATGGCGGGCGCGGCCGAGATCGGCGCCACCGCGGTCATCGTCCACGGCGGCCACACCGGTCCGGACGAGGACGTCGAGGTGGGGGTCGAGCGCTGGGTGAAGGCCGTCAAGGAGCTGGAGACCGACGTCCCGCTCTACCTCGAGAACACGGCCGGCGGCGACCACGCCATGGCCCGCCACTTCGACACCATCGCCCGGCTCTGGGACGCCGTCGGTCCGCTCGGGCTCGGCTTCTGCCTCGACACCTGCCACACCCATGCCGCCGGCGAGGCCATGGCCGGCGCGGCCGAGCGCATCCGGGCCATCACGGGTCGCGTCGACCTGGTGCACGCCAACGACTCGAAGGACGGCGCCGGCTCGGGCCGCGACCGTCACGAGCACCTCGGCGCCGGCACGATCGACCCGGGCGTGCTCGTCGAGGTCATCCGCGGCGCCGGCGCCCCCGCCGTCATCTGCGAGACCCCACTCGCCGGCGTCGCCGACGACATCACCTTCCTCGCCGAGCGCCTCTGATCTGACCCCCGTTCTTCGTCGACGGAGCCGGAACAGCCCCGGCGGCGTCGACGAGGAACGGATCAGACGGCGTCGCGGAGGAGGGTGCGGTAGAGGTCGGCGTAGAGGCCACCGGCGGCGAGGAGCTGGCCGTGGGTGCCCCGCTGGACGATCTCGCCGGCGTCGAGCACGAGGATCTGGTCGGCGGCCTGGATGGTCGAGAGGCGGTGGGCGATCACGATCGACGTCCGGCCGACGAGCGCCTGGGCCAGGGCTTCCTGCACCTGTACCTCGTTCTCGGCGTCGAGGTGGCTGGTGGCCTCGTCGAGGATGACGATGGCGGGGTCCTTGAGCAGCATCCGGGCGATGGCCAGCCGCTGCTTCTCGCCGCCGGACAGGCGGTAGCCCCGCTCGCCGACGAGCGTGTCGTAGCCGTCGGGGAGGGCGGCCACCACGTCGTGGATCCGGGCCGCCCGGCAGGCGGCCTCGAGGTCGGCCGGGGTGGCGTCCGGCTTGGCGTAGCGCAGGTTGACGGCGACGGTGTCGTGGAACAGGTGGGGGTCCTGGGTGACGACCCCGATCGCCGCCCGGAGGCTTCGCTGCGTGACGTCGCGCACGTCCCGGCCGTCGACCCGGACGGCGCCGCCCGTCACGTCGTAGAGACGGGGCACGAGCGTGGCCAGCGTCGTCTTGCCGGCGCCGGACGGGCCGACCAGCGCGACCATCGAGCCCGGCTCGATCGTGGCCGACACCGACCGCAGGACGGCGACCCCCTCCCGCCCGTCGAGGACCCGGTTGGCGCCGTTCACGCTCCCGCTCCCGCCGTGGCCGCCACCGTCGCCGCCGCCGTGGCCGCCGCCGTGGAGGTCGGCGCCGGTGTCCTCGAGCGAGGCCACGGACACCTCGGCCGGCGCGGGGTAGCGGAACCACACCCCGTCGAGCTCGACCCGGCCCTTGGGCGCCTCGAGCTCGGTGGCGCCGGGGCGGTCGTCGACGAGCACCGGCGCGTCCAGCAGCTCGAAGACGCGGTCGAAGGACACGAACGCCAGCAGCACGTCGAGGTGGGCGTTGGCCAGGCCCGTCAGCGGGCTGTAGATGCGCGACACGTAGGCAGCCATGGCGATGAGGGTGCCGAGCGTCATCGCCCCGCTGATCACCTGGCGGGCGCCGACCCAGTAGACGACGACGAGGCCGACGCTGCCGACGAGCGCCAGGGCCCCGCCGTAGAGGCGGCTGACGACGGCGCTGCGGACCCCGATGTCGCGCACCCGACCGGCCCGGCGCCGGAACTGTTCGACCTCGGCGTCGCGGCGCCCGAACAGCTTCACGAGCACGGCGCCGGCCACGTTGAAGCGTTCGACCATGGTCGTGTTCATCGCCGCGTTGAGCTCCATGCCCTCCCGCGTGATGGCCTGCATCTGGCGACCGACCCGGGTGGCCGGCAGGAAGAAGAGGGGAAACAGGCCGAGGGCCAGCAGCGTGAGCTGCCAGTTCAGGGCCAGCATGGCGACGAGTGTGAGCACCAGGGTGAGGAGCTGGGCCACGACCTGGCCGACCGTGCCGGTGAGGGCCCGCTGGGCCCCGATCACGTCGCCGTTCATCCGGCTGCTGAGCGCACCGGTCTGGGTGTGGGTGAAGAAGGCCACCGGCATGCGCTGGACGTGGTCGTAGAGCGCGGTGCGGAGGTCGAAGATCAGCCCTTCGCCGATGGTGGCGGACAGCCACCGCTGCACGACGTCGAGGGCGGTCGAGGTCACGACGGCGCCGAGTGCCACCAGGCCGAGGCGGAGCACCTGGTCGCCGTCGCCGGACGGGATGGCGTCGTCCACGATGGCCCGGAAGACGAGCGGCGGCACCAGGTCGACGAGGGCCCCGACGGCGATCAGGGCGAGGAAGCCGACCAGGCGCCGCTTGTAGGGGCGAGCGAAGGCCCACACCCGGGCGGCGAGGCGGCGGTCGATCCGGGCTCCGGGCCCGCCGGGGTCGCGGGCCGAGCGACGGAGGCGCACGCCGGCCGGGGGGCCGATCGGGGGGTGGCCGGGGATCACCAGGCGAGGCTACGAGCGGCGCCGGGCGCCCGGTCCTTCCGGTGTTGAAGCCTTTCGGCCCTTGACGACCTGCGCTATCTATAAGTAGCGTTCCATCCCGACGGCAGGGGCGACCCAGGGGAGACCTGATCCAGGCGAGACCTGACCCAGGGGAGACCCGAGGTCGAACCCGATCGTCACGGAGGGCAGGACGGGCCTGCTCGGCAGCAGCGGAGGAGGCAGGTTCCTTGGAGGTCCAACGACGGCGGAGACGACACCGCGGCCTGCTGGCGACCATCGCCTCGGTCGCCCTCTCGCTCCCGCTGGTGATCGGCGGCGCCACGCCGGCGTCTGCCGCGGCCGGCAGCTTCGTGCTCCATCCCAACGAGACCCTGACCGCGAACCAGTCGCTGGTGCAGGTCGACGGTGCGACCGGTCTGGTCATGGCCAGGCTCACCATGCAGACCGACGGCAACCTCGTCCTCCGGGGCGTCACCGGCACGGTCATGTGGGACTCGTCCACCTGGGGCAACCCGGGTTCGATCCTCCGGATGCAGAGCGACGGCAACCTCGTCATCTATGCCCCGGGAAACGTCCCGATCTGGTGGACCGGGACCTCCGGCAACCCCGGCGGCCTGCTGATCCTGCAGTGGGACGCCAACGTCGTCGTCTACTCGGCGGGCGGGACCCCGATCTGGGCGAACGGCGTCTACGCGCCCATCCAGTGGGGCGAGAACGCCGTCACCTGGACCGACTGGCCGACCCTCGTGTGCGGCGAGATCTGCTTCTGGGCCGTCAACGTCGACCTGTTCTCGTCCGTCCGGGTGTTCTGGCAGCACGGCTACTTCGTCCGGGAGCTGTTCCTCGACCGGTACTACAACCACATCTGGGAGGGGAGCTCCGGCGGTGACATGCGGATCACCACCTGGTCGGTGCACAACGTCTACGGCACGTCGTCCAACAAGTTCGGTGCGTCCAACTACGCCTGCATCGCCACCGGCGACTACTTCCAGTGCCGGGACTCGTCGCCCTACGCCGAATGGATGGAGTGGTCCCCGCCGTCGAACCACCGGGTCTCCGGGCGGTTCCTCGTCTACGCCCTCGATCCGATGGTCGCCCCCTCCACTGCCCAGCCGACCTACCCGGTGGTGTCATGAACGCTTCTCCGAAGAGGATCCTGGTCGGCGCGCTCGCGGCCGGCACCCTGCTCGCCGCCGGTCTCGGCGTCGTCTACGCCGGCTCGGACGGCGCAGCGGGCCCCGAGGCGGCGGGCAAGGGGGCGGCGGTGGACACGGCCACGGCAGCGGCCGACGCCCAGCTCTGCGTCGAGCCCGGACCGGCCTGCGCCGCGGTCGACGCCGTGGTCTCGACGCTCCGGCTCGCCGTCGACGGCGAGCCGATGAGCGACGTCGCCCTCACCCGGGCCATGCGGAACGTCGCCTCCCTCAACGACCGCCTGGGCGTCGAGGAGGAGGACGTCGTCGGCGCAGGGTTGGCCGCCATCGCCTACCAGCGGCTCCTCGCCGTCGAAGCTGGCCGGGCGGGGGTCTCGGTGTCGACCGAGGAGGCGAGGGCGGAGGCAGAGGCCGCCTACCTCGACCTGAAGGACGACGAGCAGTTCCTCGAGCGCACCGGGGTCGACCCCGACCGCCTCCGTGACGAGGTGTTGGCGCCCGCCTCCGTCGAGGCCCGCCGCCTGTCGCTCACCAGCAAGCGCTTCGAGGCGACGGTCGTGCTGGCGGGCGTGACCGCGTCGGACGGCCCGGTGGCCCGCACCAAGGCCAAGCAGGCGTGGATGGCGGCCGCCCTCGGTCGCCACGACGTCGTGGTCACGGGCTGGGACGGCAAGGTGTCCGCCTTCCCCGACCTCCTGGCCGCCCACGAGGCCGCCTTGAACGACCCGCCGGCCCGCTCACCCGAGCCGGCGCCTGCCGGCGCCGGCGGCTGAGCCCGGCCCGGCCAGGCCGGCTCGTCCACGTACTCCTCGCGACCCATGAGGCAGAGGCGCACCGGCGCCTCGTCGAGCACGCCGTTGTCGGCAACGCGGAGGAAGTGGTCGAACCAGGCCAACTGGATCCTGCCGAAGCCACCGTCGCCCAGATCGGTGCGGGTGGCGAGGCTCCCGGGCGAGACGAACAGCCGCTTGGGGACGTCGATGGCCTCGTGGGTGGTCAGCGTCCCCCGGATCACGACCCCGGGGTTGTCAGGCGTGCGGAACGCTCACTCGAGGACGGCCCGGAGGCCGGGGCCCCGTTCGACGAGCGGTGGATCCCCGGCCCGCTCCCAGAGGCGCCTGGCGACGGTGCGCCAGAGGAGCCAGAGGAACCCGGCGAAGAGCAGCCCGCCGATGCCGGTGCGCACCGCCACCTCGACCCAGCCGGCGTCGGACAGGTCGGTGCCCGGCACGTAGCGGGGCCCGCCCCAGACCAGCTGGAGCGGGGTCCGCTCGGAGAACCGGGCGAAGAGGAACCACGACGCCATGCGGCCCAGGCCGTAGAAGAAGAAGCCCCGGTAGAGCAGCAGCAGGCCCTTCTCCGACAGGTGGAAGTGGCGCGCCAGCCACCCCCACGCCCGGGGGTCGGCGGCGAGGACGGTCTGGCGGAAGTAGTCGCTTCGCAGCGCCCGCCGGGCGAAGAGCACCACGACGACCAGCCAGAAGAGGTCCCAGGCCAGGCCGAGGCTCGAGTAGTAGGCGGCGGCGTCGCCGTAGCGGCCCTCGCCGGCGGCGTGCTTCCACATGCTGATCGTCACCGGTTCCGCCGAGAACGGGAAGAAGGGCATCACGCCGGCGGTGTCGGCGACGTCGGTGAAGACGTGGGCCCACTGGCCGATGAGGATGCCGGCCGCCCAGCTCCGGCTCTTGGTGAGGGTGAGGACGACGAGGGCGAAGGCGACGCCGAAGACCAGCGAGTGGGTGAACCCCACGCCCGGCCAGCCCCGGTGGAACTGGGCCGGGTCGTCGGCCTGGTACACGAGCGCCTTGGTGAACAGGTCGGGCGCGAAGGTGCCGACGCAGATCCCGAGGAACGACGCCTTCAGGCCGACGTGGCGCTGCAGGAAGTAGTTCTCGAACTCGTGGGCGGCCCAGCTCATGGTCGACGGGACCGAGCCGGCCACGCCTTCGGCACGAGGTGGAGCACCAGCAGCAGGAACAGCGGGCCGACGATCCAGTTCAGGACGACGGACCCGAGCAGGTAGCCGAGCGCCATGTAGACGACGAGGGCGGCGACGTAGGCGACGGGGGGCGCGTCCTCGATGGGCGGAGCGCCGGCACCGGGAGCCGGCTCGCCCGCAGGTCGCGGGTCAGGCACCGACCGTCGCCATCGCCTCGTTCACCGGCTCGGGACGGTCGGGCCGGTCGGGGCGGGCGACGGGGGCGGTCGGGGGTGGACCGAGCACGAGCGCCGGGTCGAGGCCGAGGCCGGTGACGAAGGCCCGGTTGGCCTCCCACGCGGCCAGCCGGCGGTCGGCACCGGTGCGGCCGGCGACGGCGTCGCGGAGCCGGCGGAGGCCGCCCGAGGCGACGGTGGTGGCGCCGGTGGCGGCCATGGCCAACGCGTCGAACGGCGTGAAGCAGGCCGTGCACATGGCGCTGCATCCTAGGCAGGGCGCCGCCGGGGTCGGTTGGTACGGTCCCGCCGACCGAGGGGAGCGGAGCGTGTCGGAGGTCCGGGTCGCCACCTTCAACATCCGCAACGGGCGGGCCCTCGACGGTCGGCACGCCTGGCCCTTCCGGCGCCGCCGGGCGGCGGCCGCCATCGACGAGCTCGGCGCCGACGTGGTCGGGCTCCAGGAGGTCTACCGCTTCCAGGAGCGGTCGCTGCTGCGCCGCCTGCCCCGCTACCGGTCGCTCGGGGCCGGCCGGACGGACGGTCGCCGGGGCGAGCGGAACCCGATCCTCTACGACCCGGACGCCGTCACGCCCGTCACGTGGGAGACCCGTTGGTACGGCGCCGACGACGGGCGGCCGGGCACCCGGCTGCCCGGCGCCCGGTTCCCCCGGATCGCCACGCTGGCGGTGCTCGCCACGCCGTCGGGCGCGGCCTTCCAGGTGGCCTGCACCCACCTCGACGCCCGGTCGGCCGACCGGCGCCGCCGCAGCCTCGAGCAGCTGTCGGGCTGGCTCGACCCGGCCCTTCCCCGGGTGGTGCTCGGCGACCTGAACGCCGAGCCCGGCGACCACGAGTTGGCCCCGCTGGTCGCAGCCGGCCTGCGCAACGCCCTCCCGGCCGGCGCCGGCGGCACCAACCACGACTTCTCCGGTCGGCTCGACGGCCGTCGCATCGACCACATCTTCGTGAGCGGTGCAGTGGAGGTGGCCGCCGCCAGGGTGGCCCACC